>CAYUCK010000010.1:7634-23321 GCA_964443335.1 uncultured Gammaproteobacteria bacterium | reverse complement strand
GTGTTAGATGTTAGAAGTTAGATGTTAGATGAGATGATTGGGCCAAAAAAATTACTCGAGTTAGTGAAAAAAATTAATTTAGTTGAGGGATTAGCTCAAAGAGAGTTGACTAATCCAGAAGGCGCTGGTTTTGATCTGCGTTTGGGCGAGGTTTATAAAATCTATGGGAAAGCGTTTTTGGGAGTTGAGGAGAGAGAAACACCAAAAATTGAACTTTTGGCAAAATACGATGAAAAAAAACCATCATTTTTTATTTTTAAACCAGGCGAATACTACCTTGTTTCAACTATAGAAAAAGTTAACTTACCTTTAGATATTGCTGCCACTTTTATTCCAAGAACCACGACTTTTCGCAGTGGTTTATTTTTGCGCACCGGTATAGCTCAGCCTGGATATCAAGGTAAGCTTACTTTTGGCTTAAAAAATGAAGGACCAGTTGAGGTAAAGGTGGAGATGGGGGCGCGATTTGTTTTTGCTACTTTTCATTGGGTTGATGGCGGTGGTGAAAGATATCGTGGTCAATGGCAGGGTGGAAGAGTGACAACAGAAAAAAGGGAAAAACAGGTTTAAATAATAATGAATAAAGAAATAAACAAATAAAGAAATAAATAAATAAAAAAAATAAACAAATAAATAAAAAATAATTAAGAAACTAAATAATTAAGGGAAAAGATTTGATTTTTTAGTTTTAATTTTTTACATTTTTAATATGCATCAAGAGTATCAGTATTTAAATCTTCTTAAAGATATTTTAAAAAATGGAGTAAGAAAAGTTGATAAAGATACTGGTGATGCTTCATACTCTGTTTTTGGTCGGCAGATTAGATTTGATCTTTCAAAAGGCGAATTTCCGCTTTTGACAACAAAAAAGGTCTATTGGAAAGGAGTTCTTCATGAGCTTTATTGGTTTTTGTCAGGTCAGTCAAACATCCGTTATTTAGTCTTAAACAATGTTCATATCTGGGATGATTATCCTTATAAGATCTTTAAAATAAAAAATCCAAAAACTCAAATGACAAAAGAGGAGTTTGTTGAAAAAATTAAAACTAATGAGGAGTTTGCTTTAAAATGGGCAGAGTTGCCGCGGATTTATGGTGAGCTTTGGCGGCGCTGGCCAACTCGATATGGTAAAACTATCGATCAAGTTAAATGGGTCTTATCTGAGATAAAAAAAGATCCTAATGCTCACAACACCATTGTTACTTCTTGGAATCCAGAGTATCTTTATTCAATGGCGCGTCCTGAGGATGTTTCCCGTTTTCCAATTTGTCATAATCTATATCAGATAAATGTAATTGGCGGCAGGCTTTGTCTGCAGCTTTATCAGCGAAGTGCTGATTTATTTTTGGGAGTGCCCTTTAATATCGCCTCCTACAGTTTGTTGCTTTTAATTTTTTCAAAAATCACTGGTTATCCTCCAGGTGAGTTTGTTCATACTTTTGGTGATGTTCATATTTATGAGGCTCATCTTGGGGCAGTTAAAGAGCAAATTAAAAGAAAGCCTTTTCCTTTTCCAAAAGTTGAATTTAATCATAATTTTTGCGATGTTGATGAGTTTAAACCTGATTATGTAGAGCTTATTAATTACCAATCTCATCCGCCTCTTAAGGCACCACTGTCTGTATCTGGAGGGTATTGGGAAGATATTAATAAAAAATAAATAAATAATCAAATAAAGAAATAAATAAATAAACAAATAAATAAAAAAATAATAAAATGGTAAACTTTTAGCATGATTTCTATTATTGCGGCAATTGGAAAAAATCGAGAATTGGGTAAAGACAATAAGCTTTTGTGGCAGATAAAAGCTGATATGCAAAGATTTAAAAAATTAACTGAAGGCCATATTGTGATAATGGGCAGAAAAACTTTTCAGTCTTTACCTGAAAAATTTAGACCGTTGCCCAATAGAATTAATGTTGTAATTACAAGCCAAAATAACTTTAATATCTTTTCGCGATCGAAAAAAGATAGTTTAGTTTATATCACTTCTTCATTGAAAGAAGCTATAAAAAAAGCAGAACTATTAGCTAAAGAGAGGAAATTACCTGAGGAGATTTTTATTATTGGTGGAGCAAGTGTCTATGCTCAATCAATCAGTTTAGCTGATAAACTTTATTTAACAGTTATTGATAAAAGTTATCCTCAGGCTGATGTATTTTTTCCTGATTATCAACAATTTTTTAAAAAAATTATTTATCAAGAAAAAAGGCAAGAAAATGATTTGAAATTTGAATTTTTAGAATTAGTTAAGTAGAATGTAGTTTTATGAACAGAAATTTCACCCCAATCGATACTCAAAAAATTTTAAACTCAAATAAAGACAGCAATAAGTTTTTAATTTTTGCAAATATAACTCTTTTGTTATTAATAGTGGCAATACCTATTATTGGCTACAGGGGAGATATTATAATTAATACTCAACAAAAAGCTAAAGAAAAACTTAATTATGGCACTGAGATTTCTCAGCCGCAACTAACTGAATCAAATTTCACCAACACAACAACAATTCCAACACCTACCTTAGCAATGATAGAAAATTTAGAGAATAACAATATTTCATCAAGTACTCCCACAACTACTTCAGATGTTTTTGCATCACCTTCACCAACAATATCTGTTCAGCAAGAAGAATTATCTACACAAACAAAAACAGATTAATCAATAATTTTTTAATTTGTGATTTTAATTAAATCTTTTAAAATGAATGATAAAATTTACGATTATTTTTTACCTGAAAAACTAATAGCTAAAAAACCTACCTCACCTCGTGATCATTCAAAAATTTTTATCTATGAGACCAAAACTGATAAGATTTTTTTTGATAGATTTTTAAATATTGATAAATATCTGCCCAAAAACTCATTTTTAGTTTTAAACAACACTCAGGTTGTTCCCGCCAGAGTAGTGATGAGGAAAATCACTGGTGGTAAAGTTGAGACGCTTTTTTTAGTAAATGAACTAAGTGATTTTAGAAAAGAAACTTTAATTAATATTTTAGTTGACAGAAAAGTAAAAATTGGCGATAAGCTTTTTTTTAATCAAGAAGATTTTGTTGAATTGATTGATCAAAACAAAAATATTTTCCAAGTCAAATTTAATTTTTCTTATGATAAATTATTTTATCTTTTGGAAAAGTATGGAGTGATGCCAATGCCTTTGTACCTAAAAGATACACCTTTATCAAAAGATAAATTACTAAAAAAATATCAGACAGTTTTTGCTCAAAAAAAAGGCTCAGTGGCTGCACCAACTGCCTCGCTTCATTTTACCAATAGAGTTTTTAAGAAATTGAAAAGGATGGGAATTAAAAAATATTTTGTTACTTTACATGTGGGAATGGGCACTTTTGCACCAATAACTGAGGAAAATTTAAAAACAAAAAAACTTCATCAAGAGTATTATCAAGTGGAAAAAGAGGTTTGGGAGAGGATTTTAAAGGAGAAAAATGTTGGAAAAAAGTTAGTGGCAGTGGGGACAACAACAGTGAGGACTTTGGAAAGTTTTGCTCAATACGAAAATTTTGTATTTTCGCAAAACAATATCCTTAAAACCCATCTTTTTATTTTTCCGCCTTTTCAATTTAAGATGGTTGATATTTTAATCACTAATTTTCATCTACCTAATTCATCTCTAATGATGTTGGTTGAGGCTTTTTTGCAGTTTAAAAAAGCAAAAAAACATTTAGTTGATTTGTATAATATTGCTATTAAAAATGAGTTTAGATTTTATTCATTTGGAGATTCTATGGTAATAAAATAAATAAATAATTAAATAAACAAATAAATAAATTTACAATTTAAACAACTTTAAAATGTTTAAAGTTTTATATTATTCCAAAAAAAATGGGTCAAGGGCGAGGTTGGGAGAGATTATTACTTCACATGGGGTAATTAAAACACCTTCTTTTGTGGCAGTTGGAACAAAGGGGACGATTAAATCAATTTTTCCACCACTTTTAAAAGAGATTGGTACTCAAGTGGCTTTTGTTAATACATATCATTTGGTGACCCATCCTGGAGCAGATATTATCTTTAGTGCTGGAGGGATTCATCAATGGGCTAATTTAGAAATGCCTTTAATGAGTGATTCGGGCGGGTTTCAGGTGTTTTCATTGGCAAGAAAAAATGACTCGGGGTCGAAATTTTTATCGCACGAGAGTCTCACCAGGTGGTCAGATGGCACCTGGTCCCCTCGAAAGCGAAAAAATTTCTTCCCCTCATCTGATCAATTGCAAAAAAAAGAAAACTTTTCTTTAGTAAAAATATCTGATGATGGTGTTAAATTTCACTCGACTTTTGATGGATCAATAATTGAATTTACACCGGAAAAATCAATTGAATATCAGATGAAGATTGGGGCAGATATAATGATGGCTTTTGATGAGTGTATTCCTTATGGGGTAAGTTATGAGTATACAAAGGAGGCGACTGAGAGGACGCATCGGTGGCTGAAAAGATGCATAAAAAAAATCAAAAATCAAAAATCAAAAATCAAAAATTTAAATCAAAAATTAAAAATTGAAAATAAACAACACTTATATGGTGTTATTCAGGGTGGAGTGTTTGAGGATTTGCGCAAAAAATCAGCGGAGTTTGTGATTTCACAAGATACTGAAGGTGTGGCAATTGGAGGAGTATCAGTGGGTGAGAGCAAAAGTGAGATGCGGGATCAAGTTAGCTGGGTGGCTGATTATTTGCCAAAAGATCGGCCTGTTCATCTTTTGGGTGTGGGGCAGTTTGATGATATTTTTGATTTGGTTTCATATGGAATTGATACTTTTGATTGTGTTGAACCAACAAGACTAGCAAGGATGGGGACGATTTTAAAATTAAAAGTTAAAAATCAAAACTTAAAAATTGAATGGGAAAAAATTGATATTTTAAAAGGAGGTTATCGAGGAGATTTTTCACCAATTGATGAAAGCTGTAATTGTTATGTCTGTCAAAATTTTACTAAAAGTTATCTTCATCATCTATTTAAAAATCGTGAGCTTTTAGGTTATACTTTGGCGACATACCATAATTTATATGTTATGGAAAAATTTTTTTCTTGGATAAGAGAGGCAATTGCCAATGACTTGATTTAAAAATTTATTTATACTTAATTTATTAAAAATTTTTAAAAAAATTTTATGACAAAAAATAATGATATCAAATCAGCCTTAGGCCAGCTTGAGGAGACTTTAGAGCTTTATCTTGTTGATAAAGCGCCTTTTAATATACCTGAAAATATTAAAGAGTTGATTGTTAAATTTACTCCTTATTTGGTAATTTTGGGAATAATTGTTTCAATTCCAGGGATATTAGCAGCTTTTGGATTAGGAGTAATTTTGTCTCCATTTAGCCCGATGATGGGTGGTTGGAGGATGTATTTTGGTTTAAATTACACGATTGCGATGATGATTTTAGCAATAGCATTGGTGATCGAAACGCTGGCTGTCAAAGGACTTTTTAGAAAAGAGGAGAAAGCTTGGAGATTGATGTTTTATGCTAGTTTATTGAGTTTATTATCAAGTGTTTTTTATGGGGGTATAGTTGGCGGATTAATAGGCACAATAATTTCTTGGTATATCTTGTTTCAGATTAAAGAGTATTATAAAAATTAAAGATGCGAAACTAAGATTTGTTAAATAATACGAATATGTGAATGAATACGAATTCTGCGAATATGCGAATATGTTATTTGGATATTTGATATTAGGATATTGGATATTAGGAAAAAAGTTTTTCGTTCTTAGTTCGCAGTTCTCAATTTTAAAACAAATTTAAGTTCGCAGTTTGAAAGCTTATATGCTTTAATTTTTGTTTAAAAATTGCTTGTCCTGCTTTGCGGGAAAAAAAAGAAAATTGCGAATTTATTTCTACCTAGTTGTTTACTTTGTTAAAAAAGATTATAAGCTTGTTGAAAGGCTTCAAAATCGACTATATTTTTTCCTTCAAGTTTGACTTTTTTGAGGATGAGTTTGTTGTCAACAAAGGCAACATCAGTGATTTTTAAGCGTTTACCATTGGGTAAAATTGTCCAAAGGCCTGGCCAAGGATATAAGCCTCGAAAATAATCATAGATTATTTTTGAGGAATTTTTAATCTTTAATTTTAAATTTTTAATTATTTTTGGCAAATCTTCAGGTCTTAAAGGCTTGTTATTTAAAACTTTTTTTAAGGTTAAAAAATCAATAAATCCATCTTGTTTTTTTAAAAGTCGAGTATAAGTGGCTTTGTGATCGTCTTGTTTTTTTAGTTTAATTTGGTTTATATTAGTTAAGATTAGTTTTTTAAAAATCTCAAATCCTAAATCAGTTAATTTTTTTTCCAAATCTGGTCTGCGATCAGTATCCTCAATTGTTAAACTTTTTTGATCAATAATTGGGCCATGGTCAATTTTTTCATCCATTTTAATTATGGTTACACCAGTTTTTTCCTCACCTAAAATTAAAGGAAAAGCAATTGGTGAGGGGCCGCGATATTTGGGAAGAAGTGAGGGATGCAGATTCCAAAAACCATATTTTGGTGCCTCTAAAAATTCTTTTGAAATAATTTGAGAAAAAGCATAAACAAAGGCAAGATCTAAATTTTTAATTTTTAATTTTAAATTTTTAAACAATTTTAAATTATCAATTTTTAAAACTTCAAGATTGTATTTTTTGCCTATTTGAGCTACTGGTGTTGGTGTTAATATCTGTTTTCTGCCAACTGGTTTGTCTGGTTGAGTGATGATCAATTTAACCTCAATGATTTTTTTTAAATCTTGATCATTTAAAATTTTTTCCAAAAAATATGAAGAAAAATCAGGTGAACCAATATAACCAAGAGTTATTTTCATCTTTATATTTTATCAAGAAGTTGATTTATAATAAAAGTATGAAATTGTCTAGGCCATATTTATTTTTGGTATTTTTAATTATTATTTTAGTTTTTATCATTGGGGTGCGCTATGGTCAAAGCGTAGAAAAAGCTAATAAAGTGATTGATTTTTTTTTATCAATTACCCCAACCAAACCTCCAACTCCAACTCCTACCTGGACAATGACAGATTACAAAAGCAAAAAATACCAAATAAAAATCGTTTATCCTTCATTTTTAAAAGTTGAAGAATCAACCAAAGAAGCCCAGATAATTTTAAAATAAAATACCCTTGACATTTTCTTTAAAAATAATTAATATATACTTGTTTATGGTAAAAATTAAAGTAAATAAAATAAATCTTTTTATTATAATATTTTTATTCTCTTCTTTTTTTACTTTTTCAGTTAAGGCTCAACAACAAAGCGAAAGATGGGTTTGTTTAAAGTCAGAGCGAACTGGTGTTCATGAAGCTCGTCTTTCAGTTTCTGATGACCCAAAAGAAAGATTAATACCAAATAAGAATACTTATATTTTTGAATGCTTTACTGGCAATATATGTACTACGGGTAACTCTGATTTAGATCTGCGAGTACTTAAAAAAGATAATAGAACTGAATTGTACAATAAATATGAATACAACTTAGAAAGAACTTCTTTACCTTCTAATCCAATTAGGAGTGATGCTCAAGGAAAAATTAGTCCTTTTACTTGGGAAAGTTATACTAAAGTTGGTTTAGAAAGGCGTTGGTTGGCTCTTAATTATTTGGATGTTGGGACATCTGTGAACTCTGGTGAATCAAATTCTATTCAATTGGGAACGATTTCATTTGAGGAAGCCTTCAGTAAAACATCATGTGTTTCTTTATCTTGGGATCCATATGGTAGAGTTTTTGATAGTTTGACTCTTGAGCCAGTTTCAGGAGCTAGTGTAAGTTTATTGGTTAAAAGAGCTGATGGTAGTTTTTCTTTAATGACGCCAGCTGATTTACTTGGAGGTAATATAGTTAATCCTCAGATCACTCAAGAAGATGGAGCGTTTTTCTTTTTAGTCCCCGATGGCACCTATAAGTTGCTAGTTAATAAGCAAGGTTATGATTTTCCAGTAGCATCAACAAGTGATCTTAACAATAATTATTCAAAAATTTATTCTGATATCTACCCATCGAAAACAGGAGAATTAATAATCCAAAAAGGAAAAATTGAACATAGAGATGTTCCCATTAAGCCAACTTCAACTTCTCAGTCTAGCCAAATTAAATTAATGGAATATTTCATTGATATTGATAAACTTAATTCAACAATTATTGTCCAAGGTAGAGTTTCTCATCCTTTTGCCCAGATTAAAGCCTACAGCTTAAAAGTTGACCAGTCTAATCAACCATCAAGATATCGTCCTTTAATAGAAAATCCTATCAAAGCTGATTCTAATGGAAAATTTATTATCACTGTTAATCAATCTAATTTTGAGCCAGGAGAATTTTTTGGTGATTTAGTTTTTGAAAAAACAAATTTAGCTTCATATTCTAGGCTTAAAAATTTATTTATTTCTCTATTGTCAAAATTTGTTAAAAATGCCAATGCTCAATCTGCTTTAGCCTCAAGTTTTAGATTTGCTCCAATTTTAAATTATCTTGAAGGTTATGCCTATGACAGCAATGGCCGAGTAATTCCTAACGCTCAAGTATCAATAGTCTTGAATTTTTCTAATAATCCAAGTTATACAACAACTGCTGATGAAAAAGGTTATTTTAAGATTGATAGTGCCTACATTCCATCAATGCCATATCGAATTATTTATAATACAGCAACAGGCAAATCAGTTGAAACCTCAACTAGTAAGTTTTTAGCTCAAAATATTCAAAATACTAAAGAACAAAAATTGAATTTAAATAGTTTTAATAAAACCACTAGCGTTAGTACCAGTAAATCTCCATCAGCTTCCGCATCTTCAGAACCTTCAAACAATGTAAAACCAAAAGCTCAAACAAGTTTAATTAACCAAAAAACCCTTCCAGATGCTGAAAAAACCAGTCAAAAAATAAAAACAAATAATCCAAACAGAATGCTTTTGATAGTTGTAGTTTTAATTTTTATTTTATTAACAGCTGCATTAGTGTTTGCTTATTTTATCTTTAAAAATAAAAATTCATATTGACAAATGTTAGGGTAGTATCTATAATAATTTATAGATCCTCCCAAAAGAGGAATAAAAACTTTTTCTCTACGCAATCTAAACTAAGAGTAATCCCGACTAAAAGGTCGTGGAAATGAGGCGATTTTCTTGAAAAATATTTTATGATTTTCAAGAGGCGCCTTCTCGTTTCCTTTCGAGGGAAAAAGCAAATACCTCTAAAAATGGGAGGATCCTCTTATTTACATTTACTTTATGAAGAAGTCTTTCGAAGTTGAAAGACAGTTAAAACTTTTCTTCATGAAAACATTTTTTTAAGAAATGAATAGTCTTTTTTATTATTAATTTATTTTTATTATATGGTAAGAAAAAAAAATGCTGAAGATAAACCTCTTGATGTCTCATCCCTGCTTGAGAAAGTTGAGGAAAAACCAATTGTTATCAAAGAAGATATGCCTTTAACCAAACCTGAAGAGAAAGCGATAAATATTGTTCCAGTAGATCAGGAAGTACCACTTGAGGAGCGTTTAAAAGAAGACTTAAAAATCAGTTATGAGGCTGGAGGCATCTTGGATATTACTTATGGTGGTTATGGTTTTTTGCGCAAAAACTATGTATTGTCACCTGATTCAGATATTTATGTTTCTACCTCTCAAATTCGCCGATTTTGGCTTCGTCGAGGCGATGAAGTTGAGGGATTGGCTCGTCCACCAAAAATGGGTGAACGATTTCATTCGCTTTTGTTAATTAAAAAGATTAACGGCGCTGAGATGACTGAAGAGCAATCAGCTAAAAGAAGAAAGTTTGATGAATTGACCTCGCTTCATCCAAATCGTCAGATAAAACTAGAGACAGATAAAGATATCCTTTCTACTCGAATTATTGATTTAATTGCTCCAATTGGTTTTGGTCAGCGAGCTTTGATTGTTTCCCAGCCAAAAGCAGGCAAAACCACTTTTTTAAAAGAGATTGCACAAGCAGTTGCTACCAATTATCCAGATGTTTATTTGATGGCGATTTTAATTGGGGAGCGGCCTGAGGAGGTGACAGAAATAAAAAGATTTATCAAAGGTGAGGTAGCAGCTTCAAATTTTGATGAGTCACCGCGCCAACAAGTAAAAGTGGCTAATTTAGCTTTAGAGAGAGCCAAAAGATTAGTTGAGATGGGAAAAGATGTGGTTATTCTTTTGGACTCAATTACTCGATTGGCTCGGGCTTTGAATCTTTCTACTACCGGTACTGGTCGCAGTCTTTCTGGTGGCTTTGACCCCTCAGCCTTGTATCCAGCTAAAAAATTTTTAGGAGCAGCTCGCAACTGTGAAGAAGGTGGGTCGCTCACTATTATTGGTACTGCTTTAGTGGGTACAGAAAGTAGGATGGATGATCTGATCTATGAGGAATTAAAAGGTACCGGTAATATGGAGATTCATTTAGATCGCGAATTAGCTAACAAAAGAATTTTTCCTGCAATTGACGTTGAAAAGTCAGGGACGCGTCATGAGGAGCTTTTGTTTGATAAAGAGACTTTAAATAAAGTTAATACCTTGCGTCGAATGTTGAGTTTACTAAATAGAGAAGAAAGAACCCAAATTTTAATTGAAAAGCTTTTAAAAACAAAAAATAATAAAGAATTTTTAGATAGCTTAAATAAAGGTTAATTTTTTTTGTTTTGATAAAGTTTTTTAATAATTTCCTCGATTTTTTCCTCTTCAATTGTGATGTCAAGATAGGGAATTTTTTGACTTATTTTATTGATAATTTCTGGTAATTGAGTTTTTTTTACTTGAAAAACTACTTTTGGATATTGAAAAAAGCGCAAAAAAGCAATTTTTTTTAAATCTTTTTCTTGAATTGGTTTTTCCAGGATTAAAGATACATATTTATTCTGAGAAAATTTTTTTATGATTTCATAAAGTGGGCCATCATAAATGATTTTTCCTTGATTGATAATAATGAGTCTTTTGGCTAATTTTTTAACATCCTCAAGATAGTGACTAGTGAGGATGATGGTTGCTTGATACTGTTTTTGATAGTTTTTGATAAAGTCACGGATTGCTTCTTGTGAAAAAATATCCAGGCCAATGGTTGGCTCATCCAAAAAGACAATTTTTGGTTGATGGATTAAGGCAGCAATAAACTCCATTTTCATTCTCTCACCCAAAGAGAGCATTTTTACTGGTTTTTCAATCAGATGACCACAGTTTAAGATATCAGTTAAATTAGTTAAGGTTTTTTTAAATTGAGCATCTTTAATTTGATATACCTCTTTATTAAGTAAAAAACTGTCAATGGCTGGTAAATCCCAAAAAAGCTGGCTTTTTTGACCCATGACAAAGGTAATTTGTTGTAAAAATTTAGATTTTTTTTCAAAAGGAATAAAACCATTAATCACTACTTTGCCTTTGGTTGGGTAAAGGATTCCTGATAAAATTTTAAGAGTTGTGGTCTTGCCAGCGCCATTTGGTCCAATAAATCCAACTAATTCATTTTCGGCAATTTCAAAGGAGACTTCATCTAAAGCAATTAGATCTTTATATTGACGAAAAAACAAATCTTTTAAAATACTGCCAGTTTTTTTATAAATCTTATAGACTTTGGTAAGTTTATCAACCTTAATCATTTTTATATTATAAATAAAATTTTAGATTATTTTAAAAACATTTTTGATATTTGTGTTATTTACATATACTACCACATATTATTTATTCAATATCTCATAGTTTTTTAAAATTGGAATTTTTAACTTGAGGCGCTCTGGTATTTTTTTATAGCCTGATTCCAAATTTGTAAGGAAAAAATCAAAAATGAACTACTAATTAAAAAGCTAAAAATAATGTTTTGCCAGGTTAGAAGTTGGTAGAAAATTTTTACTGGAAAAGTAGTGACAACACCAATAGGTAAAATAAAAGTTAAAATAAAGCTTACTGGCTTTTGATAAATATCAATTGGAAATTGACCTATTCGCAAAATATCACGATAAATAAAGATAGTATGATCAACATCAGTAGTAAAAATTGCCATTGCCAAAACTAAAATATGAAAAGCAGTTAAGATCAAAAAAGAGTTAAAAATAAAAATCCAAAAACCTAAAAATGAAACAAAATTAGTAAATTGAAGAATTAAAATTATGTTTAAAATTAGAAAAAATATTAAAAGTATGACTAAATCCAAAAAATCAATGCCACCAAAAAGAATTTTGACAAAAGGATGATAGGGTTTGGTTAAGATTAGATCAAGGTTACCAGAGATAAGAAGTGATCGAAAACGGTAAACTTCTCGATAAAGCATTTGGGTTGCTGTATCAAGAAAATTAAAAGTTAGATAACAAAGAATAACTTGAGGTAAGTTCCAGCCATTTAAAGTAGTGATTTTTTTAAACACTATCAAAATCACACCTAAAAAAAACAAAAATCTCAGGATTTTTCCTAAAGTAAAAGCTAATATCCCAATTCTTGATTGAAGGATGACTTTAAAATAGGCCTTAGAAAAGACAATAAAAATCTTTAAGTGATGCCTAAATTCTCTCATTTTCCCCAAAAAGAAAAACTTTTTAATCCTCTTTGCCAAGCCAATTTCACTAAAAAATAACTAAAAAAAAGCCAAAAAACACCGCCAATAAGGGCTAATTTGAGATTAATTAAATAAAAATCACCAATCAATATTTTAGTTGGCAGATATACAAAGTAGGGAAAAGGAGTAGCAAAAAGAAGATTAAAAAGTGGTTTAGGTAAAAATTCCAAAGGAATATAAAAACCAGAAAGAATTATTAACAGAGTAAAAAAAATAAATCTTGGCGCCCAGACTTCTGGTGAAACAAAACCAATAAAAGACAAAAGCAAAGAGATAAAAAAATAAGAGAAAAAACCAATAATGGCAAATAATAAAAATAAAACAATATTTTGGATCGTCAGATTAAGATAATTAAAAAAAGAGATCTGGACAATATTGATGATTAATCCTATCTCAATTATGGCAAAGAAAAAATTAATTAATTTATCGCCAAGATCACGAAAAAAATAGTATTTAAAAATGGAGATTGGTTTTAAAATAAGGTTGATGATTTCGCCATTTTGAATTTGTCTAGCCAAATCAGTGGTGGTAGTTGAGATAATTAGGCCAGAGATAAGATGAAGTAAAATAAAATAAGCGAATGTCTGATTTTTTAAAGCTTGATTATTAAAAAAAACAGTTTGCCATAAAAAAATTGGAATCAAAATTGAGACAAGGTTTCTCAACCGCCAAAGAACAAAGTTAAGTCGATAGGTAAAATACTCTTTTAATAAAATTACTGTTATTAGCCAATATTTTTTCATAGTCTACAATAGTAGACTATATTATAATTAATCAATAAGCTCTTGACAGAAGATTTAATATACTCTATACTAGTATTAGGTATAAAAATATCAAATATCAAATATCAAAAATTAAAAATTAAATATTTTAAGACTAGTGTTAAGTATTCGATGTTAGAATAATTTTATGGATAATACTAAAATTAGGATTAATCGAATTATTGGTCAGTTAAAAGGGATTGTAAGGATGTTATCCTCAAATCGCAGTTGTGGCGAGGTGTTGCAACAGATTAATGCTGTTAAAAAAGCTCTTGATAGTTTGTCAAAAGAGATTGTCATTTCTGATATTTGTAAGATTGTTCCTCAAGATAAAACAAGTGAAGTGAAGCAAATGGTTGAGAGAGCTATTAATTTATAATAAAACTTATAAGTCATATAAAAGAAAATATGAGCAACACAGAAAAAGTCATCATTATTGGTGGTGGTCCTGCTGGTCTTTCGGCAGCAATATATTTAGCTCGGGCTGGACTGTCGCCTTTAGTTTTTGCTGGCTCACCTCCGGGTGGGCAACTAACTTTAACCTCAGAGGTGGAAAACTTTCCTGGACAGGAGTCAATTTTAGGTGGAGAGTTAATAGAAAAAATAAGAGCTCAAGCATTAAAATTTGGCGCAAAAATACTTGATCAAAATATCACTAAAGTCGATCTTTCTGGATCAAAAAAACAAGTTTCTACTGTTGAAAAAAATTATTATTCTGCCTCATTAATTATTGCCACTGGTGCCAAAGCTTTGTGGCTTAATGTTGAAGGTGAGCAAAGGCTCAGAGGAAAAGGCGTTTCAGCTTGTGCTACTTGCGATGGATTTTTTTTCAAAGACAAAGTGGTAGCTGTTATTGGTGGTGGTGATACAGCAATGGAGGAGGCTTTGACTTTAACAAAGTTTGCTAAAAAAGTTTACATCATTCATCGTCGTGACTCATTTCGAGCTTCAAAAATCATGCAGGAGCGAGTGTTTGCTAATCCTAAAATTGAGATCATTTGGAATGCAACTGTTGAGGAGATAATGGGAGAGCAAAAAGTGGAGGGTATAAAAATTGCTCGTAAAAACCATGAAATCCTTTCTCTTGATGGAGTTTTTGTGGCTATTGGTCACAAGCCTGATACTGAGATTTTTGCTGGTCAAATTGAACTCGATGAAAAAGGCTATGTGATAACTAGCGAAAGAGCAGCTTATGAAAATATCAAATATCAAATATCAAATATCAAAAATTCAAGTAAAATTGCTGATATTTATGATCTTAAAAAATATAATTTTAATTTTAAAACAGCTACATCTGCTGTTGGTGTTTTTGCGGCTGGAGACTGTGTTGATTATATTTACAGACAAGCAGCCACAGGCCGGTCAGGGAGTGGCGGCGGCATTGGAGGTCGAGCGTTGGCTTGAATCATAAATTTGCTCGGCGTCATTTTCTCGCAAACAAAAAAATGGGAAAAGTTTGCTCGAAAAGGCGCCTTCGCAGCGCAAAAATTATTAATTTTAATTTTATAAAATTTTATGAACCAAGGTCAAAAAATGCTTGAATCAGCCCAAGCATTAATAAAAAAAACGGCTGAAAAAATGAATTTAGATAAGACAATGATTGAAAGATTAGTTGAACCTGAATATATTCATGAGTTTAGTTTTCCGGTAAAAATGGATAATGGTGAGGAAAAGGTTTTTAAAGGTTGGCGGATTCAGCACAATAGCGCTTTAGGTCCATATAAAGGTGGAATTCGATTTCATCCGCAGACTGTTAAAGAAGAGGTCCAAGCTTTGGCAACATTGATGTCTATTAAATGTGCGGTGGCTGGACTGCCTTATGGTGGTGGTAAAGGCGGGGTAGCGGTGGATCCGAAAAAATTGTCAAAAACAGAACTGGAGAGATTATCGCGAGAGTATGTGAAAAAAATAGCTCATTTTATTGGAGAGGATATTGATGTGCCGGCTCCTGATGTCAATACTAATTCAGAGATTATGAGTTGGATGATTGATGAGTATCAAAAAATTAAAGGTTATAAATCATCAGCGACATTTACTGGAAAACCAGTTGAAATGGGTGGGAGTTTAGGAAGAACCCAGGCAACCGGAAGAGGAGGAGTTTATATTTTGCAGGCTTTGTTGGAAAAATTGATGACGGGTCATGTCGGAAGTTTCCCTCCCGCCAGTGCTCAATTAGTTGCCTCACTTAAAAGTGGCAGCCTTAAAGTACAGAGTCAAAAACAATCTTCAGAGATGAAGTCCAATTTGCGCGCTGCCGGGAACCCTTCCACTTCCGCCACCCGTTTTAATAATTTAACAATTGCAGTGCAAGGTTTTGGTAATGTTGGTTATTATTTTGCCAAATTAGCGCAGGAGGCTGGTTTTCAGGTAGTGGCGG
>CAYUCK010000010.1:0-7573 GCA_964443335.1 uncultured Gammaproteobacteria bacterium | reverse complement strand
TGTAAAAAAGAAAAGGGGATGGTGGCTGGTTGTTATTGTCGGGGTTCTGTTTGCGATGTAAAATACGGACGTTCAATTACCAACGAGGAGCTTTTGGAGCTTCCTGTTGATATCTTGGTGCCGGCGGCTTTGGAAAATGTCATTAATGAGAAAAATATGAAAAAAATTAAGGCAAAAATTATTATTGAGATGGCCAATGGCCCAATTACTGAGGAAGCTTATGAGTATTTGTCAAAAAATGGGGTGATTATTGTTCCTGATGTTTTGGCTAATTCTGGAGGGGTTACCGTTTCTTATTTTGAATGGGTGCAAAACAAAGCTGGGTATTATTGGAGTGAAGAAGAGGTTAATTCGAAACTAAAAGTGATGATGGAGAAAGCTTTTGAGCCAATCTGGAAAAAATCGGTTGAGAAAAAAATTCCTTTGAAAGCGGCAGCTTTTGAGGTGGCTCTTGAGCGAATTGCTTCGGCAATGGTATAATATAAGTCTTTATGGATGATTTTGGACTTTTTGTTTCTTTTTTAAAGAAGTATCTCTTGGATCGGTTGATCAAAGCTGGTTTACTATTTGAATCTTTTAAAGATATAATCGTTGCTTTATTAATTATCAAAAGAGGCAAATACTCCTCAACTTTTTTAAATGGACTGCTTTTGATGGTAGTGGCAGTGGTTTTGGTTTTTGGTCCAGTGATTGCTCAAAACTCGCCTTTTATTGCCCAAGTTGAACAACAATCAAGCTATCAAAACTCAATTATTGCCTATAATCCTTATGAAAGTACTGTGTCAACGGTCGTTTCTGCTAAACCAGAGATTATTGATTATCAAGTTAAAGTGGGTGACAGTTTAGACTCAATTGCTAAGAAATTTAATCTTTCAGTTGACAGTATCAAATGGTCAAATGGTTTAAAATCAGATTTGATTAAACCGGGCCAAGTCTTAAAAATTCCACCTTTTGATGGAGTGATTCATAAAGTTGAGCCAGGGGAAACAGTCTACTCAATTGCTAAAAAGTATCATGTTAATGCTCAAAATATTGTTAATTTTACTTTAAATGATTTTGTTGATCAAGAGACTTTTAGTTTAGCTAGTGGTCAACTGCTTTTTGTTCCTGGAGGAAAAATTATTCCTGAGGCACCAAAATCTTCATCAGTATTTATCGCTTCAATTCAAGCTGGAGCGCGTGGGTCATCAAATTTTATCTGGCCAACCTCAGGAGTGATCACTCAATATCCTGTCATTTATCATATGGCTTTGGATATCGCCAATCCTCAATCTCCGCCAATTATTGCTGCAGATTCAGGGACAGTTAGTTATGCTGGTTGTTTAAGTTGGGGATATGGTTGTCATGTGATAATTAATCATAATAATGGTTATCAGACTCTTTACGCTCATCTTTCTCGTTATGATGTTAATCCTGGTCAAACTGTCTCTCAAGGCCAACAAATTGGGATTATGGGATCAACTGGCAGATCAACAGGCACCCACCTACATTTTGAAATACGATCGGGTAGTCAACTGTTTAACCCGCTGAATTTTTTAAAATAATACAATCTAGGATTATATTGGTCTTTTATGGTAATCCTATTTTTGGTTCAATAGTTGTTTTTGGTTTTTCTGGTAAATTTAATTGATTACTTTCGTTATTGCTGCTTTGATTTTCTTGTTCTTTTAATTTGTTTTTAAACATCTCCAGTTCTTTTTGAGCTTTTTCCCAATCTTGTTTGTCATTTTCCTTATCTAAAAGTTTTAAAACATTTTCCATAGTTGAGGCAGCTTGCTGATAGGCGCCTTTTTTATAATATGCCCAGGCAAGGTTATAGTAAGCATTTGGCCAATCCGGTTTAAGATTAATAGTTTGGTTAAAAAGATTAATAGCATCATCATAATTTCCTAAAATGTAATAAATTCCGCCAAGATTTAGACGATAAACTGGATTTTGCGGATCTGCAACGATTGCCCGCTGATATGAAGAAATTGCCCAAACTTGAGCATCTTGAGCTATACCTATAATATTTTTGTAAATTGTTGCCAAATTTTCCCAGTTTTGGGCTTTTTGTGGATTAAGTCTGACAGCGCCATCTTTGGCTGAGGCAATTGCTTGTTGAATTGCCTGGGAAATTGCTTGTTTGTCCTCTTCTTTTAATTGGGCGCTTTGGGTTGCTTGATATTTTTGAGCCAAATTATTGGCGATCGTTAAATTTATCTGAGAAAAATTAAGATAGTATTTTTCTACATATGGATTGAGAATAATTGCTTGTCTTTGATTTTCATAAGTATCTTTTAAATTATTTTTAGCAATTGCATCGATCGATTTTTTAAAACTAATTTCGCTTAGATAATTTCTGCCAAGAAGATAACTGGCTAAAGTGATAATTAAAAGACTAAAAATAAAAATTCCTGAATAAATAAGTGGAAATTCAGTTAGATCTAATTTTTTTTCTGTTTGATTATAAGTGTGTACTTGCCAGTTACTGATTAATCCCAAAACAGTAAAAAATATCCAAAAATTAATAAGAGTCGGTGGTAAAGAAACTAATAATGACAATGAAAATAAAAATAAAGTTAATAAAAAAGAGTTTTTTTTAGTAATTGATAAACTTTTGACAACAATTAAAAAAAATCCTAATAAGCCTAAAATGCCAGTTTCAGTAACAATATGTAAAATTGCTGAGGCAGAATAATTAAAAAAGTAAATTGACCAAAGACCTGATTGATTATAAGTAATGTCTTTTACCTTAGTAAAAATCGTACTAAAATTGTCAACTCCAACACCAAAAAATAACGTCAGTGGATTTTTTAATATCTCAACAGCACTATACCAGGAAAGTCTAAGAGGTGGTAAGGTTAAATAATTTGGTAGTTGTGAGGTTGAGTCAGGAAAATGGAAAAGGTTAGTAAAAATCGGAAAAACAAAATAGATAGATATAAATAAAGCCAAAAGGTTTATTATTAAAACAAAATAACTAACTATTAATGCAAATTGAACTGATTTAATGTGGTTATTTAACATCTGTTGTTTTATGATAAAGAAAATTTTGAAAATTAAAACCATTCCCAAAAAACTAATCAAATCAAAACTATTACCGATTGTGTTAAAGCCTGGAGTCTTTAAAAACTCCAAAAAATATGGAAGACTAAGATTTTTAAACGGCTGAAAATAAAAAACGATCGTTAAAATAGAAAGAATGAGACCGGAAAAAATAATTGAGTAATGAAATAATTGAGTAATTGGGGAGAAAGATAAATAAAAGTACATAATAGTTAAAGACAAAAACAAAATTAGACCGAAATTAGGATTTAGAAGAGCTTGAATTTTATTGGGTGAGGAAATAATTATTGATAAACCAATTACTAGTAAAAAGCTAAAAATTGGCCAATCCAAAGCTGATTTTCTCCAAACGAGAGTTTTTGAAAAAACCAACTTTAAGCTTGATACTAAAATTAAAAAAAAACCTGAAAAGGTAAGGAGATATAATTTGTTAATACCAAAAAAATCATTAGTTATTGGAAGAAAAAATAACGGTAGTAAAAAAATAACAATGAATAGCGAATAATGAGTAATTTGTTTTAATATTTTTTCCATGTTTTATTTTATATATAATTAATTTTTAACACAACTTCTTTGGCATCGGCTGTCAATATAATAAATACTATTGGGAAAATTGCGTAGACATTGTTGATATGATCCGCAATTATTGCATAAATTATTTAAAGAAATGTATAAAGGTGAGTAATAACTACACAAATAAATGTTTTTTTCTAGACTTGTATTGGGGCTTGTCACACCATAGTTATAGATATAATTTTGCAAAGGGCCACAACCATATTGACAGCCTACTTCTTTTATAGCTTGATCATTTTGATTGTTTAAAATAGTATAAATTCTATACCAAGAAGGACAGTTGAGATTGTCAACTTGATAAAGATATTGTTTTACTGGATGGTTTGGATCACAAGGAAGCCTAGAAAGATAAGGAGAAAATGAGGGTGAAGTTGATTTATTGCCGCAGATATGACAGATATTATTATTTGGACTGTCATAGCAGATCTGCTGGGGCTTTGGATAGCAATTTTTATCATTATACCAATCTTCAAGTGCTTTTTGCAGTTGTGAGAGTTCAGTTTTTCTTTTGGCATCTTGACCTTTATCAATCTGGGTCTTTGGTCGAAGCGAGATCAAGGTAGTGATAGCAATGATAGCAATTAAACTAACAATAATCAAAAGTTCCATAAGAGTAAAACTTTTAAGTGATTTAGGTGATCTAGGTGACTTACGAGAAACAAGTCTTTTTTTAAAAAGATTTTCAGTGTAACCGCCTTCAGTGATAAATTTATTTTCTGTTGCTTCAATTTGGCGTTTTAATAAAAAAGAAAGTTGGTGACAGAGAGTAAGGATAAAATTAACAGCTTCTTCAGTAGAAGCAGGTAGAAAAGGCTTTATTCTTAAGCGACCTAAGTGACTTAGATTACTTAGGTTACTTAGATGGATGCCGATTTGGCGAAATTCTTGGATTTTTGGGTGGGTTTTTGGGTAAAGAAAAAGGTTTTGTCTTTGGGCGAAATCTTCAAAATCAGCGATGAGTTCTTCAACTGAACCATAAGCAACTCCTAAAAGCTTAATCTGACTTTTTAAAGAAGCAACTTCAGACACTCCTTCAATAATATTTTGTTTGATTGAGCGGGTGCATTTAAGCATTTGATCTTTTAAGCTTAAGTAATTTAGGTTACCTAAGTGACTTAGGTATCTTAGGACAAATACATCAACTAAGTCAAAGATGACCTCAGACAAGCGGTAGGTGATCAGATATTTGTACTTAGGTAGTTTAGGTATCATAGATGACTTAGTTAACTTAAGTATACTAATTTATAATCAGCCAATCAAACTTAACATCTTGATCAAGCAGTTGGTCGCGGATGACTCTAAAATAACCATCTTTTTTTTCAAAAACAGAGAGATTAATTGGTTGGCTGGTTTTTGGTGTCAAGTAAATAAGTGAGTCAGGTTTGGCATAAGAGGAGTAGATGACGACTTCTTGAGAGGTGGCTGGGATGACGCCAAAGCCAGCTGCTGATGAGGAAGCCTCAATAGCTGGGGCAAAAATACCTTTTTGACTAAAGTGATCAGCAGCAGTGATTAAGGCTGAGTCAGTGGCTTTGGGTAGGCTTAATCCACCTAAGACACTAAGATTACCCAGGACGCTTAGGTTATCTCCACTTCGCGGCGAGATGGTGTCGGTTTTTACACCGCCCTCGGCGATAAGCTCACCTTTGGTGGTAATGGTGCCGTTTTTGGCAATGATGACTGCACCATCAAAAAGGTTGATTTTTTCTAAAGCTTTTAGTTTAAGTTCTGAGGCTAAAGTGGTGATGGTGTTGTTTTCAAAAACTGTCTGGCCGATAAGGAGTGACCCAGAAACAGCGACATTGTAAAGATTGGCTTGATTGGTAACAGTAAGATTTTCAATATTTTCAAGATTGGCTAAATTAGTAGTGTTTTGTGGATTAGGAAGGGGTTGACTTTGGATGTTGGCTAAAATTTGCTGGATCTCATTAATATTTGAGGAAACTGATTGGACGGATTGCTCAATTTGATTGATGTTTTCTGCCTCAACTTCTCTGGCAATAAGTTTGCCTTCAATTGAGGCTTCTTTGGTTTTTAGGCTTCCTAAATCACCTAGATTACTGACTATTGATGAGGCAGTGATCTGCCCGGAAAATGAGGCATTGCCTGAGGCATCAATAACAACAGCTTGTTTGCCTTCTAAATTTTTTAAGACAATCTTAGCCAATTTTCCTTTTTCTTGATCCGATTCAATATCAAATGACCCAAAAAAAGTAGTTTCTTTTTCATCAGTTTTAAACTGAGCCACTGGTGAGCTATTTTGATCAGTGATTGATAACCTGGCGCTTGATGAGGTGGTTTTGATGGTGGTTTCTTGAGAGTTAAATTGAAGTTCATTGGTTTGAATGATGGGTGAGGTGATTTTTTCAGAGAAAAGATTTTCGCGGACAAAAAGCTCATTGACGCGGATTGTTTGGGCGATAATGTTTTTAGCAACTAAGATATTATTTACGATCGTATTTTCTACCTCAATAAGGCCAGTTTTGATTTTTCCAGCAATAATTTCTGAAAAAGCAACAATCCTATCTATTATTTCATTTTTGATTTTTACTATGTAATTTTGATTTTTAATATTTGATATTTGATTTTCTATATTAGGATTACCATCATAGACATATTCTTGGTTTTCTTGGTTAGGTTTGGTAATTTCAATATCGCCAGTTGAGGTGAGAGTTAGATCTTCAAGTTGGGCTGAAAGAGAGGTGATTTGGGACTGTTGGATTTTAATGGCCTCAACTAAATAAGGAGTAAAGCGTCCATAGTCCAAAGATTTTAGCCCATCAGAGCTTGTTGTTACAAGCTCAGGAATTATTTGTTCGACTTGTTGGGCGATAAAACCAGATGAGTGGGGATTGGTAGTTTGATTTTTCCAGTCAAAAGTGACTCCTTGAAGATTCAAGATTTTATCTAGAGCGTTTTCAATTGGTTTTATGTTTTCTTTTAAGGTCAAATCTGAGTAAGTTACCCAAGCATTAGCCCGGCCTTGGCCAGAAGCGTTAGCTATATTGGGAAGTTCAAGTCTGTAAGCCGGTGTCGTCGTCCCGATGCCGACGTTACCGTCATTTAGTATAGAGACTCTAGTATAAGTGCCAAGATCCCCACCGAGGTTGGTTGTGTCTGTTCCTACTTGTCCGGTAACGAATCTTAGAATTCCACCATTGGAAAAATACATTCCAGAGAAATCATTAAATGCGGCCCCTGATGGGTTGGTAGTAATCCAGTTGGTCCCATCAAATTTTAGGTTGCTAAAGACGTAACCTCGGTTATATTGAGAAACACCATTTCCAGTTTGTCTTTTTCTTCCGCTAAGCTGTAGGCCGTAACCTGTGTCTGAGGCGTTAGTCATAATATCTCCATCGTAGACATGTAGTTTTTCTGATGGTGTCGTTGTCCCAATGCCGACGTTGCCGCTGATAAGCTGAATATACCCACCGGCTGTCTGAATTTTAAACGGAGCATTGGAAACTTGTTGGTATATTACAAGAGTATCATCTGGTTGATAACGATAAATATCTGGATATGTGGAATATGTACCAGCACCAGTTTTAAAAAAAATACCTGGTCTTATTCCGAGATAATCTTGAATCTTGATTTTATCTGAAAGAAATGCAGCATCGCCCCCAACTTGTAACTTATACCCCGGTCCCGTCGTTCCAATGCCGACGTTGCCGTTATCTAATATTGTGAATCTTGGAGTGCAGAGACCACCAGCACAACCGTTAACATCATAAACCCAGAATTGTAGTGAATTTCCGTAAACACCAGTCATATTATAAAATCTCCAATATCTTCCAATGCCAGCAGTAGTTTTTAAAGGATTACCTAATACAATCTGACCACCTTCATTTGAAGCTATTTCGCTACGAATATTACCATTTACATCCAACTTCGCCTCCGGTCCCGTCGTTCCAATGCCGACGTTGCCGCTTGCTGTGAGCCAAATTTGGGCATT
>CAYUCK010000009.1:10885-23658 GCA_964443335.1 uncultured Gammaproteobacteria bacterium | reverse complement strand
ACCAATTATTTGGAAGATGGGAATTTGGTTTTCAAGAGAATTTTAACATTAATGAATTTGCGCAATTATTAAATATTGCTGGTTTTAAAGATGTTGATTTTATTATCATACAAGCTCCTAGGGATTTTCCTTTAAGGATCAGAATTAGTGATAGAATATTAAAATCTTATTATACAATCACTGGGCAATATCAAAAAGCTCAATTAATTGGGGCATTATTTTGTATAACAGCAAAATTATGAAAAAAATCACTTTTATATTAAATTCCAAAAGTAATTTAAAAAAACAAGCTTTAATTGAGGAGTTAAATATTTATTTTAAAAATAAATATTTGGTAAAAGAAAAGTATATAAAAATAAAGATTCCAGAAACACCAATTAACAAATTAACATTTTTAGGAGCAAAAAATAGAGCTAAAATTATAAAAAATTTTTTAAACAATAATAAAAATAAGTTTATTTTTGTGGGTTTAGAAAGCGGTTTGGTTAAGCGTAATTTAATATGGTTTGAAGAATGTTGGTGTTGCTTAATCTATAAAAACAGATTTTACTATGGTTATTCTTCTGGTTTTTCTTTGCCTAAAACTATATTAGAAAAATTAAAAATAAAAAAACATAAGGAGATTATGAAAGAATTAGAAACAAAAAATAAAATATGGTCAAAAGATACCTGGGCACATTATTCTAAAAATTTAATTTCAAGAAAATTAAGTATTAAGGAGGCTTTTAGAAACGCCTTAATCAGTCTTCTAATCGATTATAATTTTAAAAATTAATTACTACTGTTATTTCACCTTTTATTTGTTTTTTTGCCATTAATAATTTTAAAACTTCATTTATTTTACCTCGCAAAAATTCTTCATAAACTTTTGTCATTTCTCGGCCGATTGAGAGTTGTGTTTTGGGAAAATTTTGATTTAAAATTTGCAAAGTTTCCCTAATCCGAAGAGGCGATTCAAAAAAAATAAAGGTTGGAGTTTTTTTATTAAGCTTTAAAGTTGATATTTCTTGAAAAAGTTTTAGTTTTTCTGATTTTCTTTTTGGTAAAAAACCATAAAAAAGAAATGGTGAAGTGGGTAAGCCTGAGGATATTAAAGCTGTTAAAATTGCCGATGGCCCAGGAATAGGAATAATTTTTATATTTTCTTTAATTGCTTGGGCGACTAAAAATTGTCCAGGATCAGATAAGGTTGGCGTGCCAGCATCAGATATCAAAGCGATTTTTTTTCCTGATTTTAATTTTTGCAGAACCTGAGGAATTATTTGCAGTTGATTTTTATCATCAAGATGAATTAAAGATTTTTTTATTTGATAATGATTTAGCAGAATTTTTGCCTTGTCAGTTGATTCGCAAACTATCTCGTCAGCTTCTTTTAAAATTTCAATTGCCCGAAAACTAATGTCTTTGAGATTGCCAATTGGTGTTGCCACAAGACAGAGCATAGTTTATTTAAACTTAAAATAAGTTATGCTTGAATTTTAAATATCGAACTTATTTAAATCAAGTAATTAATTTATAGTAAAATATTCTTATGAAAATCTCAATTATTACCCTTTTTCCCAAAATGATTTCCTCTTTTTTTGAAGAAAGCATTATCAAAAAAGCTCAAGAAAAACGATTGGTTGAAATCAAGATTATTGATTTGCGCCAATTTGCTTATGATAAACGTGGATCAGTTGATGATCGAGTATATGGTGGTGGAAAGGGAATGATTTTAAGAGTTGATGTAGTCTATAAAGCAATATCAAATATTAAAAATCAAAAATCAAAAATACAAATAAAAAATCAAAAACAAAAAATTATTTTAACCTCTCCAAAAGGAAAAGTTTTTAATCAAAATAAAGCGCATCAGTTATCAAAATTAGATGAATTGATAATAGTTTGTGGACACTATGAAGGAGTTGATGAACGAGTAAAAAATTTTGTTGATGAAGAAGTGTCTTTGGGTGATTTTGTTTTAACAGGAGGAGAGATCGTTGCTGCATCTGTTGTTGATGCAGTTGTTAGATTAATTCCTGGAGTTTTGGAAAAAGAGGCTGTTGAGAGGGAGAGTTTTGGCGAATATGAAGTTGATTATTTAATAAAAATAATTGGTGAAAATGATATTTTAAAAAGATTAAAAGATAAAAATATTAGAAAAATAAAACTATTAGAATATCCTCAATTTACTCGTCCTGAAGAGTTTTTAGGTTTGAAGGTACCAAAAATTTTGCTTTCAGGAAACCATAAAGAGATTGAAAAATGGCGTTTAAAAAAAGCCTTGGAGGAAACTTTTAAAAAAAGAAAAGATTTAATTATTGATTTTTAATTAATTTTTACCATATAATAATTTATTAATGAAAACGTCACCTGGAAATAAAGCGTTAAAATTTTTCTTTTATTTTTTTAACCTGTTGAATTGGCGGGGAGATTAGTTTATTGAAAATAACATATAAAATTTACCCCGCCAAAAGGCGGGGTTTTTTGTTATTATGGCAAAAATTTTAGCATTAGGCGAGGTAGTTTTTGACCAATTTATTTTTTTAAAAAACTATCCTGATAATGATGAAAAAATTATTTCAGAAAGAGAAATTAACACTTTGGGAGGAACTGTGGCGTTGATGGCTCTTTTATTTAAAAAGTTGAATAATCAGGTTATTTTATATGTAAATATTGGGCTAGACAATGAGGGAATATATTTGACAGAAGTTTTAAAACGAGTAAAAATTGAATTTTATCCAATTATTCAACCTAAAACATTAAAAAATATTGTTTTGGTTGATGGCCAAACCGGAAAAAGAAGCATTGTTAAAAAAAATTTATAACGAAAAAAAGTTGAAGTTGGCCAGATAAAATTAAAACATTTACAAGAGGCAGATATTATCGTTATTGATCGACATCATTTACATCTTTTTTCATTTATTAAAGAAAACAAGAAAAATACTGCTCTGTTTTTATTTGATCCATCAACTGAAAATAATTCAAAAATTATTAATTTTTTAAAAATGCTTGATATAAATATTATTCAGATAGAACTTTTAGGATTAAATGAAAATAAATCAAGATTGATCTCAGATGCAATTAAAATTTTTTCAAATAAATCAATGGTGGTTATAACTGCTAATGGTGATGGTGTGTATTTTTTAGATAAAGAAAATTTTTATCATTTACCAGCTGTAAAAATTGACGTGATTGATGTTACTGGCGCTGGTGATATTTTTCGAGCTGCGTTTTTAGATTATTTTTTTAAGACGAAAAACTTTCAAGAATCAATTATTTTTGCCAATATTGTTGCTGGTTTACAATGTCTTCGTTTTGGTTCAGGATCAGCAGTACCTTCAAAAAAGCAAATTTTAGATTTTCTAGCAAAAAATCCAATTAAAAGTTATTTAAGCTTAATAAAAAAATTATGATAAAAAATAGAGATTTTTATATCATTGCTGGTCCTTGTTCAGTCGATTATCAAAATATTGAAGATATTTATAAAATTGCTGAAATTAAAGTGGTTGATAATCAAGGAAGATCAAAAAAAGCCATTTTTGGTACAAGAGTTGTTGGATTGAAATCAAGGACAATTTATGAAGATAATATTGAGTCAATGGGAATTGATTTTCAAATTTACCAAAAAAATTTTAAAAAGATGATTAATGGCGATTTAGATTTAGAGATTTATCCCAGCGTTAAAATTGCTAAAGAAATTATTGGAAAAACCAATCTTTTGATTGCTACCGAAGTTATGGACCCCTATTTGCAACTTTTGGTTTATGAAAAATATTTGCCAAAAAATAAGGTTTTAATATGGAATCCAGCGGTTAATCAATTAGGTTGGCCAGTAAAAATAATGGGTGAATTTTGTATAAGAAACTCTTGGTATTTGGGATTAAAAAATCCAAAATGGTTAGGTGAAGAAAAGGAAAATAAAACATCAATGGAAAAAACATGGTTGGGATTAGTTCATTATAGTGGAATGATCAAAGAAGATAGAATTGAAAAATTATTTCTTATTCATCGAGGAGTTGATGTTATTGGTAAAAAAGATTATCGTAATTTACCAGTTCATCAAGCATCAAGAAGAATTAAGATCTCAACTGGGGCCAAACTTTTATTTGATCCCTCCCATACTCATGGACCAAAATTAAAAGCTAAAATTATTGATGAAACAATTAGAGCAGCAAAGATTATGATTGATGAGGAAAATTATCTGTATGATGGAATTCTAATTGAGGTTGGTCGATCAAAAACTGACACATTACAACATATAAGTGTTGATGAGCTAAAGTATTTAGTGAAGGAAATTAGTTTGTTTAGATATTTAATTGAACCTTTATAATTAGATTATGAAAAATAATATTAAATTACAACAATATCGTCGACAGGTTGATAAAATTGATAAAAAAATTATTGAATATCTAGCAAAAAGATATCAAGTAGTTGAGAAAATTGGTATTTTTAAGAAACAAAATAATCTACCAACTATGGATAAAAAACGCTGGCTTGAGGTTTTAAATAGTCGTATTCAATATGGCTTAAAATTAAATTTATCTGAACAATTAATAAAAAAAATTTATAAGATTATTCATCAATTTTCTTTAAAATTTGAGAAAAAAATAAAAGCTGAAAAATGAAAAAAGATATTATTTTTGGCATTCAAGGAGGAAGAGGAAGCTTTAATGAACAAGCGGTTTTAAAATATTTAAAGAAAAATAAAGTTGATAATTATGAGATTAAATATATGTATACAACAAAAAATGTTTTTCGCTTTCTTTATAAAAATAAAATTGATTATGGTTTTTTTGCCATTTTTAATAACTTGGGTGGGGTAGTTAAACAATCGTTTGATGTAATGATTAATTACAATTTTTGTATTGTTGATAGAATAAGTATTTTTATTCGTCATTTTTTAATGAAGAAGAAAACTATTAAAAAAGAGAAAATTAAACAAATTATGGCTCACCCTCAAGTTTTTGCTCAATGCCAGAGGACTTTAGCAAAAAAGTATCCTCATTTAAAACAGATTGTTGGTAAGGGCAATTTAATTGATACTGCCTCAGCTGCCAGAGCTTTGTATTTGGGAAATATTGATGAAAAAACTGCAATTCTTGGACCAAAAATTTTAGCCGAAATTTATGATTTTGATATTATTGATGAAAATTTACAAGATGATCAAAAAAACAAAACCACTTTTCTAATTGTGCATCGATAAAAAATTTTTCAACGGTAGGCAATGGCCTCAATCTCAATTAGCGCACCTTTTGGAAGTGATGAGACCTCAACTGTGCTTCTTGATGGTTTATGATTGCCAAAAAATTGCTCATATAAACTATTGACTTTAGCAAAATTATTGATATCAGTTAAAAAAATGGTTGTTTTAATGACTTTATCCTTTGAACTTCCGATTTCAACTAAAATATTATTTAAATTTTTTAAAACTTGGTTTGTTTGATTTTCTAAACCCGAAACTAATTCTCCAGTTTCAGGATTAATCCCAATTTGGCCAGAACAAAAAATAAAATTTTCAAAAACAATTGCTTGAGAATAAGGACCAATTGCCTTTGGGGCTTTAGCGCTATTGACGATTTTGATTTGATTATCTTTCATAATATTTATTATAAGGTATTATCCATTACTGCTCCATAGTTGGCACTTAAAACATGTTGGGCATATCGACCTAACCAACCTTTAGTGACTTTTAATTTAAAAGGTTTAAGTTTTTTAAATCTCTTCTCCCACTCGTTTTTATCAATTAATAAATTAATTTGATTTTTATAAACATTAATTTTTATTCGATCACCATTTTTAACAATAGCAATTGGGCCAGCTGAGGCAGCCTCAGGCGAAACATGACCAACACATAATCCTCGAGTACCACCTGAGAATCGTCCATCAGTGATAAGAGCTGCCTTTGTTCCCAATCCTTTTAAAGCTGAAGTAGGCGAGAGCATTTCTTGCATTCCAGGTCCACCTTTTGGTCCTTCATAGCGAATAACTACAACATCTCCATCTTTAATTTTTCTTTTTAAAATAGCTGATAAAGCTTCTTCTTGTGAGTTAAAACAGATAGCTCTTCCTTCAAAAACCATCATATCTTTATCAACGCCAGCGGTTTTAACAACAGCTCCATTTGGAGCTAAATTACCATATAAAATCTTCAAACCACCTTCTTGAGAAAAAGCGTTTTTGCCAACTCTAATTACATCACCATCTGGTTCTGGAGCATTTTTTATGTATTCTTGAATTGTTTCGCCAATGACTGTTTTTTCATCAAGATGCACAGGTGATTTTGAGTATTTGACAACTGCTTTTAAAATGGCTGCAATTCCACCTACTCTGTGAACATCCTCAACATGAATCTCTGGTCGAGATGGTGAGACTTTGCAAACATTGGGAGTTTTTTTTGCTAAATAATTAATTCTTTTTAAAGGATATTTTATTCCTGCCTCATAAGCCAAAGCTAAAGTATGCAACACAGTATTAGTTGAGCCTCCCATTGCTAAATCTAAAATAAAGGCATTATCAATTGAGTTTTTAGTGACAATATCTTTTGGTTTAATTTTATTTTTAATTATAAATTTTATTACTTTGGTAGATTTTTTTACTAAGTTAATTCTTTCTGGATTAATTTGCCATTCGCCTTTTTCTTTATTGATCCATGAAGCGGCCGGAATGGTGCCATTACCAGGTAATGCTAAGCCAATCACTTCTGCCAAACAATTCATTGAGTTAGCAGTAAACATTCCTGCACAGCTTCCGCAAGTCTGACAAGAGGATTCGGTTAATTGGATTAACTTTTCTTGACTGATTTTTCCAGCAGCGTATTGGCCAACGCCTTCAAAAACAGAGATTAAATCAGTATTATTTTGTCCAGCAAGCATTGGACCACCAGAAATATAAAGGGATGGGATATTAATTCTTACCATAGCATTAATCATTGCTGGAACAATTTTGTCACAATTACCAATACCAATCCAAGCATCAGTTGGGTGAGCGCCAATAATTGTTTCAATTTGATCAGTGATTAATTCACGCGAAGGTAGGGAATATTTCATTCCAAAATGCCCCATTGCAATACCATCATCAACGGCTCCGCCAATATTACAATACCATACATTAAAACCCTCTTTTTTTAACTCTTCAACTAAAATTTTACCCAAAATTTCCAAATGGCTGTGACCAGGAATATGAGTAGTATAAGAGTTGATTACTGTTATGAATGGTTTATTTTTATCAGCGACTTTTTTTACTACTCCCGCAGCTATCATCAAAGAAATTGCTGGCAACATATGATAGCCTTGAGTGACTATTTGGCTGCCTTTTTCTTGAATATTTTTAATACCTTGGTTAATAAAGTTCTTTTTTTTCATAAAATTAAATATTTGTATAAAAGATCATTAGAATTTATAACTTGAAAACTAAATTGATATTTTTCAAGATTATTGATAATTTTTTGATAATTTTCTTTTTTAGAAAGCTCAATTCCAACCAAAGCTGGTCCTTTTTCTTTATTATTTTTTTTAATGTATTCAAATAAGATAATATCATCATCAACTCCCAAAACATGATTGACAAATTTTTTAAGCTGTCCTGGTTTTTGAGCAAACTCAATTAAAAAATAATGTTTTAGACCTTGATAAACTAAGCTTTTTTCTAAAATCTCCGGATATCTCAACAAATCAAAATTTCCTCCAGAAAGAACACAGACTATATTTTTTCCTTTGATTTCATTTTGTAGAAAATCAAGAGCAGCAATTGTTGTCGCTGATGATGGTTCAATGATAACTCCTTCATTTTGAAAAAGATCAATCATCTCGCAAGCAATTTTTCCTTCATCAATCACAAAAAAACTATCAACATATTTTTGAGTTAATTGATAGGTTAACTGACCAACTTTTTTAACAGCAATTCCATCGCAAAAAGGATCAACAGTGTCAAGAGTTGTTATTTTTTTATTTTTTAAAGAAAGACTCATACTTTGAGTTCCAACTGATTCAACTCCAATAATTTTGATATTTGGATTTTGGTGTTTTAGATAAAAAGCTATTCCTGAGATTAAGCCACCGCCACCAACAGGGCAGATTAAATAATCAATTTTACCTTTTAAATTTTCAAAAATCTCCTGAGCAATTGTTGCTTGACCAGCTATTACTTTTTCATCATCAAAAGCATGTATATAAATTAAATCATTTTTTTTAGCATATTCTTGAGCAAAAGAGGAAGCTTGATCATAGTTATTACCTTCAAGTTTTATCTCAACATAACCATCACCAAAATATTTAACTCGATTAATTTTTTGTTTTGGAGTGATTTTTGGCATAAAAATAATTCCTTTAATTTTAAGTTTAGCGCAAGCAAAAGCCACTCCCTGAGCATGATTGCCAGCTGAGGCAGTGACTACCCCCTTTTTTCTTTGATTTTTATCCAGTTGATAAATTTTGTTGTAAGCGCCACGAATTTTAAATGATCTAACTATCTGTAGGTCTTCTCGTTTAAAATAAATATTTGCTTGATATTTTTTTGATAGACGCGGGCATAGTTCAACTGGTGTTTTTTTTATAACACCAGCTAAATTTTTTTGGGCTTTTTTTGTTTCTTGTAAAAGATTTTCCATAGTTATTTTTGGTTTTCTGGTCTTAATTCTCGAACTTTAGCTCCAGCTTGCCACATCTGAGAGTTTCTCATTGCAGCTAATTCTTTTTCCAATTGTTGACGATAATTTTTTTGACTATTTTTTTTGATCACTCTTCTAGCTTCTTTTCCTGAAGCCACTGATTGATATAATTGTTTAAAAACCGGCATCACTGCTTTTTTGAATTTGTTTTTCCAATCAAGAGCACCTCTTTGAGCAGTGGTTGAGCAATTAGCATACATCCAGTCCATTCCCTTTTCAGCAATTAAGGGAATTAAACTTTGAGTGAGTTCCTCAACTGTTTCATTAAAAGCCTCAGAGGGCGAATGACCTTTTTTTCTGAAAATTTCATATTGAGCTTCCATTATGCCAGTAATTGCTCCCATTAAAACACCGCGTTCACCTACTAAATCAGAATAAACTTCTTTTTTAAAAGTGGTTGGAAAAAGATAACCAGCGCCAATCCCAATTCCCATCGCAATCACTCTTTCTTTGGCTTTGCCAGTGGCATCTTGATAAATAGCAAAACTAGCATTAATTCCTCGCCCAGCTAAAAAATGTTGCCGGACTGATCTGCCAGCTCCTTTTGGAGCTACCAAAATAACATCAATATTTTTTGGTGGAACAATTCCGGTTTCTTTAGAAAAGGTAATTCCAAAACCATGGGAAAAATATAAAGCTTTTCCTTCAGTTAAATACTTTTTTATCTTTGGCCAAACAGCAATTTGACCAGCATCAGAAAGTAAAAATGCCAAAATTGTTCCTTTTTGAGCTGCCTCTTCAATCTCAAAAAGATTAACGCCTTCTCGCCAGCCATCTTTTTTAGCTTTTTCCCATGAAGGTGTGTTTTTTCTTTGACCAACAATTACATTAAAACCATTATCTTTAAGATTTAAAGCTTGGGCTGGTCCTTGAACGCCATAGCCTAAAACAGCAATGACTTCATTTTTTAAAACTTCTAAAGCTTTTTTAAGAGGAAATTCCTCTCGAGTGACTACTTCCTCGATCACTCCACCAAAATTAATTTTTGCCATATGAAAAATTTAAAACTTTTAATGATAAGAAACTTCATTAACTTCAATAATTTTGTTAATTTGTCTGGCTATATTTTCGACCTTTTTTTCGTCAATAAAGGCACTAAAAAATATTTTTGAAAAATCTTTTTTTGTAGGATAGACATTGATAGTTTCAATATTTATTTTTCTTTTTAACAATAAATTAGTTATTCGATGCAAAACTCCAGGTTTATTTTCGACTGTTATGTTAAAATGATATTTTTTCATATTTTATTTTAATCTAACTTGATAATTAGCTGCTCCAGCTGGCACCATTGGGAAAACATTAAATTCTTTTTCCACTTCAACTTCAAGTAAAATTGCATTTTTTTCATTAATAAAATCTTCAATTGCTTTTTCTAAATTTTCTTTTTTGTCCACTTTTTTTGCCTTAATACCATATGCATTGGCAATTTTTATAAAATCGGGATTTTGCATTTGAGTAAATGAGTACCTTTTATCAAAAAATAAATCTTGCCATTGACGCACCATCCCCAAAAAACTATTGTTAAGAAGCAAAATTTTTATTGGTAAATCTTCTTGCATAATTGTTCCCAGTTCTTGAATCGTCATTTGAAATCCGCCATCGCCACAAACAGCAATAACCTCTTTTTTAGGTTGGCCAATTTTAACTCCAATGGCTGCTGGTAGAGAAAATCCCATTGTTCCCAAACCACCTGAAGTTATATAGCTATTAAAAATTTGATATTGATAATATTTAGCCGCAAACATCTGATTTTGACCAACATCAGCTACAATGATTGCTTGGCCATTAGTTTTTTTTGAAAGAATTTCAAAAACTTCGGCCATATTGATTTTTTGGTGTTGTTGATTATATTGTTTTAATGCTTGTTTTTCATCAAGTTCAAGTTTTTTAAATTGATTAAGCCAATTTTGGTGTTGGTTATTTTTAACTAAAGTTAAAAGATCTTTTAAAACATCTTTGGCATTGCCAACTAGAGAAACTGTTGGTTTTATGTTTTTGCTGTGTTCGGCTGGATCAATATCAATATGAATAATTTTGGCGTTTTTGGCAAATTCATCTAATTTTCCAGTTACTCGATCATCAAATCTCATTCCAATAGCAATAATTAAATCAGCATCATTGATAAGTCTATTGACAGCATAAGCTCCATGCATGCCAATCATTCCAACAAATAATGAATGAGTTGAGGGAATTGAGGAAATTCCATGTAAAGTGACACAAGTTGGAATTTGTGTTTTGTTGACAAAATTATAAAATTCTTTTTCAGCTTGAGAAATAATTATTCCATGACCAGCAATAATCAATGGTTTTTTAGCATTATTGATAAGTTTTGCAGCTTCTTTTAAGTGAGATTGGGAATAATGATTAATTTTTTCTAATTTTTCAATCTTTATTATTTTGGAATAATTAAAATCAAGCATTTCAATTTGAGCATTTTTGGTGATATCAATAACTACAGGTCCAGGTCGACCAGATTTTGCGATATAAAAAGCTTTGGCAAAGACTTCTGGAATTTCTTGGGCGCTGGTGATTTGATAGTTCCATTTAGTGATCGGAGTTGTGATACCAATAACATCAGTTTCCTGAAAAGCATCAGAGCCAACGAGACTTGCGACTACTTGGCCAGTCAAACATAATAAAGGAATCGAGTCCATCATCGCATCAGCAATACCAGTGACTAAATTAGTTGCACCAGGACCTGAGGTAACTAGACAAACACCCACCTCACCAGTGGCTCGAGCATAGCCTTCTGCGGCATGTGCTGCTCCTTGTTCATGACGAACTAATATATGTCTAATTTTACCACCAGCATCATATAAAGCATCATATATTGGCATATTAGCGCCTCCAGGATAACCAAAAATTGTTTTTGCTTTTTCAATAATTAGTGATTGCACAATCGCCTGAGCTCCTGTGATTTTCATAGGTTTTTTTTAATAACTTTAGCTAATTTTTCGATTGCCTGGACAATTTTTTCTTCGCTGACATTGGTAAAATTTAATCGAAAGGTATTTTTGCCTTGTTTTGGATTAACAAAAAAATATTCTCCAGGCACATAAGCGATTTTTTCCTCAACTGCTTTCCAGTAAGTTTTTAAACTATTAAAATTTTTTGGTCCAATTACCCAAATAAACATACCACCTTCAGGTGAGGTCCATTGAAAATTTTGAGGAAAAAATTGTTTTAAACTATTAAGCATCGTTAACTGTCTTTTTTTATATAGATTGATAATTTTTGGTAGATGTTTTTTAAAATTACCGGTTTTTAAATATTCAGCCGCAATTAATTGAGAAAAACTATTAGTGTGAAGATCACTAGTTTGTTTAGCTGTGTTTATTAATTTAAAAATTTCTTTAGGGCCAGTATAAAAACCAATTCTTAGCCCAGGTGATAAAATTTTAGAAAATGTTGACAAGTAGACGACATAATCGGGAGCGTAAATTTGCAGTGGTTTAATTTCTTTTCCACGATATCTTAGACTACCATATGGATCATCCTCAATCGTTAAAATCCTAAATTTTTTAATGATTTCTGCTAATTTTTTCCTTCTTTTCTCAGATAGTGTTTTTCCTGTTGGATTTTGAAATGTAGGTATTAAATAAAGTAGTTTTGGCTTTTTTTGTTTTAATTGCTCTTCTAAATCATCTGGGATAATTCCTTCTTGGTCGGTTTTAATTTCTTGATATTTTGGTTGATAAGGATTAAAAGCATCAATAGCACCAATATAAGTTGGCGCCTCAACAAAAATATAATCACCAGGATTAATAGTTGCTTTGGCAATTAAATCTAAAAATTGTTGACTACCACTGACAATGCCAATATTTTCTAAAGAAGTCTCAATTCCTTTTTCTCTCAAAAAATTAGTTAAAGCTTCTCTTAATGGTTTAAGTCCTTCAGTTGGGCCATATTGAAGAGCCAAATCACCATATTCTTTTAAAACTTTTTTTGATAATTTTTCCATGATTTTTTTGGGGAAAGTTTCTGGCGCTGGTAAACCACCAGCAAAAGAAATCATTCCTGGTTGATTAATGACTTTTAAAATCTCAGCAATCGCACTGGTTTCGATTCTTTTTATTGATTGTGATTTAATTGATGAAAAATTATTCATAAAATACTAAAAAACCCCGCC
>CAYUCK010000009.1:5401-10871 GCA_964443335.1 uncultured Gammaproteobacteria bacterium | reverse complement strand
ATTTTGTCAACAAATCTATTCCCCGCCTATGGCTGGGTAATAAGAATGTTGACAATAATTAACTTTTGAGTTTTCATATAACAAAATTAATTATAATTTTTTTTTAAAAAAAATCAAATAAATTTTTTTCGCCATTTTTTTAATCTTTCAAAAGCCTCAATAATTTCCTCTTTTTTTCCAGCAAAAGAAAAGCGCAAGTGATATTCGCCAGCTTTTCCAAAACCAATTCCAGGAACAACAGCGACATTGGTCTCATAAAGAATCTTTTTTGCCATCAAGCTACTTTTTATTTTTGAGCTATATTTAGCAAATATATAATAGGCTCCTCTTGGAGGAATATAACTAAAAAAATCATCCATTTGATTAAGATAATCCATCATCACTATTCTATTTTCAGTTAAGATTTTGATATTTTTTTCTGTTTCTTTATCTTTATCTTTTGATAAAGCAATGATACCTGCTTGTTGAGCTAAGTGATTGACACAGACAATGGTTGCGTCATGAATTTTTAATATATGAGTTAAAAGTTCTTTATTAGTGTGAAGATATCCTAATCGCCAGCCAGTCATTCCATATTTTTTAGAAAATGAAACACAACGAATGACTTTTGGCCAAAGATAAGAAATTGAGGCAATATTAAAATAAGGATAATTATCATAAATTAAGTAATCGTAAGTTTCATCAGTAATAAGGTACAGATTGTTTTTTTTAATAATTTTTGCTAAATCTAGAAGTTCTTCTTTAGTAAAAACAGCTCCTGTTGGATTGGCTGGAGAGTTGATGAGTATAGCTTTGGTTTTTTTGGTAATTGCTTTTTCAATTTTTTCTAAATCAAGTTGGTAGCTATTGTTTTTAATTACTAAGGGTACTTCAATAACTTTTCCACCGTTAATGGCGATTTGTTCTTTATAAGAGGCAAAATAAGGAGAAGGGATAATTATTTCATCATTTTCTTCAATTAATGCGGTCACTGTATACATTAAAGCTGACATACTTCCAGCAGTAATTAAAATATTTTCTCTGTTTGTTTTTATACCTAAAGTTTCAGTTGATTTTTTGGCAATTAGATCTCTCAGTTGAGACAAGCCAGCAAAAAATGTATATTTGTCAACATCAGAATTTTCTAAAACCTTAAAAAGATTATCTTTAATATACTTTGGCATTGGGTAGTAAGGAATACCAACTGATAATGAAATAATATTTTTACCTTTTTCTTTTTCTTTTTCAGTTAAATACATTATCTCTTTTATTGCTGAAATATTACTATTAATTAAGTTTTTATTAAGGAATTTTTTGATATGAGAAGAATTTGTTTGATAATTAACTAGTGAATTATTCATAATTTTCATAATAAATTACTAATTACTTGACCCAGCTTTTCAGTTGATACAGGGTTTTTTTTGTTAATGTCAGGCGTGCCATATCCTCGATTTAAAGTTTTTTCAACTGCCTGAATTATAGATTGAGCTTCATTTTTAAGATTAAAACTTAATTCAAGCATCATTGCAGCAGATAATATTGCCCCAATAGGATTGGCAATATTTTTACCCACTGCTTTTGGATATGAACCATGGATTGGTTCATAAAGAGCAGTTTTTTCACCAATTGAGGCCGATGGTAAAAGGCCAATTGATCCAGTGATTACTGATGCTTCATCAGTTAAAATATCGCCAAACATATTCTCAGTTAAGATAACATCAAAATTACTTGGTTTTTTGATAATCTGCATGGCAGCATTATCAACATACATCATCTCCAAAAAAACATCAGGGTAGTTTTTTGCTAATTGAGCAATTGTTTCGCGCCAAAGCCTTGAGGTTTCCAAGACATTAGCTTTATCAACTAAGGTTAGTTTCTTTTTTCTTTTTAAAGCTAACTGAAAAGCAATTTTTCCAACGTGTAAAATTTTTTCTTTTTTGTATGAGCAAAGATCACTAGCAAAGTTATCTTTTCTAATTTTTTCTCCAAAATAAATTCCGCCAATTAATTCTCTAACAACAACAAAATCAACATCTTTAATAATCTCTTTTTTTATTGGAGATTGATTGATTAATGGTTTAAAAATTTTAATTGGGCGAATATTGGCATAAAGTCCTAAAATTTTTCGTAGTTTTAATAGCCCTTGTTCTGGTCTTACTTTTAATTGGGGATTTTGATCATAATAAGGATCACCAATTGCTCCAAAAAGAATAGCGTCAGCTTGAAAAACTAAGTTTTCAGTTTCTTTTGGCAGCGGATTGCCAGTTTTTAAAATTGCTTGATGACCAATTAACCCATAATGAAGACTAAATTGATGATTAAATTTTTCAGCAATTTTTTTTAAGACAATTACTGCTTGTTTTATCACTTCAGGACCAACTCCATCACCTGGTAAAACAGCAATATTTTTTTTCATAATTTTTTAAAAACTTATAAAAATTTTCTTGGATCAACTATTTCTCCAGCAATTGCGCTGGCGGTGACCGTTGCTGGAGAAGCCAAAAAAATTTTCGCTTCTTTTGATCCCATTCTGCCAATATAATTTCGATTAGATGAGGAGATCATTTGAGCGCCTTTTCCAATCACTCCCATATGTTTTCCAAAACATGGACCACAATTTGAAGATTCAATATTGGCGCCTGCTTCAGCAAAAATTTGTAAAACTCCTTCTTTTAATAGTCGATTATAAACTTTTCTTGACGCTGGAATAACAACGAAGTTAACCTTTGAATGAATTTTTTTTCCTTTTAAAATTTTTGCTGCCTCAACAAAATCCTCATATCGACCATTGGTACAAGCACCCAAAAATGCGTCAGTAATTTTTATTGATTTAACTGCTGGAAAATCAATTGTATTTTGTTTCTGGCTTTTTTTAAGATATGATTTTATTTGAGAAATAAATGTGACATTGCCTGGTTTATGAGGAAAAGCAACACATGGTTCCAATTCTGATAAATCAATTTCAAAAATTTTTTCATACTGGCAGTTTTTATCTGGCAAAAAGATTTGATAGGGAAATTTAGCTTTATTTTTTATATAGTTAATTGTTATTTCGTCTGCCTCAAAAATTGCACTTCTGGCTCCCATTTCTACTCCCATATTAGCGATAGTAATTCGCTGTTCTAGTGAAATATTTTTTAGGGCTGGTCCGCCAAATTCAATAATTTTTTTTGAGGCGCCATCAACACCCAAAAGTCCAATTAGATATAAAATTAAATCTTTACCATAAACTCCTTTTTTAAATTTTCCATAAAGATTAAATCTAATAGTTTTTGGAACTTCAAAATCATACAGATAGCCTGTAGCTAAAGCATATGTGGCATCAGTGGTTCCGACTCCAAAAGCTAAAGCATTAAAAGCGCCATTAGTGCAAGTGTGAGAGTCAGTTCCTAAAATTATTTCTCCTGGTAAAATATACCCATCTTCAATCAAAACTACATGTTCGATCCCATCACCTTCTTTATAACAAAAAGTTTTTTGCTGCTGAGAAAACTTTTCCATTAAATCAATTCCTTCAGAGACAGCAACTGATGAGGAAGGAACAGTGTGATCGGGAATAAAAAAAATCCGTTTATTATCAAATACTTTTATTGGTTTTTTATACTTTTTGAAAATATCAGTAAATTGTTGGTAAAAATCTTTTATTGCCGGTGGACCAATCACCTCATTAAAAAACAGGATATCAATTGGCAGATCAATTTTTTCGCCAGCAAATACTACTCGATTAAGATGAGCAGAAATAATTTTTTCAACAATTGTTTGTGGTTTATTAGATTTGATTTTTGTTTTTGTCCAATCAAATCTTTTAGTTTTTTTTGAAAGAATATCAATTAGTTGTTGTCTTATTTTTCCTAATTTTCCACCCAGTCTAAATGTTTTTATATCTTCGTCAGGATTTTTAATTTTAATTTTTTTATTTTGATAAATTATCATTTTGTTTTCTAAATCAATAGTGATTTCTTGATTATTTTGCCAGTTAATTTTTTCATCAATTAAAATTGCTGGCAGACCATTGTTTAAACAATTTCTATAAAAAATATCAGGAAAGGAATAGGCGATGACAGCTTTGATATTATTTTGTTGAAGTGCATAAACTGCCTGTTCCCGTGATGATCCACAACCAAAATTTTTACCAGCAACAATTACGTTGTTTTCATATTTTTTACATCGAGAAGTAAAATCTTTGTCATAATTGGAAAAAGCATATTGACCAAAAAAACTTCTTTCAGTTGATTCTTGAAGTGTCCAGGCAGGGATAATGTCATCAGTATTAATGTCATCAGGAAAAATCGAACTAATTATGCCTTTAATTTGATTGATCATAGATTTAAGATTGAAATTTTAACATTAATTGCCGTAAATTGCGATCATCAACTTGTTTGATTTGATCAGCTAAATTTAAAAATTCTTGATAAATAATTTCTAGTTTTTTTTCATCGATCTGATAATTTAATTTCTCTAAGCGATACTTTAAAGCAGCCCTGCCTGATCGAGCAGTTAAGATAATTTTTGATTCATCAATACCGACTTCTTTTGGATCAATAATTTCATAGTTTTCTCGTTTCTTAATAATTCCATCTTGATGAATACCAGAGGAGTGAGCAAAGGCATTTTCACCAACAATGGCTTTATTTTTTTGGATAGGCATTCGCATCATTTTTGAAACTAATTTACTGATTGAATAAATATTTTTAGTCTTAATATTGGTAAAAAAAGGTAGTTTTTTAGTTTTAATAATCATAACGATTTCCTCCATTGCTGCGTTGCCAGCTCTTTCGCCGATGCCATTGATGGTTGTTTCAATTTGTCTTGCTCCATTGACAATTCCTGCTAGGGTATTGGCAGTTGCCAGTCCTAAATCATTATGACAATGAACTGAAATTATTGCTTTGTCAATATTTTTAACATTTTCTTTAAGATATTTTATTTTTTTGCCAAATTCTTCAGGTAAGCAATAACCAGTCGTATCAGGGATGTTAACGACTGTGGCACCTGCATCAATCACTTTTTCAATCATTTTAGCTAAAAATTGATTATCAGCTCGACCAGCGTCTTCAGCATAAAATTCAACATCTTCGACGTATTTTTTAGCGTATTTAACTGCCCAGATAGCTTGTTCTAAGATATTTTCTCTTGTTGATTTAAATTTATATTTTATATGAATATCAGAAGCACCGATTCCTGTATGAATCCTTTTACATTTTGCATATCTTAATGAATCAACGGCGCAATCAATGTCTTCTTTTTTTGCTCGAGTTAAAGCACAGATTATTGGTTTTTTTATTATTTTTGAGATTTCAATTACTGATTGAAAATCACCAGGAGAAGAGATCGGAAAACCAGCTTCAATAACATCAACTCCCAACTCCTCCAGCGCCTGAGCAATAACTATTTTTTCTTTGGTGTTTAATTGGCAACCAGGAACTTGTTCGCCATCACGCAAAGTTGTATCAAAAATAAAAATTTTATTTTTACCCATACAACAAAAAAA
>CAYUCK010000009.1:0-5391 GCA_964443335.1 uncultured Gammaproteobacteria bacterium | reverse complement strand
CCGCCCGGGGGCGGGAAATTATTAATTTTTTGACCCACTCTTCTTACCGCCCCAACGAAGGGTTGGCAAGAAGAAGGACTAATTTAATTGATTTCCAAAAGTTCATAATTTATTTATATCATAAAAAAATATTAATTCAAGCGATTTTTGGTTTTTTTTGTCTTCTTTTAATTTTATTAATTGAATACATAATTCTTTTATGAAGGTCAATGTTTTTAATCCTGGCAAAACGAAGAATAGCTACTAAAATATCACCTAATTCTTGATCATAACTTTCATCTTTTTGAGCAGCAATATTAGTTGGTTTTCGACCATGTTTGGCTAGATAAGCGCGAGCCATTTCACCAACTTCCTCAACTAGTGATAAAATCAAAAAAGAACCAAACTCTTTTTCTTCTTTCCATTGCTTATCTATATCTTCAAGTTTTTTATAATAATATCCAAAGAGTGATTTTATTTTTCTGGCTTTTTGAGGAATTTTCTCGAGATTTTTTTTCATAATTATATTTTACTTTTATTTTTGAAAAAAAGAAGGTTAATAATAAAAAAGTAAAGAAGAATAATAATTGCCATAGCAAGACTAAAATCTTGTTGCAGACCAAAATTATTTTTTAATAAATGACCAAAAAAAGTATTGGTTGTTGGTAAAAAACTAAGTTTTAACGGCAAGATGTTCTTTAAATTAATATCAAAATATATTTCTAAAAGTTCACTGATGCCATTTTTGACCATTGCTGCGCCCAAAAAAATTATTAAAATTTCAGTTAACTTATAAATTCTGTTAATTGAAAATTTCAAAAACCCATAAAAAGCTAATAATCCAAAAATTACAGAAATAAGTAGCCCTAAAATTAACCCAAGTAAATTTTCCGCAAATTGAGAAAAAAGTGAGGTAGTGGCTGAAAACAGAGCAATTTCAAATCCCTCTCTAACAACAAAGAAAATTAATGTTAAAAAAAGACTAATATCAAAAACATTGTCTTGGAGTTTTTGATGAGCTTCGATGATTTTTCTTGATCGATTTAAAGTAAAGAATTTATGAAGTGATAAAATGACATAGGCTAAGAAAAATCCAGAAAAAATCATTAAATAAGATTCAAGTATTTCAGCGTTTTTTCCAGTAAGTATTAGTTGAGCCTTATCGGCAAAAATAAAAACAATAATTGGCAAAATTATTGCTATTAATGAACCTATTAAACTAGCAAAAATAATCTCTTTTTCACGATTAATTTTTAATTTTTTTGAGATTCCCAAAAACACGCCAATGATTAAAAAAATTTCTAAGTATTCCCTTAAACTGATTAAAAAAATTGAAACCATTTTCTCTTGACAGAAATGATTAATTTTGTTTTAATTAAACTATTACTAATTTTATAATAGTTAAACTATGAAAGTCAACAAAATTTCACCTAAAACTTTTTCTGACAAAATTTTTCAAATGAAAGGAATATCAAAAAAAACTATAGAGGAGCATTTAAAACTTTATCAAGGCTATGTTAATAAATACAATGAAATTCAAGAAAAATTATCCAGTTTGACTGAAGATGATTTTGCTAAAGCAAATCAAGTTTATTCAACTATTCGAGAGTTAAAAACTGAACTGTCTTTTGCTTGGGGTGGAGTAGTCAATCATGAAATTTATTTTAGTCATTTAGGAGGTGAGGGAAGTCAACCAAAAGGTGATTTACTTCGTCAAATTGAAGAAGATTTTGGGTCAGTTGAGGCATATAAAAAAGATTTAAAAGCCACTGGTATGGCCGCTCGGGGATGGGTTTGGACTGCTTGGAATACAATTGAAAAGCGACTTTTTAATTATTTAGGTGATGCGCAAAATACTTTTCCTGTCTGGTATGCCCAGCCGATTTTAGCCTTGGATACTTATGAGCATGCTTATTTTATTGATTATGGTGTAAACAGAGCCAATTATATTGAAGCGTTTTGGGAAAATTTAGATTGGAAGACAATTGAGAAAAATTTTATTAAAGCTTTAAATAACTGTCATTGCCATTAGGATGATGAGGATTGTGATGAATGCTAAATTATCTTTCTTTTTGATTTATTTTTTGTTATATTTTTAGATTATGATTGTTTTGTCTTCTGTTTTTAAATTTTTTGGCGAAAAAAAAGTTATTGATGATCTTAATTTTAAAATAAAAGAAGGAGAGATTGTTGGTTTTATAGGCCGAAATGGTGCTGGAAAAACAACAACGATGCGATTGATTTTAGGTTATCTTAGACCTTCAAAGGGTGAAATTTTTATTGATGATTTAAATCCAATAAATAGTCGAGTAGAAGTCTTAAGAAAAATTGGTTATTTACCAGAAAATAATCCTTTATATCAGGAGATGCAAGTTAAGGAGTATTTACAATTTATTGCAGCAATTAAAAAAGAAAAAGAATGGGAAAAAATTGCTGTACAAGTTGGTTTAAATGAAGTATTAAAACAAAAAATTGAAGAGTTATCGCGAGGATTTAGGCAGCGAGTAGGATTGGCTGCCGCGATTATGGGAGATCCGAAAATTTTGATTTTAGATGAGCCAACCTCAGGCCTTGATCCAATTGAACAAGAGAAAATCAAAACACTAATAAAAAAAATTTCTAAAAATAAAATTATTATTTTTTCAACTCATATTTTATCTGAGGTTGAAGATATTGCTAATCGTTTAATAATTATTGATCAAGGAAAAATTGTTTATGATGGAAAAAAACCGAAAGAAAGAATTGAAAAATTATTTAAAAAAGTTGTCAAAGAATAAAATATGAAAAGTTTACTAAAAAAGGAGTTGGATTTTTATCTAAACAATCCTTTAGGTTATATTGTAATTGTTTTATTTTCGATTTTTATAAATTTTTTCTTTGTTAAAGATGTTTTTGTTTCCTCAATTGTTTCTGTTAGACCACTTTTTAATTATCTTCCTTGGTTTTTACTAATTTTTATTCCGGTTGTCTCAATGAGAATTTTTGCTGAGGAAAAAAGATTAAATACCATTGAGGTTTTATTAACTTTGCCAATTAATGAAAAAACAATTGTTTTAGCGAAATTTTTTGCATTATTAATTTTATATTTTATTAGTCTTTTATTAACTTTTGGACTGGTGATTTTTTTATTTTTCTTTTCAAAATTATCACTTGTTGAGGTGGTAGTCGGTTATCTGGGCGAGCTTTTATTTGGAACTGCTTTAATTAGCCTATCAATTTTTATTTCCAATAAAACTAAAAATCAATTAGTTGCTTTTTTCATCTCAGTTTTGGCAAATTTTTTTCTGATTGTTTTGGCGAGTGATTTTATGGCTTCGGTACTGCCAAGACTAGTTATTGATAATTTAATTTATTTTAGTCCAGTTTATCACCTGGAAAATTTTATTAAAGGAATCATTGATTTAAAATCACTAGTTTATTTTTTAAGTTTCATTTCTTTGTTTTTATTTTTGACAATTAATGATTTAAAAAAGCGTCAATAATATGTTAAGAAAAATTTTTAGTTTTTTAACAAAATTATTTCAAAAAAATTTAATCATCATTGGAATAATTATTTTTTTTGTCATTAATTTTTTAGTTTCTTTTGTTAATTTAAAATTAGATTTATCAGCTGGGCGAGCTTATAGTCTTTCAAAATCAACAGAGGATATTTTAAAAAAAATTAAAGATAAATTAGAGATTGATTTTTATGTTTCCTCATCTGATCTGCCTAGTCGCCTGATTCCTTTAAAAAACAACATCATTGATTTTTTGAATGAATACAAAAAAAGGTCAAATAAAATTATTATTCAGATAAAAGATCCAAAAAAAAACTCCCAATATGCTGATGAGGTAGGAAAACTTGGGCTTCCTGAGTTTCAATATTCCCAACTGGAAAAAGATTCTTATCAGGTAAAAAAGATTTATTTTAGTTTAGTTTTAAAATATCAAGGTAAACAAGAGATTATTTATCAAGCTAATGATTTAAATAATCTTGAGTACAATATTAGTTCATTAATTTACAAGTTGACTAATCAAAAACAAGAAAAAATTGCCCTTATTGGCAAAAAAGAGGTTTTTTCAACTTTAGGTGAAAATGATGATTTGGCAACTTTTAAAAAGATTTTAAGACAACAGTACCAATTAGATTTTTTTGAGATTGACAAAGAATCACCAGTTAAAGAGATTGATAAAAGTTATCAATTGATTTTGGTTTTTGATGATAATCAAAAAAAATATCAAGATGAAGAAATTGAAAAAATTAATGCTTATTTAAAAAATGGCGGTAAAGCGATATTTTTTGTTGACGGAGTTTGGGTTGATCCAAAATCACTTTATGTTAGCAAAGCCGATCATAATTTAGATTCACTCTTGGAAAAACTGGGAGTAAAAATTAATGAAAATCTAGTTTTATCTTATGCCTCAGAATTGGTGAATTTTGGCAGCAGCAACTATCAGTTTATTACTAATTATCCATATTGGATAAAGACAAATAATTTTAATAAAAAAGAAGGCAATTTATTTTCCAACATTAATGTCTTGACATTTCCCTGGGTCTCATCGGTTGATTTTGTAAAAAATAATCAGTTAGAAAAAGAAGTGCTTGTTTCCTCAATTGATAAATCTTGGCAGATAAAATATGCTTCTTCATCAGCTTTGTCTGTCAATCCTGACAACATCGCAAAACCTCAACCAAAAGATTTAAAAGCATTTCCGTTAATTGTTGGCTTAAAAGAAAAAGATCAATTTAAAGTGATAGTTATTTCTTCATCAAGATTTGTCAGCGAACAATTTATTGCTCAAAACGATAATTTAGAATTTGTTTTTAATTTAATTAGTAATATTGTTTCTGGTGGCGCTTTGTCTGGAATAAGATCAAGAACGGTTGAGTTTTATAATTTACCCACATTATCAGATAATCAAAAAGAAATGGTAAGATATTTATCTATATTTTTGTTACCAATGATTTTTGTTAGTTATGGTTTTTGGCGGATTTTAAAAAGAAGCAAAGAATAATTTTAAAGATTTTTCAATGCCAGAAAAAGCAATTTTTTTCCAACCAATATTTTTTTGAGAAAAAAATTTGTATTCACTAACATCATCATTTAATTTTATTTTTTTTATTTCTTCATTTCCTATTTGGTAGGTAAAAATCATACATAAAGTAAACTGCTTTATCTTTTTATATTGATAATAATCATTAACACTTGTTAAATATTTTAATTTTTTAAGATTGATTTTAAAGCTAAGTTCCTCGAAGATTTCTCTTTTAATTGATTCTTCTAAATTTTCATTTAAATTAATAAAACCACCAGGGATATCCCAATAATTTTTTTTAGGATTAAATTTTCTTTTAACTAAAAGAACTTCTTGTTTTTCATTGTAAAAAATTACTCCATTAGTGGGAGATGGATTATGATAAAAATAAAATGA
>CAYUCK010000008.1:19850-24543 GCA_964443335.1 uncultured Gammaproteobacteria bacterium | reverse complement strand
GCTTCTCTAGAGAATTATTCTAAACATCCAATTGCTTTATCAATTGTTAAGGCAGCCAAAGAAAAAGAATTGAATTTTTTTAAAGTTAAAAAAATTAAAAGCTTAACTGGTATAGGTATTGAGGGAGTTATTGTTGGCAAAAAAGTTTATATTGGAAAATTAAAAAAACAAGATGATGATTTTGCGTTGGCAAAAAAATTTAAGAGTGAGGGAAAAACTGTTGTTTATCTTTATGAAAATGAAAAGATTCTGGGAGCTTTGGTTGTTGCTGATACCATTAAGTCTGAAGCAAAAGAAACGGTTGAAAAATTGCAGCAAAAAGGAATTAGTGTCTTTATGATTACTGGTGATAATTGGCAGACAGCTTATTTCGTAGCTAATTCTTTGGGAGTCAAAAAAGAAAATGTTTTTGCTGAGGTGATGCCTTCAGATAAGGAAAAAATTGTTTCTGATTTAAAAAATAAATTTAAAGATTTTTACCTTGCTTTTGTTGGTGATGGAGTGAATGATGCACCAGCCTTAGCTAAAGCTGATGTTGGTGTGGCTTTATCAAGCGGCACTGATGTGGCAATTGAGGCTTCCTCAATCACTTTAATTAATAAAGATCTGCGCTCCATATTATCGGCAATAAATCTATCTCAAAAAACCATAAAAACAATAAAATTGAATTTATTTTGGGCTTTTATTTATAATATAATTTTGATTCCAGTGGCAATGATGGGGAAGATAAATCCGATCTTAGCCTCAGCGGCTATGGGGTTTTCTAGTGTTTCTGTTGTTTTAAATTCATTATTTTTAAAAAAAGCAAAAATATGAAAATAAAAAAAGCCACTCTTAAAATTAAGGGAATGCATTGTCCTTCATGCAATATCTTAGTTAAGGACAAGTTTTTAAAGTTACCAAATATTAAAGATGTAAAAACTGATTTTAAAAAACAAGAAGCCCAAGTTTATTATCAAGGACATTTATCAAAAGAAAAACTAAATCAATTAATTACTCCTTTTGGATATCAAGTGGTTTCAGAGTTATCAACCAAAGAAAATAAACCTTTTTTAAATAATTTGTTTGAATTTTTATCAATTGGTGCAATTTTATTTTTTATTTATTTAATATTAAAAGAACTAAATTTGCTGCCATCTTTTTCATATCAAAATTTATCATTGCCTTTAATATTTGTTTTGGGAGTGGTTGCCTCAACCTCAACCTGTATGGCAACAGCTGGAGCTTTGTATCTTTCTTTAGTAAAAAATAAAAATAATTGGTCAACAGCTTTAAGTTTTAATTTTGGCCGAGTGATGGCATATTTTTTCTTTGGTTTAATTTTTGGTTTTTTGGGAAAAAGTTTTTCTCAATCAATTTATTTAGGTGGTTTTTTAACTTTGATTATTGCTTTAGCAATGATTTTTTTAGGTTTGGATATGGCTAATATTTTTTCTTGGCAAAAATATTTTAATCTTTCATTTACTGGAAAAATCTTTGAATATTTAGAGCAAAAATTAGAAAAATATCCTCGACGATTACCTTTTATTTTGGGAGGATTAACTTATCTTTTGCCTTGTGGTTTTACTCAGTCAGTTCAAGTTTATGTGATGGGCCTTGGTAATCCTTTGACTTCAGCCTTATATATGATGGTTTTTGCTCTTGGCACTGTGCCTTTATTAATGATGATTAATTTAGCCTTAAATATTCGTCACTTGTCTTTTTATCAATATTTTTTAAAAACAATGGGTGTGATTGTCTTTTTTGTTGGCATTTCTTATTTTTCTAATTTTTTGACCTTGTTTAATATTAATTTTTTTGGTAATTTATCATTTTCAAAAAATAATTTACAAGTGGCTAATATTCAATTAGTTGATGGCAAGCAGGTGATTAAAATGGATGTGGTTTCTTCAGGTTATTCACCCAATGTTTTAACAGTAAAAAAAGATATTCCGGTAAAATGGGTGGTTAATGGGGTTAATGTTTTAGGTTGTCAAGGATATTTTGTAGTTCCATCTTTAGGGATTTCTCAAGCCTTAAGAGAAGGTGAAAATATATTTGAATTTACTCCAAAAGAAGAAAAACCAATTTATTTTTCTTGCGGAATGGGAATGTTTCGGGGTAAAATAGAGGTTATAAATTAAAATAAAATTTATGAGTAAGAAACTTATTTTGACTACAGTTTTAATTTCTCTAGTAATCTTGATTTTAGGATACATAATCGTTGATTCGTTAAATAAAAAAAATCAAATCACTGTTAAAGTTCCGCCCAAAAATTCCATAGTTTATTATTATGGTTTAACTTGCCCTCATTGTCAGGAACTTGATAAATGGATAAAAGAAAATAAAATTGAAGAAAAAGTAAAATTTGAAAAAAAAGAGGTTTGGTACAACAGGGAAAATGCTGCTGAGTTGCAAAAAGTCGCTCAGTTTTGTGGACTGGATCCATCATCAATTGGTGTGCCTTTTTTATGGGTTGATGGTAAATGTTATATTGGCACTCCTGATGTTGAGAAGATATTGTCTGAAAAATCAAAAATTAAAAATTAATAATAAATTTAATAATGCGTTTATTTTAACTTAACAATTAGTATGATTTATTATGTGTTTTATATACAAATCATTATTATTTCTAAAGTTTTAAAATTTAAGTTGTAAAATTTATAAACTAATGTTAAGATTATTAAATAGTTTAAATAATTGAGTATATTTAAAGTTATAATTTGAAAGTTTATTATTTAAAAAATGGAATTAGATAAAATTTATCATACCCCAGTAAACTCTGAAACAATTTATAATAGAGAGATTACTTTAACTACTAATCATGGTGTAGCTATTGAAATTGGTATGGAGATCCCACCATTTTTGGTACTTAGAGATCCTAAAAACAAAAAAAATCTTTATTATTTTAGCCCAAACGGTTGGCGTAATAAAACATCCAGACTTTCACCATTTATTGAAAGCAGTAAACTCCTATTGGGCAGAGAAGATGGTTATGTTCCAATTCCAAATACAGAAACTTTAGGTGTCTACTCAACTATCTCTAGAAATCATGGGGAAGTATCATTAGAAAGGGATGGTAGAATTACATTAGTTGATACAAGTACAAATGGTACAAAATATCGACAAATTAATAAGATCAACCAAAACTGGCAAAATTCTGTTTTGATGAGGGAGGCGGTTTTCATAGATCCAAATGTAGCAAAAATTACTTTAAATTTGGGTCAAACAAAGCAACTTGTTGAGCTAGTAAGAGAAAGTAGAGGAGTTATTGTTAGAGTTAATGGAAAGGAGTATAGGGAATTGAGTCCATCAAAAAAACCTACATTTTTAACTTTAGGAAGAGAGAATTTTCGACCAGATAATACAATTTCAAGAAGTCATTTAAGCATAATATTAATGCCAGCTGGAGAAGTTTATGTTTTTGATCATTCAACTAATGGTACAAAGATTGATTGGGTTAATATTGCTCATCAGACATATGAATCGGGTAAAATTGAGCCTAATTTTTATATTCCTGAAGTAATTTTATCTAGAATTGCTCATCGAGAACAACAAATTAAGAATGATCGACACTCAGCAGGTGGTGACTATTATTTGTTTGGTAGCGATGTTGTTAGGGATTATGAATTACTTAGAAAAGGTGGAAACGTAGCTGTTTTGATGGATACAGCAACAATTCAACAAAATGCCTATGCAAGACCTGAAAATACAACAAAGCCGTTTGCTTGTTTTTTCTTAAAAAGATACTATGATTATATTTCGCAAGGAAATTCACCTGATACTGCAATGAGTAATGCTTATAATGATGCTCTTAATGAAAATTTAGGTCAATTTAAAGGTTATCAAGTAGACGCGACATTTACCGCTATTGCTATAATTGAAAACAAGGCTTATTGTTTATGGATTGGTAACACTGAGGCAGTGATAGTAAACAAAGGAAATGTTAGACAAGAATTAGCTACTAAAAAAGCAATGGAAGGTGAAAAATATTATGATCGAAAATTAAATGCATGGATTAGTCCAACATATTTAATTTCATCCGGAAAAAATCGAGCCAGAATGTCTTCGGCGGTTTTATTACCAGGCGATATAATTTATTTATATACTGATGGATTAGAAAACTTAAATCCTAAAGATCCCAAAAAAAGCTTATCTAACTACGATGATGTTGTCTTAATAGGAATAGGGCCAATTAGATAATTTTTTTAAAGTTGTTATTCAGACATTAACAAAGATTATCAAGATTAAAAAAAGTGAGAAAAATTTTTTCTTTATTAATTTTTTTCTTTATTACTTATTATCATTTTTTAATTGTTAATCCAGTTAATGCAGTCTGTCCGGTTTGTACTGTGGCAGTGGTTGGTGGTATTGAGATAACCAGAGCTTTGGGAGTGGATGATTTAATCTCTTCAATTTGGATTGGTGGATTACTTGTTTCAATGAGTTTTTGGCTTTCTGATTGGTTGACTAAAAAAAATATTTTAAAACCTTTTTGGAGAGAAATCATTTCTTTGGCGCTTTTTTATCTTTTAACCGTACCTTTCTTGATTTGGAGTAAAATGATTGGGATAAAAGGAAATGTTTTTTTGGGGGTTGATAAAGTAGCTTTTGGAATTGTTATTGGTTCAATTGTTTTTTTACTGGCAGTTATTTTTGAAAGATGGTTAAGAAAAATTAATCAGGGCAAAGTTTATTTTTATTATCAAAAAGT
>CAYUCK010000008.1:0-19750 GCA_964443335.1 uncultured Gammaproteobacteria bacterium | reverse complement strand
AATGAAATAAGAGAGATGAGAAAAAGCTTATTGAAAAAAATTATTAAAGATTATGAAGGTGAGGTCTGGTGTATTTCCAAACACTTGCTTGCTGCTTCAATGAGACTGATGGAGGTTGGGACAAAATATCTAACAAAAGGTGATAAAAAAAATGCTACTGATTTATTTAAAAAATCATATAATTTGTATAGTTTGTTTTGGGGTTTAAATTTGGGGGTTGTTTCAGCAAATGATGTCAAACAAGAAAAAAAAGAAGAGATAAAATTTTTAAGCGATAATCAAAAACCAAAGCTGCAAAAATCTGCCTCAATTTTTGATAAGTTAGGTGAGTTAGTCAAGAAAGCTATTGATTGTTGTCGAGAGTAATTTTTTTAAAAAAATCAAGTCGGAGCGGGCAGACTTGAACTGCCGACCTTTCGCTCCCAAAGCGAATGTTCTAGCCATCTGAACTACGCTCCGAATATATAATATTTTAACATATTATATTTAATTGGTTAGTATTATTTTATTGGTCTTGACAAAAGACCCTTTAATAGGTTATCATAATTGATATGAATACACCAATATCAATTAGTGAGCTTAAAGTTAATCCAGCAAAATTTATTTTAGAATCAGATAATTACCCTGTTCCTGTGGCAAAAAAAGGGAAAATAAAGGCTTATTTAATTGGTAAACAACTATATGAAAAAATTATTGCTTATCTAGAAGACTATATTGATAGTAAGGCTGTTAAAGAAGCTGATTTTAAAAAAGGGAAAGATTTTGAAGATATTGCCAAAGAACTAAATATATGAAAATAATTATTTTAGAAAGAGCAATTAAAGAGTTAAAAGATCTTCCTAAAATTGATCAGCTGGCGATTGGAAAAAAAATCAGATCATTAGTTTCTGAATTACCTTTTGAAAAAAAACTTAAAGGTTTTAAAGATGTTTATCGAGTTAGAGTAGGTGATTATCGAATTGTTTATAAAAAGACAAAAAGCAAAATCTTCATCATTTTAATCGGCCACAGAAAAAATATTTATAATTTATTAAAAAGATTATTATAAATAAAAAATGATCAATAAAATATTTATTCTTTTATTATTTTTTGTTTTGTTTTTTTTTATTTTTAAAAATAATTTTTTTTCATCAAAACTTTATCAGATAAAAATTAATGGGAAAACTTATTATTTGTTAACAGCTAAAAATAGTCAGGAGTGGGAAAAGGGACTAATGTTTTATAAAAGTAAAAAAGAGTTAAATGGGGCTGATGGAATGATTTTTATTTTTCCTGACAAAGATTATCGCAGTTTTTGGAATATGAATACATATTTGGATTTAGATATTTATTGGTTAGATGATGATAAAATAGTTGGCCAAGATTTTTTGCCAAGTATTAATAAAACTAAAGAGCCCTATACAGTTTTCTCTAAAGAAAAAGTAAATAAGGTAGTGGAAATTGTAAGATAATGATATTTTACTAAATAATTATCCATACTAATTTATTTGCTGACTTTATTTTGAAAATTAAAATTCTAATTTTACATTTTGAAAAAAATCTTTGGGTTTATAAGCAAAAGGTTTTATTTTCTCTTCATCTTCTTTATTAATGCAAAATACTCGGTAACCATCTCCTTCAATTTCGTTTCCTATATATAAAGTTTTTAATATTTTGTTATTTTCAAATTGTTGATTAGTGAATAAGACGAGATTATTTAAAATTTCATCACCTGATACATCAAGAGGGTAATATATATTTAATTTAATTTTTTTATCATTGAATTTAACATCGCAATTAACAGAAATTAATTTTTTTTCTTGATCAAATTTCTCCTCATAATTTAAAAAGATTAAATTGTTAATTTTAGAGCTAACATTATAATAGAAATCTTCAACTGTAAATTTCCAATCTAAATAAAAATTTGGGAACATATCTAGTAAATTTTGATTATTAGTTTTACCGTTTTTAATTGTACTACTAAAATTATTTTCTAAATATGATAAATATCTTATAAGGCTTTGTCTTTGTAGATATAACGATTCAACTAAATATCTATGGTTTGTCAAAGCTTTAATGATTAAATCTGTATTAAGTTTATTTTCGTATAAAACAAGAATTTCATAGGTTATTTCTAGTGCTTGATCAAAGAGAAAAATTAAAAAAGATAAATTTGATGGACTTTCTGCTACTGCTTGTCGATTTTGATATTCTAATGAATTATTAAGATTTAGTAATTTAACACAAAAATCTTCGATACTTAAACTCTTTAATTGAGGAAATTGTCTAATTATATCTTTAAATTCAGCTAATTTTTTAAAATTTACAATGTAATCTCTATTTTGAGAATTAGCTTCCTTACCAAATTTTTCAAGATTTTCAATAATAAAGTTTAATTCCTTTTTAATAGAAGAAATATCGGCTCGGTTACTTGTGGGTTTTTTTGGTAAAAAATTAAAATTTTTTAAAAAATTTACAACATTATCTTTAACATTAAAAATAATATTTTTTATGTAAAAATTTTGATTATTCATTTTGAGAAAATTTATAAGACTATTTAAATTTTATTATAATTTTATTATAACTTATTATAAATTTATGGACAATAACATTCTTGATATAAAAAAACTGCAAGAGGAGCTTGAAAAAAATTTTTTAAATATATTAATTAATCATTTAAATGAAAATAAATTAACAGTTAAAAAAGCAAAAGAGGCTACAAAAATATTCCTTTTTATTTTTGAAACAAGCAAGAGTTTTTCTGAAATTAAGGCGAAAATAGAAGGTTTAGTCAAAGATTATCCGGAATTTAAGGATATAAAAATTACGATAAAGGGATATGAAGAAGAGCAAAAAACAAAAGAGTTATTAGAAAAAATGAGAAGTTTTTTAAAAGAAGGGAAAATTGATGAAGTTTCGAATTTGGCAAATCAAAAAAATGGATAGCACAGTAAGCACACCAGAATTGCCAGAGCCTACTTTAGGAGGTCATGAGAGGCCATCTAATCCTGGGGCTAGAAGACCAGAAGCTTTAAGTCCTGAAATAAGTCTAGCAAGAAAATTAACTGACCAATTAAATAATGGGCAGAGCCCACATGATTTATTAGAACAATTTGCCAGTGGAAAGTTAGATGAAAATAATGGACTTAAAGGAAATGAAAGATTAGATAAAGAAGCTAAATTTAATTCTACCAATGATATTCTTAATTCTTACCGTAATGGAGAAATTGATATTTCTAAAGTTTTAGTTGAATATCAAAGAGCTTGTGGTTTGTCAGCTTTAAATTTGTTTGAAGATCCAGCTTTTAAAGAATATTCTGATAATGAAATTAATAATTTTGTAGCTGAAAATCCAGAACCTTATAAAGGAGAAAAAAATCTTAATGATAAACAAATGGCCGAATGGAGAAAATGGGTGGCCAGAAAGCATGCTTTTGTAGATAAAGCAAGAAAAATTGCTGAAGAAAGATTTAAAAAAGATAAACCTGAGCAATATGAGAGTTACAAGGCATACGGAATATATACAAAAGATGGTCGTCCAGATCTTGATAGTGATCCTTTTTGGAAAGAAAGAGAAAAACAAGCAAACTTAAGAGCTACAAATAGAGCAAAAAATGGGGGACCCCCACTTGAATTTACTTTTAAAAAAGAACGTGAAAGTGAATTAAGAGAATTTGCGCAATTATACCCTGATAAAGCTAAATTATATGGGCTTTTTGATCAAGAATTAGCAGAAATTTTGGTGAAAATAGAATCTCAGCAAGAACAAAAATCAGATGAGAATAACTTTAGATCAAATGAAAGAGTTGATCCCAAACGTTTTGTTGTTGAAAAAGGTAGTTTGGCTGAGCAGAGATTAAAAGCGCTTCAAGAAGCAGTAAATAATTTAAAAAAAGATCATCCTGAAGTATTGTCAGCTTGTGTTTATGGATCAACAGTAAAGGGAACTTCAAGACCTGAAAGCGATATCGACGCTTATGTATTTGTTGAGGCAAACGGTAATTTAATCGAAAATAATAAAGGTGGTGCTGTCTTGCTAACTGAGGAAGAAGAAAATAAATATAAAGAACCTTTAAAAGAAGCATTAGGGAACTTGGGTTTAACTGATGAACAAACAAAACACATAAGAATTAGACCAATAAGTGAGGAAATAATTGATAAGCAATTAGAAACACTAAAACAACAAGTTGAAGAAATTAGAAGATATGAAAAGCTAAAAAAAGAATGGGAAGAAAATAATCCTTTAAACAAAAATGGTGATGTTACCGAAGAAGAATTAAATGAATATTTTAAAAAGAGACCCAATGAGCCATTGCCATTATTTGCTAAAATTTCTACCAATCTATTTCCCATGTTTCATTTAGCTGTAGGCCGAGGTCGAGGTATTGAAAGATACAGAGATTATTTAATAAGAAAGTTAACAGATTTAGGAAAGGTTGGTGAACAAATTTGGCAAGAAATAATTATATCAACTGAAATGATGGAACAAAATATGAGCACAAATTCAACTGTATACTATCCTCGTACCTTAGAAGAAGCCCGGTTAGTTTATGCCTTAAAAGAAAGACAAAAGTAAATTAAAATTCTTTAATTATAAATTAATGTTTTAATGCCTCAATTCCTGGCAATGTTCCTTTTTCAATATACTCAAGCATTGCACCACCTCCAGTTGAGATATGGGTGATTTTTTCTAAGTACTCTTTTTTTGAAATAGCTGCCAAAGTATCACCACCACCAACAACCGATATAGCCTGTTGATTTTGAGTTATAGAATAGTAGATAAAATCAGTGCCATCTTTAAAATTGGGATTTTCAAAATAACCAACTGGCCCATTCCAAATAATTGTTTTTGCTTTAGCAATGATTGCGCCAATTTCAGCTAAAGTCTCTGGTCCTAGATCAAAAATTGAGTAATTTTTGGGAACTTGATTGATTTTAACAGTTAATTTTTCTTTATCATCCTTTGATTTGGCAACCACAACATCTTTTGGCAGAAGAATATATGGTCTATCTTTAAGACTTTTTGCTAAAAATTTGTGAGCTAATTGGGTTGATTCATATTCACAAAAACTATCGCCAATTTCATAACCTTGAGCACATAAAAAAATATTTGCCATAGCGCCACCAATTATTAGATAATCAGAGATTTTGGCAAGTTTTTCTAAAAGACCAATTTTTGTTGAGATTTTTGCTCCACCAACAACTGAGACAAAAGGGGATTGAGGATTTTTTAAAATTTTATCAAGCATGACAATTTCTTTTTTAAGAAGCAAACCGCCAAAACTAGGCAAAAATTTTGGTGGACCAATGACTGAGGTATCAGTTCGATGGCAGACAGCAAAAGCATCATTGACAAAAATTTGCGCCAAAGAGCTTAGTTTTTGAGCAAATAAAGTGGAGTAATTTTTTTCCTCAGGAAAAAATCTAATATTTTCCAAAACAATTATCTGACCAGTCTTTTCTTTGACTTCATCTAAATTTTGAGCAAAGTTAATTTTTATTTGAGGCAAATATTCTTTTAGTTTATCAACGACAATTTTTAGAGAAAAATTTTTATCAACTCCTTTAGGCCTACCAAGATGAGAGATTAAAAGGAGTTGATTGTTGTTTTTTAAAAGATAGTTTATTGTTGGCATTGCCTGGCGAATTCGCTCATCATTGGCAATTGAGTGATCAGGGTTTAAGGAGACATTAAAATCAACTCGAAGAAGAATGGTTTTGTTTTTGATTTTAACTTCATCAATAAAAATAACTTTTTTCATAAATAATTGGTTAGTTTTTCAACTAAATCAACCAGTCTTGTTGAATAGCCCCATTCATTATCATACCAACCAAAAACTTTTATTAAATTACCACCAATTACTTTGGTATATTGAGGCGAAAAAATACAAGAATAAGGCGCGCCAATAATATCAGATGAAACAATGGTGTCTTCTTCATATTTTAAAATTCCTTTCATTGAAGTTTGGGAGGCAGTTTTAAAAAGATTATTGACTTCCTCAACTGTGGTTGGTTTTTCAACAACTGCAGAGATATCAGTGATTGAGCCAGTTGGTACTGGAACACGAAGCGCCATTCCATCAACTTTTCCTTTTAACTCAGGAATCACTCTTGCCACTGCTTTGGCGGCGCCAGTTGTTGAGGGAACAATATTGATCATAGCTGCCCTTGAACGATCTTGTTTTTTTCCAGCCTCATCAAGCATACTTTGACTTGAAGTGACAGCATGGGCTGTTGTCAAAAAACCAGTGATCACCTTAAAATTGTCATTTAAAATTTTAAACATTGGTGCTGAACAATTTGTCGTGCATGAGGCCATTGAGATAACTTGATTATTTTTAAAATCAAATTGATCATCATTAGCTCCAAGCACAACATATGGGGTCTCTTCGTCTTTAGCTGGAGCTGTGAGAACTACTTTTTTAACCGTACCTTTTAAATGTCTTTCTAAATCTTGTTTTTTGGTAAAAGCACCGGTTGCATCAACTACGATATCAACTTCATATTTTTCCCAAGGGATAGTTTCAGGGTCAGAATTTAAAGTGGTATAAATTTTTTTACCATTAACACTGATACCATCGGTCTCTTCTTTAACCTCCATCTCAAATTTTCTATACACTGAATCATATTGAAGTAAATATCTCATCATTGAGTTTGTAGTTTTTCGTGTATTGATAACGGCAATATCTAAGCCTCTTTTTAAAGCAATTCGTGTAAAAGCTCGACCAATTCGGCCAAAGCCATTCAGTCCAATTTTCATAGGTTTTTATAAAAATTTTTAACTTTTATAATAATGATGATAAGTGGTAATATATCTTATTGTACCTGATAACCCTCGAATAACAATTGAGTGAGTGATAATTTTTTGTTTTTGAAAGATCACTCCTTTAAGTAAAGGTCCATCAATAATGCCGGTTGCCGTAAATGAAAGTTCTTTACCTTTAGCTAAATCTTCAGAACTAAAGATTTTTTTTAGATCTTTTATGCCATAGATTTTTATTTTTTCAATGTCCTTAGAATTTCTTGGTTGAAATCGACACAAAATTTCACCTCCCATTACTTTTAAAGCAACTGCTGCCAAGACTGCCTCAGTTGAACCACCAACTCCCATCATCACATCAACACCAGACTCAGGAAAACAGGTGGCAATGGCTGCTGAGAGATCGCCATCAGTAATCAAGCGAACCCTTGCGCCAGATTCTCTTATTTGGGCAATCAATTCTTGATGACGAGGACGATCTAAAATCATTACTGTTATTTCTTCAATAGGCTTATCTAATGCTTTAGCAATTTTTTTAAGATTATCTTTAACTGGTGCTTGCAAATCAATCGCATTTTTAGCTAAAGGACCAACAGCAATTTTTTCCATATAAGTGTCTGGAGCTTGAAGAAGAGAGCCTTTTTTACCTGAAGCAATGACAGAAATTGCATTGTATCGTCCAAAAGCAACACTATCAGTACACTCCAAAGGATCAATAGCCAAATCCATCTCCGGCCCTATCCCAGTACCAACAACTTCACCATTATAAAGCATTGGCGCCTCATCTTTTTCACCTTCACCAATAACAACAGTTCCTTTAAAATTAACTTGATTAAAACGAGAGCGCATTGCCTCAACAGCCGCACCATCAGCCTTTTTCTTTTCACCTCTACCAATCCATTTAGCCGCCTCAATGGCAGCTGCCTCAGTCACCCGAACAAACTCTAAAGCAAGATTTCTATCCATTGTTATAAATTTACCGATTTGACAAAAAAAAGTCAAGCTATTAAACTTTTATAAGTTAAAAGTTATTTTAAAACTATGAAAAATTTAAATGAAATTGCAAAAAAACTAGTGTCTCCAAAAAAGGGGATTTTGGCAGCTGATGAAAGTTTAAAAACAATGACCAAAAGACTTGCCTCAATTGGAGTTGAATCAACTTTAGAGAATCGCCAAATGTGGCGCCAAATCATGGTTGAGACTAAAGGTTTTGAAAATTATATTTCAGGAATTATTTTATACGATGAAACAGTCCGTAATCCATTGCCCAATGGTAAGATGATCACTGAGATCTTAAATGAAAAAGGAGTATTGCCTGGAATAAAAACCGATGAGGGTGTATATAAATTTAATGAAAAAGAGGAGACCTTTACTTTAGGCCTTGATCATCTTGAAAAAAGATATCAAGAATATAAGCAGATGGGTGTAGTTTTTGCCAAATGGCGAGCTGTTTATAAGATTGGTGAAGATATGCCTTCTAAGGCAGCAATGATTGCCAATGCCATTGGTTTGGCTCAATATGCTTTAATCACTCAAAAAGCTGGCTTAGTGCCAATTGTTGAGCCTGAAGTTTTAGTTCTTGAGGGTAGTCATAATTTGCACTTAAGTAAAAAAATCACTCATGCGGTTTTGGAAAAAGTTTTTAAATGGTTGGCAAGATTTGGGGTTTATTTTTCTGGAATGCTTTTAAAACCAAATATGGTTTTGGCAGGAAAAGATTGTCTTGATAAGCCATCAGCTCAAGAGATTGCTGAGGCAACCGTTGATGTACTTAAAGATACTGTACCAGAGGATGTTCCAGGAGTTGTCTTTTTATCAGGTGGCCTGACTCCAGATGAGGCAACAGAATATTTAAAAGTGATGAATGAAATGTATAAAAATGAGGTGCCATGGCAATTAAGTTACTCTTTTGGCCGAGCACTCCAGCAAGAAGGACTTAAAGCTTGGGGAGGAAAAAAAGAAAATATTTCAAAAGCTCAACAAGCATTTTTGCAAAGGTGTGAAAAGGTTTCACAGGCAAGAGGGTAAAATAATTAAAAGTTAAAATCAAAAGTTAAAAATTATGAGTGATTGTATCTTTTGTAAAATCGTTAAAGGCGATTTGCCATGTTATAAAGTTTGGGAAGATGAAAAATATTTGGCTTTTTTAGATATTAATCCTGTCTCAAAAGGTCACACGCTTTTGATTCCCAAGAGTCATTACCAATGGGTATATGAGGTGCCTAATTTTGGTGAGTATTGGGAAAAAGCTTTAGATGTCACAAAAAAACTTCAAAAAGCACTGAGGCCAAAATATATCAGTTATTTTACTCATGGGCTTATGGTGCCACATGCCCATATTCACATTATTCCTCGATTTGATACTGTTGAGACTTTACCAAAATCAAAGCCGGTAAGCGAAGAAGATCTTAATAAAGTTTTAGGCGTTATTAATCAATCTTAATTTTATTTTAAAGAATTGTTGCTTATTTTAAATAAAATCTTTTTGTTATCAAAATTCCACCACCAACAAATACCAATAAAAAAGCTGTCCAGATATCGTTTTGTTTAGTTGTTTCGCGATTTTTCTCGATTTCCTTTAAACAACTTTTTATATTTTGTTGACGAATTTTTTCTTCTTCAAAATTGGCTTTTCTTGGTTGTCCTTTTTCATCATATAAGGGATAATTATCTTGAGCATAACACTGTTCTTCATATTTTGGATAAGAATAATTTACTCCTAAAACTGGATCAGTTGGATATTTTTTGTAATAAATAAGATTAAAAGAAACTTTAATTGTCGCATAAATTCCCAAAAGCAGGTCTAACCAACTAATAAAATTAATGATTTTGTTGGGCCAGTTATTTTCAGTTTTTTTCATAAGTTTTTTTTAATTGATAATCTCGATTAATATTTTATCATTTTTAAGATCAACTTTTATTTTATCGTCCGATTTGATTTTTCCCTCAATAATTTGTAAAGCAATCTCATCAACAATGAACTCATTGATCAGTCTTTTTAAAGGTCTGGCACCATAGACTGGATCAAAACCAATTTTTAAAAGATGTTTTTTTACCTCATTAGTAAACTCAATCTCAAGATTTTGTTTTTTTAGTTTTTCAATAACATTTTTTAATTGAATATCAATAATTTGCCTCATCATCTCCTCATTTAGAGGATTAAAAATAATTATTCCATCAAGACGATTGATTAATTCTGGCTTAAAAAACCCTCTGACGATTTCATTAATTTTTTTATCTTTTTCTTTTTGAGAAATATTTTCTTGAAAGACTTCACTGCCTAAATTTGAAGTCAAAATAATTATGGTATTTTTAAAATTCACTACTCGTCCTTTACCATCAGTTAATCTACCCTCATCAAAAATTTGCAAAAAAATATTAAAAATTTGCGGATGAGCTTTTTCTACTTCATCAAAAAGAATCACTGAATATGGTTTTCGTCTGACCGCTTCAGTTAACTGTCCGCCTTCCTCATAACCTACATATCCTGGTGGAGCACCAATTAATCGAGCGATATTATGAGCTTCTTGATATTCGCTCATATCAATTCTAATGATTGCTTTTTCATCGTTAAACAAAGCATAAGCTAAAGCTTTAGCAGTCTCAGTTTTTCCTACTCCAGTTGGGCCTAAAAACAAAAATGAGCCAATTGGTCGATTTTCATCACCAAGACCGGTTCTTGACCTTCGAATAGCTTTGGCGATTTTAGTTAAAGCTTGATCTTGGCCAACCACCCTTTTCTTTAATTCTTCCTCAAGATGAGCTAATTTTTCTGACTCTGATTTCAAAAGTCTTGAAGTTGGAATACCAGTCCAGCGAGAAACAATTTTGGCAATATCATCATCAGTGACTTGTTCTTTAATGAGCCTATCTTCAGGTTTAATTTTTTGCCATTTTTCTTCTTCTTGTTTGAGTTTTTTTTCTACTTCAGGAATCTCACCATATTTTAACTGAGCCGCTTTGTCAAGCAAAACCTCTCTTTCAGCTTTTTCTAATTCGCTTTTTAGTTGGTCAAGTTTTAAGCGCAATTTTTGTAAATTAGCAACGATGTGTTTTTGCTCTTCCCATTTAATTTTTAGCTCATCAAATTGTTTTCGTAGTTTATTTTTTTCTTCCTCAAGAGTTTTTTTTCTCGTCTCTAATCCTTTTTCTTTTTTTAAAGCTTGAATTTCAATCTCAAGTTGAAAAATTCTTCGTTTAATTTGATCAAGTTCTGTTGGCAGCGAATCAACCTCGATTTTGACAGAAGCAGCTGCCTCATCAACTAAATCAATCGCTTTATCAGGTAAAAATCTATCGCTTATATAGCGCACTGATAAATTAACTGCAGCAATTAAAGCATCATCACTGATTTTTATACCATGATGGACTTCATATTTTTCTTTGATACCGCGAAGAATGGTTAAAGTATCCTCAGGTGATGGTTCATCAATATAAACTGGCTGAAAACGTCGCTCCAAAGCCGCATCTTTTTCAATATATTGGCGATATTCTTTAACGGTTGTGGCACCTATAGCATGAATTAGGCCGCGGGCAAGAGCTGGTTTGAGCATGTTTGAGGCATCAACAGCTCCTTCAGCTGCTCCCGCGCCAACTAAAGTATGAAGCTCATCAATAAATAAAATATATTTATTGTCATTTTTCTCAATTTCATCAAGCAGTTTTTTTAATCTTTGTTCAAATTCACCGCGAAATGAGGCCCCAGCCAAAAGCCCAGCCAAATCCAAAGATAAAATCTGTTTATTTTTTAAAGTATCTGGAACATCACCATCAACAATGCGCTGAGCCAGTCCCTCAACAATGGCAGTTTTTCCAACGCCTGGATCACCCAGCAAAACTGGATTATTTTTTATTCTTCGAGAAAGGATTTGGATCACTCGTCTTATCTCTTCATCCCGACCAATAACTGGATCAAGTTTCCCTTCTTTTGCTTTTTGGGTTAAATTGATGGTATATTTTCCCAAAGTTTTACCTTCATTTTCTGGTGGCTCGTAGTGAATATCCATAAATTAGATTTATTTTTTAATGTAATTAAGTTTTAATTACAAATTTATTTTATCAATTATTAGCAAACTTGTCAACTAACTGCTAAAATTAATTTCTTTTCATCTTCCTTTTTAACTTTAAAACCATTTTCGGGAAAAAACGATATAGCTTTTTTATCTTTCTTTAAAAACTCAGTTTTGATTCTTTTATATTTTTTTATTACCCATGACAAAAAATATTTTCCAAAACCTAAACTGCGATAATTTTTGTCAATTAACATATGTTTAAGCCAGAAAAAATTATCTGGATTATCTTTTTTTATTAGGATGAATCCAATAAGGTTATTATTTAAATACAAACCATAATAATCAAACATCTTATTTTTAAAACCAGTATATGCTTTTTGGAACGATAATCTAAAACCGGAATTGGTTAACAGTAAATAATCTTGATTCCATAATTTAACAAAAGTATTCAAATCATTTTTGTTAATCTTCTTTATTTTTAAATTTTTCATTGTAATTTTATTTTAGCAATTAAAATAAAAAAAACGTTTGACAAATAAAATAAACCTGGATAAAATTTACATACTATTTATAATAGTAGATATGGCTAATAAAATTTTCCTGAATATAGAAAATCAATTGGGTCCGCTTGAAGAAAAAACTCTATTTTTAATTGAAAAAGAAGAAAACGTAAGGGCTATTCTCAAAAAAATCAATAAAGGTAAAAAAAATATGCTTACACTACTTTGATGACAGTTATGGATAAACTTTATAGAAAGGGTTTTTTAATCAGAAAAAAAATTGGCAAAACATATTTTTACCAAAAGGTTAGAAACTTTGAGAAGGTTCTAGAAAATAATAATCTTTATGTAATCAATTTTTTAATAAAAAATTTGGGCAGGATTAATTTTTTTTATAAAGTCTTTTATCTTATTTTTATATTTCCTATAACAACTTCTTTAATAAAATATTCCATTGAGCTATCAATTGGCATTGTTTTTTTAACATTAATTACCTTTTTCAATTTAATTCTTAGCTTTTATTTAAATGGTTTTTGGGAATTTTTATCGTTATTAATTTATCAGCCGGATTTATTAACCAAAAATTTTTCTCTTATTAGTCAATATTTAATTGAAATTATACCACTTTTAAATTTAATTATCTTTTCCGTTGGTTGTTATTTAATTAAAAAATTAGATAGAAAAATGTATTATCAGTTTAAATAATTTAATTTATGGTAGAAAAAAATAATCAAAATCAATTACCTTTAAAAAATATCATAATTATTACTTTGGTAATTTTTCTAATCTTATTTGCCTTTATCCTGGGTTTAAAATTAGGCCGTAGAGAATTTTATTACCGTGTCCCTCCCTTTTTATATCCGGGAATAAACCACTAAAAGAAGGTTTTATTCCTCGACGATTCCGCAGTCATGGATTAGTAGGAAAAGTTGATTCAATTGGCAAAGAAAGCTTCGTCGTCAAAAGCCGCTGGGGAGAATTGGTAACGGTTTTAATTGATAAAAATACTCAATTTAAAAAAGATAGCAAAAACTTTACATTTTCTGACATTAAAAAAGGCCAAGAGGTTTTTGTTATTGGAAAACCTGAAGAACAAGAATTAGCTATTAAAGCATCAATCGTTAGAATTTTTTAAAAAATATGTTCAAAATTTTAAAGAATAAAAAAATTTTATTTACGATATTGTTAATAATTTGAGGAGTAATGTTTTTTATAATAAAAGACAACAATTTTAAAAAAAATACAAATTACAAAACAGAAAAAGTTAATCGTGAGACAATTGTTCAATCGGTTTCTGCATCAGGTCAAATATTATCATCCTCATCTTTTTTAATTAATACACAAGCCTCAGGAGTAGTTAAAAAAGTTTATGTAAGAAATGGCGATTATATAAAAAAAGGAGACAAGATATTAGATATAGAACTAGATACTAATGGGCAAAAAAATTATCAACAAGCATTGAATAATTATTTATCAGCTAAAAACAATTTAGATTCAGCAAAAGCGACTTTGTATTCTTTACAATCAGATCTTTTTTCAAAATAGAAAACATATTTTGATCTTGCAACGAGTCCTCATTATCAAAACAGTGATAGCACTCCAAATTTACCAGAGCGACAAAACCAAGTTGAGTTTTTAACAACTGAAGCTAATTGGAAAGCAGCTGAAGCAAAATATAAAAATCAAGAACAAACAATCTCTCAACTTGAAACAGCTTTAAATAGCGCTTGGCTAAATTATCAATTATATTCACCAGTTATCTTAGCAAGCAATAATGGGATAATTGAAGACTTAATTTATATAGAAGGAATGGTTATTGATGGTGGTGTAAATGAAGTAAAAATTGCCACCATTAAAAATAAATCGTTGCCAATTGGTAAATTTACTGTTTCTGAAATTGATGTTTCAAAAATAAAATCTGGACAAAAAGCAACAATTACTATTGATGCTATACCAGACAAAACTTATACTGGCGAAGTGATTGCTGTTGATAAAACTGGAGTGGTTTCTTCATCAGTTGTTAGTTATCCTTTGACAATAAAATTTGATGAGGAAACTGATGAGATTTTACAAAATATGTCAGCAACAGCCAATATCATTATTAATAAAAAAATTGACGTTTTAATAGTTGCAAATAGCGCTATTGTTAAAGAAAACGATTTAACATATGTTAGAGTTTTGAAAAATAATCAATTAATAATGATACCGGTTGAGATAGGATTAGTATCTGATACAAAAACTGAGATTATTTCTGGATTAAAAGAAGGAGATGTAGTTATTACATCAATTATTAATAACAATGTTAGTTCTCAGACTAATCAATCTCCATTTTCAAATTTTGGAGTAGGTGGTGGAAGAATTCGTTTGAGATAAAAATATGAATAATCAATTAATTTATCTAAAAAATATTAGTAAGATTTATAAAAATCATTTTGTTGAAACTAAAGCTTTGGATAATATAACTTTAAAAATTGAAAAAGGTGATTTTTTGGCTATTATGGGGCCATCTGGATCAGGAAAGTCAACTTTGCTTCATATTTTAGGTCTTTTAGATAAACCAACTCAGGGAGAATATTTTTTTGAAGGACAAAAAGTTTCTCATTTATCAGAAGAGGAATTAGCTGATTTTAGAAATAAAAAGATTGGTTTTGTTTTTCAAGCTTTTAATTTACTTCCAAGGATAACACTTTTGAAAAATGTTGCTTTACCTTTGGTTTATCAAGAAGTAGAAAAAGAACAAAGAGAAAAACGAGCTTCTGAAAAATTAAAAGCAGTTGGTTTACAGGAAAAAAAAGATTTTTTTCCAAATCAAATCTCAGGTGGACAACAGCAAAGAGTAGCAATTGCTCGGGCTTTAGTCACTAATCCTTCAATAATTTTAGCTGATGAACCAACAGGAAATTTAGCTTCATCTCAAGCTGAAGAAATCATGAAAATTTTTAAAAAATTAAACCAAGAAGGCAAAACCATTATTTTAATAACTCATGAAAAAGATATTGCTAAATGGGCAAAAAGATTAATAAAAATTAAAGATGGTAAATTAATTAATAATTAATAATGAGTAATGAGTAATGAAATAAGTAAAATTTTTGATTATTATCAGGAAATTATCAATGAAGCAATTTTTTCTCTACTGGCCAATAAAATAAGAAGCGGATTGGCAATTTTGGGGATTGTTATTGGTATTGCTTCAGTGATTATTATGCTTTCTTTGGGTTAATCAAGTCAAAAAAGTATTCAATCGCAAATTCAATCTTTAGGTTCAAATTTATTAACGATTTCACCAGGGGCAACGACTTCTTCTGGCGTACGTCAAGCAGCAGGATCTTCAAACACCTTAATTTTAGATGATGCTTTAGCAATAAAATCAAAATTCTTAAATAACTATATAACAGATGTTTTTCCAGAGTTATCAAGGCGAGCTCGAGTAACATATGAGCGAAATAATACTAATACTCAAATTGTTGGAGTTTATCCAAGCTATCAGGTTTTAAGAAATATAAATTTGTCAGAAGGCAATTTTATCAGTCAATTTGATGTTGATAGAATAAGACAAGTAGCGGTTTTGGGACCGCAAGTTGTTTCTGATTTATTTGGCGATGGTGTTAGTCCAGTTGGCAAAACAATAAGAATTACTGGAAAAAGTTTTCGAGTTATTGGAGTGACCACTTCAAAAGGTGGAACTGGTTTTTTTAATCAGGATGATATAATTTTTGTACCTTTATCAACTGCTCAAAAAATTCTTTTTGGAGTTGATTATCTATCATCAATTGCCATTGGAATAAAAGATGAAAAATTAATGAATCAGGCTCGGGATGAAATTGGTTATTTTTTGTTAGCTCGTCATAAAATTAATAATCCCTATCAAGCTGATTTTACAATTATGTCACAAGCTGATATCTTACAGACAGCCACATCAGTGACTTCAACTTTTACTAATTTATTATCAGGAATTGCAGCAATATCGCTTTTGGTTGGTGGAATAGGAATAATGAATATTATGTTAGTGTCTGTTATTGAAAGAACAAGAGAGATAGGTCTACGAAAAGCATTGGGGGCAAAAAAACAAAATTGTAGTTTTACAATTTTTAACAGAGTCAATCATTTTGACTTTAATTGGCGGAATCATTGGCATAATTTCAGGAGTTATTATCTATTTTGTTTTAGCAAAATTAATGAATTTTTCTTTTGTTTTGTCTTGGTGGGGGATATTGCTATCATTTATTTTTTCATCAATTGTTGGTGTTGTTTTTGGATTTTATCCAGCAAAAAAAGCATCAGAATTATCGCCAATTGAAGCTTTAAGATATGAGTAATAAAGTTAAAGTTAAAAATTAAAAATTAATAAAAAACTATGAAAAATAATGTTTTTTCTTATATTTTGGTTGGAGTTATAAGTTTAGGAATTGGTTTTTATGGAGGGAGTTTATATCAAAAAAGTCAACAACAAGAAAGGTTTAGTCAAAATATAAGACAAGGACAAAGTCAACAAAGATTTAACACCGGCACAAGACCAATTTCTGGTCAGATTATTAAAAAAGATGCTGATTCAATCACTGTGAAAGTTCAAGATGGTTCATCAAAAATAGTTTTTTTAAGTGAAAAAACCAATATTGGAAAAACTAGTAAAGCAACCGTTGATGATTTAAGAGAAAATGAAAATGTTTTTGTTGTTGGTGTACAAAATCAAGACGGTTCGATTACTGCTCAAAATATTCAAATTGGTCAAGTTAGTTTTAGGTTAAGAGGAAATTAAGAAAATCCATATAAAGCCATTGTTGTATGCTGCATGTTGGCGCAAGTTCCTGAATGAGAAAATTTATATTGACTGTTTTCTTGATAATAAAATCCTGTTTGACCACCTGTGTCAGCAGATAAAATTGAGATAGGTGAAATTCCAAGATTCTGCAAAGTTTTTAAGGCAAGATTAATTGCCCATTCGTTATTTGGTTGGTTAAACCACCAAGGTCCACTAATTATAAATCCACATGGTTTTTTTGATTGAGATATGCCTTGGCCAAATAGATTTATGGTTTGATCATAAAAATGATTAAAATCATTTGATCCAAAAAATCCACCGGAATTAGTCCATCCATATTGTGGTTGATAAAAAATATCACAAAAAGGCATTTGCAAGAGATTAGTATGTTTATATTCTTCCAAAAAAGCTTGATTTTTAATTATTTCTAATAATTTTTTTTCATGATTGTTTGGGGATCCGATAGTTAAAAGATTAATTAATCCATAAATTCCATATGGAAAACTAAAATCTTTAGCAGCTTTATCAGGTATTGGTTGAGAAAAAATATTTTGATAAGCAATTAACCTTGGGTCAGTAGCACCAATTGATAAAGCAACATGTGGTTGTTTATTTGAATATTGAAGAATGTCTTGAGGCATTCCGGAAAGTAAGATTTGCCTATCTTTAGTTTGGACGCTTGAAGCTGGTATTAATATACCTTGGGGATTTTCAATTATAGCAACTTTTAAAAAAGGTTCGCATAGTTCTTGGAGTTCTTGTGGAGGATTGGGGATTTTTATTTTATAAATAGAATAAGCATTTGTAGACAATTCTAATTTATAGTCATTAAATTTTTCTTTCAATGATTTTGAAAAATCTTGCTGTGCGTTCAAATGTAAAACTCTTTTAAAAGCAGCATTAGGGTTAGTTATTGTTGCTTCAATTTGTGGAAATAAATTGGGAGTTAAACCATCGATTGGTAAATTGACATTTAGCGGAGGATAAGGTAGTTGATACAATGGATAAATCTTAGAATAATTTAAAAAACTATCTTTTAAGAATAAAGCTATAGTAAAATAAAACATAAGTTTAAGAAAATCGCGTCTTGATATTTCTTTACTCATAAATATATTATACTATAGGATTATAAATATGTCATATTTAGTTATTTCTGATTTACATTTAAAAAACAATGATCCTCAAGAAAAAATAAATTATCTTGAAAATTTATTTTTAAAATTTGATCGTTTAATTATAGTTGGGGATCTTTATGAAGGATATTTTTGGTCATTTAAAGATTTGATTAAAAGCAAATTTAAAAAATTAATTCAAATTATTAAAAACAAAAAATCAGTTTATATCATTGGCAATCATGATGAAAGCGTGATCAATGAATTGGATTTAGCAAAAAAATTTTTTTCCATTGTTGATTTTGAATACAGATTAAAAATAAAAAACAAAGAATTTTTATTTATTCATTCTCACAAAATTTATCCTTCAATTGATGAAAAATTAAAATTAAAATATTTACCTAAAAAAATTACCAATTTTTTAATAAAAATTATTGGATACTATAAAGATCATCGTTTAAGAGCTTTAAAATACTTAAAAAATAAAATTACTATTGAAGATGATACTAAAAAATTGTTAAACGTAATTGACAAAAAATTTCAAAAAAGAAGTTTTTGGTTAATAACTGGTCACACTCACAATCCCGTGGTTTTAAAAGAGGAAAGATATGCTAATTGTGGATTTGTTGATTTTGGATTTGCAAGTTATTTAACAATTAATGATTTTGGAAATATTAAACTTCATATTGAAAGTTATTGATTTAAGGCACAGGATCATAGCCACCTTTGGAAAAAGGATGACAACGGATGATTCTTTTGAGTCCTAAAAATAGTCCTTTTAATACGCCATATTTTTCAACTGCTTGATAAGTGTACTGAGAGCAGGTTGGCCTAAATCGACAGACTTGATCAGTTAAAAAAAGTTGTTTTAAAATTGTTCCGTGAAACCAAGAAGTTTTTTGATAAAAGCGGATAGATTTGAGAATAAGTTTTTTAAACATAATTTATTTTAACTAATTTTTGACAATTTTTAATTAGATTGTTATAATAATAAAATATGAGAGAGAGGGTAATATTACAAATAAAATAAGCGGGGTTTTCCACTACTCTAAAAAAGAAGGTAATTATTTAAACTGGAATGAATTTTATCGAAAAAAAAGAGCAAAAACCACTACTGCAGAAGAATACTTAGAAAAACACATTATTTATTATCAAGCATTAAAGTATCTTGGTTTTTTTAATAATTTACCATCAATTCCTAAAGTGCTTCAATTGGGAGTAGGTCACGGTCAAACTTTAAGAGCAATTTTACAAAAAGAGCAAATTATTCCATATGGAGTAGATTTATCTTTTGAGGCACTTTCGTTTTTACACGATTATAATGGAATTAATGTGCCTGTATTATGCGCAGATGTTTTAAAATTACCATTCTCAGATAAATCATTTGATAGAATTTTTGAAGTCGGAGTAGTTGAGCATTTTTATGAAGAAGGTCCATTTTTAGGAGAAATTGTTGATAGAGAAAAAATAATTGACAGTTTTATAGAAGCTAGAAGAGTTTTAAAAGATGAAGGAATGATTGCTTTTATCCAACCATCAACACATTCTTCACTTCCATTATCGCAAAAGCTTCACCAATTATTTGGAAGATGGGAATTTGGTTTTCAAGAGAATTTTAACATTAATGA
>CAYUCK010000007.1:0-28458 GCA_964443335.1 uncultured Gammaproteobacteria bacterium | reverse complement strand
TCTTCAGTTATGACCTGACCAGTTAAAGTTGCTTCTTTAATTTTTTCTTGAATAATTTGTTGTTTAAATTTTTCAAGATTTACTTCTTCATTTGTTTGTGAAGATGTTTGATCTTTTAACTTAACATAAAAAGAGCCAGCTGGTAATTCTTTGGTAGTGATTTTTTGACCAATATAAATAGCGCCAGTTTTTTCATCTACCAAAATTGTTCTTACTTGAAATGTTTTTAAAAATCTCTTGGTTAATTCACCAGTAGTTAACATCAGTAAAATTGTTAATATCATAACAAAAAAAGCAAAGCGATATTTTTTTAAGAAAATTAAAAAAGAAAAAGTCGCAATAATATAGGCGCCAAATGAAATTCTTGAGGCCGTGTATATTAAAACAATTAAACTTAGAATAAAAAGAAATAAATTTTTTTTTGAGTTAGAATAAAAATAAAAAGCCAAAATAATTGGAATCGAAAAAACTATATATGATGCTAGATCATAATGACCAGCAAAAGTTGATGAAATTCGTGCTTCAGGAGTCAAATAAAGCAAATAACCTTTAGCAAATTCTGGATTCATTGTCTGAACAGCAGGAAAGTTTAAAAATTTTTGTCCTAATCCATACAAAACAACTAGCCATACAGAGATGAAAAATAAGTTAATAAACTTAAAAAAATCTTTTTTGTCTTTTATCACAGATAAAGAGATAAAAAAAACAATCATATATTCAACACGACGCAGAGCATGAAGAATACCTAAATGATAGAACTCAATCGTTTTTCCAATAAAAATTCCCCAAAAAGTTGATAAAAAAACAAAAAACCAATAAAGAAAAAATATTATCAGGTAATTTTTATCAAGAGAAACTTTTTTTCTTAGCAATTGAATTAAAAAAATTACTGTTAAAAGTAGTAAGTATAGATCATCAAGTCTTAAGGCAATATAAGTGTAGTTTATTGCTTTAATAGGTAGTTTTGGCCATAAAGGAATAAAAAAAATAAATCCGGCTAAAAGAATTTTTAAAATATTTTCATCAATTTTTTTAATTAAGCCTAAAAGCTTTACCATAAGTTTCAGTTAAATATTTGTTATTTAATATTTTACCAATTAAATAAGAAATTAATGCCTTTATTTTTAGTAAAATATGTAAAAAAATTAAACTTATAAATGAATGATGTTTTTTGTAAAAAAACAAAAAACCTTTATAAACTTGGATAATCGGATAAGTTCTTCCTTTTGATGAAGTACTACCTAAATGAATGATTTGAGCTTCAGGATAAAAAAAAGTATTCAAACCAATTTTTTTAGCCCGGTACAAAAGATCAACTTCTTCCATATACATAAAAATGTTTTCATCAAATCCTTGAAGTTTTTCAAAGTAAGATTTTTTAGTTAAAATACAAGCACCCGAAACCCAATCAACTTGGCAAAATTTATCTGGTGAAAATCTAGTTAATCCCCAATAGTCACCTCTTAAAAATAATGCAGCAAAAACTACTGGTAAACTGAAGAAATAAGCTGCTGAGGGCTGAGGTGTTAGATCAGAATTTAGGAGTTTTGGCCCTAAAAAATGGACTTTTTCTTCATTTTCAAGATAAAAATTAAAAAGTTTTTCTATTGATCGATTTAAGACAATGGTATCAGAGTTAATTAAAAGAATATATTTGCCTTGAGCTTTTTTAACGGCTAAATTATTTCCTTTTCCAAATCCTAAATTGGAATTTGTTTGAATGTAAATAGTTTTATTTAATTTATTTTTTGCATACTCCTCAAGCATCTCTTTTGAGTCATCGTGAGAGTCGTTATCAACTACGATGATTTCATATTTTATTTTTGATTTCCATAAAGAACGATTGATTGAATCAAGGCAATTTTTAGTTATTTGCTTGGTATTAAAAGAAATAATAATTATTGATAAATCAATTTTTGTCATAAAAGGTAAATTATATTATATAATATAACTTGATTATTTTTTTGTCTTGAAGCCATCGTAGCTCAGTGGTAGAGCGGCCGTTTCATAAGCGGACGATCAGAGGTTCGAATCCTCTCGATGGCACTTTTTAATGAAAAAAATAGTTTTTATAAAATTTGGCGGTGGATTGATTACTGATAAAAAAACTCCTTTGAAAATAAATGAGGATATAATTGATGGTTTAGTTTTTCAGTTAAAACATATCATTGGTCAGTTTCCGGATTTGAATTTTATTATTGGTAATGGTGCCGGTTCTTTTGGTCATTTTTATGCTGAAAAATATAAAAGTAAGATGGGTTATGTTAATTTTTCATCTGAAGGACTTGTGCAAATTCATCATTCAGTTTTAACATTAAATAAAATAATTGTTGATAAATTAATTGAAAATAAAATTAATTGTTTTACCATTCATCCCTCATCATTTATTTTTTCTTCAAACAAAAATACTAAAAAAATACTAATTGATCAGATAGTTGGATTATTAAATCAAAAAATTATTCCTCTAGTTTATGGCGATGTGATTATTGATGAAAAATTAAACTCAGTTATTTTTTCGACTGAGAGAATTTTTTTGGAATTGATTAAAAGATTGCATAAAAAATTTAGTATTGAAAAGGTGATCCATTTCACTGATGTAGACGGCGTTTATGATGAAAATCAAGATGTTATCGAAAAGATTAATGAAAATAATTTTTCTCAAATGAGAAAAATTATTTTTAAACCGCAAGGTTATGATGTTAGTGGTGGGATGATTCACAAAATTGAAGAAAGCTTAAAATTAGCAAAACAATTTAAAATTCAGACTCTAATTTTTAATGGTTATAAAGATAATCGTTTTTTAAGATATTTTACTGGTGAAAAGGTAATTGGAACATTAATAGGATGATTATTTACCAAATTTTCTTTGCCTTCTTGAATAATCTTTTAAAGCTTTATAAAGGTCTTTTTCACTAAAATCAGGAAAATACTTTTTAGAAAAATATAGTTCACTGTATTCAGATTGCCATAGCATAAAACCAGATAATCTTTTTTCTCCACCTGTTCGAATTATTAAATCAGGATAGGGATAGGGAAGATTTTTTGTATCTAAATTTTTTTCAATGACTAATTTATCAACTGATGGATATTTTTTTACTTTATTAATCATTCTTACAATTTCATCTTGTCCACCATAATCTAAACCAAGGCAAAAATAATACTTACTAAATTTTTCTGTTTCTTTTTCTGCTTTTATAATCTTTTCTTTTAATTCATCATCAAAACGGTCTTTTCTACCAAGATGAATTAAACAAACTTCATTTTTTAATGCCTCTTTCAGATATTGATCAACTGCTTTTTTAAAAAGATTCATTAGGTTATCAATTTCGTTTTTATCTCTTTGCCAATTTTCAGTAGAAAAACCCCAAACAGTAAAAACTTTCACTCCAAGATTTCTTAAATATTTTCCAAGATTAAGGGTGTTTTCTAGACCCCTTCGATGTCCTTCAAATGTTGGCAAATTTTTTTCCTTTGCCCAGCGACGGTTTCCATCAGGAATAATGGCGATGTGATTTGGTAAAATCATGAGTTATTTCCAATATATTTTATAATATTTTTTGCAAATTAGGTAATGTTATTTTTTATAAAGCAGATATATCTTAGTTTCAATGAAAAAAAATAATTAAATAACTAAATAAAAAAAATGAAAGTAATTAAAAAATTGAGAAATGAAGTAATTAAGGGAGAGATAAAGTTCGCAGTTTTTAGTTTTTCCCGTCATATACGAGACAAGTAGTTTTTAAACGTTTTAAAATTGCAACTAAGATCTAAAAATTTTATCTTCTTGTCATCCTGAGGAACTGAAGGATCTAGATGATAGCCGAAAAGAATATTCCGGCAAAATTTGGCAAGATTTGGTAATTTTTACATTAACCCCATTTTTTCCTTAACCTCTTGCAGTGTTTTTTCAGCGACAACTTGGGCTTTTTGAGCACCTTGTTTTATGACTTTGTCAACATAGGATTGATTCTGAGAAATTAATCTTCTTTTTTCTTGAAAGGGCTTTAGTTCAGCAAAAATTTTTTCAGCTAAGGCATCTTTTAACTGAACAAATTTTAAAGATCCAACTTGATATTGGCTTTTGTAAAAATTATAAGTATTGTCATCAAAAAATATTTTTGCCAATATAAAAAGAGTTTTAATTCCACCAATAATTGGACCACCGGCAACAGCAGCTGTTGGTACTGATCGGATTTTTTTGACAATTTCATCAAGAGAGTCTGTCAGATTAATATAACTACCTTCAACTGATTTACTCATTTTGCCTTCACCTTTAAGGGAAGGAATATATTCGCCAGCTGTGGCAAATCTTTTCGGTTCAGGAAAAGTTGTTTTATAAGTTTGATTCATTTTTCTGGCAATTTCCCGGGTTACTTCAAGATGAGGTTCTTGATCGATACCAACTGGCACTAAGTGAGCTTTATATAAAAGAATATCAGAAGCCATTAGAACTGGATAGTTTAGTAGCGCCATAGTATTGTCATTTGGATATTGTTTAACTTTTTCTTTATAGGTGGGCAAATGTTGCATCCGAGCAATTGAGACAACTGAGGAAAAGTAAAAAGCTAGTTCAAAGTGAGCAGAGACTTGAGATTGAATAAAAAGAGTTGATTTTTCCGGATCAAGACCAGCTGCTAGATAGTCAATAATGATCTCGCGCCGATTTTGGCGAAGTTCTTCAACTGAGTATGGTGTGGTGATAGTGTGAGCATCAGCGACCATATAAAAAGTCTCGAAAGATGGATTGTTTTGCAGTTCAATCATCCCCTTGATAGCTCCCAAATAATTACCAAGATGCAATCTGCCAGTAGCTCGAATCCCTGATAAAACCCGTTTTTTCATAAATTAATTATATTTTACTTTAAAATAAAATTGTTAATTTAATAATCTCGACTATCTAAAATTATGGTTGTTGGACCATCATTTACTATCTCAACCGTCATATAATGACCAAATTTTCCAGTTTTAATGGGAATATTTTTTTCCTTAAGTTTTTCAATTAAAAATTTGTAGAGCTTTTCTGCCTCATCTTCTTTTAAAGCTTTTATAAAAGAAGGTCTGCGCTGGGAAGTATCAGCGCATAAAGTAAACTGAGATACAAGTAAAATTTCGCCTTTAACTTGAGTAATATTTAAATTCATTTTTCCATTTTCATCAGCCATTATTCGAATATTGCTAATTTTTTCAGCCATTTTTTCAACGGTTTTTTCATCATCGCCTTGGCAAAATCCAACTAATATCACATAACCATGGCTAATTTGTGAAAATATTTTGTTTTCAACGATTACTTTTCCTGATTTAACTCTTTGAATTAAAGCGATCATATTGTAAAATTATACATTGAAAGAGATAAAAAAACATTCATTTATATCTTAATTTATTAATTTAAAGTTGTTAAAAATTGCATCGATTAAATAGATAGGTTTACCTTTGGCTTATTTTATTTTTAAAAGTATTTTTTTAGTTGTCTATTATTCGTTACTTGATTAAAATCTTTAAAAATGATTGATAGAAATTTATTTAAAAAAGCAATTTTCTTTCAGGATAAAGAAGGAATTATTACCCAAAAAGATCAGAATTTTTTGGTGGATAAAGTAATCCTTGATGACTTTATAAAAAGTATCAACATTAAACCAACAGAAAGAATTATTGAGGTTGGAACCGGATTAGGTTTTCTTACAGAAAAAATAGCCTATTTATGTAAAGAATTGATTTCAATTGAAATCGATGAGCGATTTAAAAAATATTTACCAAAATTTCCAAAAAATGTAAAAATTATTTTTGCCGATGCTTATAAACTTTTTTGTGATAAAAATTTTACCCTTAATATTGGAAAGATCGATAAAATTATTGGGAATTTTCCTTATAGTCAATTAGAAAATTTTCTCCATCCTTTAATGAAAGGTGGATGGTTTCATAATGACCTTTTTATTATTGGGCCGGCCTCTTTTGTTAATACCGTAAATAAAAATCCAATTTTTAATTCATACTTTAATGCTTTTTTAATAAAAAAAATCGCTAAAACAAGTTTTTATCCTCAGCCAAAAACAGTTTCGGGTATTATTCATTTAAAAAGAAGAATTAATCCACTAAAAGACAAAGATTTCAGCATTTATCTAAAAAGATTTTTATATGAACACGAACATTACAAATTAAAAAATGGTTTACGTGAAGCAATAATTAGTCTGGGTAAAGATTTAAAAAATATTTTTATTAGTAAAAATCAAGCGCGTTTGTTGGTAAAAAAATTATATTTACCCAAAAATCTACTTGAGCGATACATTTCTCAATTAAATTTAAAAACTTTTGTGCAAATTTCTAATCAAATAACTAATATAATTAATTCGTATGGTGGGGGAGACTCAACCCCATGAGTTATCTGGTTATTTAATTAGTGATTTTATTACAAGTATTTTTCTTTTAATTATCGCTTCCTTTTTAGGTTAAATGTCAAAATAATCTAAAGCTTAATTATTTGAGAAATTTCATTATCATGATTGCAGTCAACACAATAATAACCAAACGGATCTTTAATTAGGGTTTTTTCTTTCATTTCAACTTCTGGCCAATTAGCAGGTGTAAGTTTGTCATCTTTGGTGACAGCAACTACTTGTTTGAAAATATGAGATTCTTTTGGCTCAGTGCCTGAAATAAAATATTCAAAACGTGAAGAACAATTTTCAGTGCCATCATTTTTTTTGGCCATTAAATCACCTGAGTCCCAGCAGACCTGGCGGCCAACCACAGTCTCTGGTCTAATTGGCCAAAGATCGGGTTGATTTTTTAAGATATAATTCATTACTTTATTCCAAATTGGAGCTGCTCCAGTAACTCCTGAGGTTAGCCAGGGATTCATTGGTCGATTGTCGTTATTTCCCACCCAAACAGCTACTAAAAAATTTGGTGTGTAGCCAATTGTCCAGTTATCTTTTTTATCATCAGTGGTGCCAGTTTTGACTGAGACAGCCTTACCGGGAATATTTAAAAAAGATGATGCACCAAAGGCAGCTGAGCGAGCGTTATTATCAAGAAGAATATGGGAAATGATAAATGCTGTTTCAGGAGAGATGACTTGTTTACCAGTGATTGATAGATACGAGGGTGATTTTAGAGGTTTTTTTATGTCTAAGACAAAATTTGGATCTTTAAATTGGTAAATTGTTTTTCCTAGTTTATCTTCGATTTTTAAAATTTCAACTAAGTCTTTTGATTTTCCTTTATTGGCAAAAGCTGAAAAAGCTTTGGCCATCTCAGTCATTTTTACCTCACCACCACCTAAGGTAAGAGAAAGCCCGTAATTTGATGGATCTTTAAAGGTAGTGATTCCAAAGGCTGATGCTGAAGCAATAAAATCTTTTACTCCATTTAAAGCAAGCATTTTAACAGCCGGAATATTGTATGAGTTTCCCAATGCAAATCGCAAAGCCACCGGTCCATGAAATTTACCATCATAGTTGACCGGACAGTATCCTTGGGATTGGCCAGTAGCAAAAAAACAGGTTGGCTGATCATTAAAAATGGTGGCTGCGGTAACAATTTTTCGATCAATTCCTACCGCATAATTTAATGGTTTAATAGCTGAGCCTGGTTGACGAAGGGCAGTTGTGACATTAAAGGCACCTGAGGGAGTGGCAAAGTAATCAACTGAGCCGACCATAGCTAAGATTTCTCCAGTTGGAGGTCGAGTGATAAGAATGGCGCCATTGCCAACATTTAAATTCTTTAATTTTTCAATTTCGTTTTTTAAGATTTTTTCAGCTTCCTGCTGGATATCAAGATCAAGGGTAGTATAAACTTTTAAACCACCAGCTTCAACTGTCTCTGCACCATATTTTTCCTCAAGAATTTTTTTAATATAAAAAACAAAATGAGGAGCTTTAATAGTGTTTATCGGCGGCCTGATATCAAGTTTTTCATGAATAGCTTTTTCATAAGTTTTTTTATCAATGTATTTTTGCAGATACATTTGTTTTAGAACAGTATTTTTTCTTGACATTGACAATTGTGGATTAAGATATGGCGAGTATAAAGATGGTGCTTGAGGTAGACCAGCCAAAAAAGCAGCTTCCTCCAGTTTTAAATCTTTAGCAGATTTGCCAAAGTAAAGGCGACTAGCTTGTTCAATACCATAGGCAGCGCCGCCATAAGGCACTTGATTTAAATACATCTCTAAAATCTCATTTTTGCTGTAAATTCTCTCAGCAATTAAAGCTAAGATAATCTCTTTAATTTTTCTGGTAACTGTTCTTTCTGGGGTTAAAAGTGAGGTTTTTACTAGCTGTTGAGTGAGAGTTGAGCCGCCCTGGACTTTGCCAGTTAATAAAGTGTCTTTGATGGCTCTTAAGATACCACCCAAAAATGAAACTCCTGAGTGTTTATAAAAGTCTTTATCTTCAATGGCAATTGTTGCTTGCTTGACATAAACGGGCAAGTCTTTAAGTTTAACAGGAGTGCGATTTTGATCTTTGTAAATTTGATATAAAAGCTTGCCTTGGCGATCATAGATTTCAGTTGATAGAGGAGTGATCTGATAATCTTTAAGTTTATAAGGATTTGGCAGCTTATAAAAAATAATAAAAGTAAAAAATAAAATTGGTAAAAAAAATCCTAAAAAAATTAGTAATTTTTTTCTTTTGATGAAAAATTCTTTCATTTTAGTCTTGGAAAAAGAATTGGGCTTTTTTTGATTTTTCCAACAGTTAATTGATTAATTTTTTGCGCAGTCTCAGGTAAAAAAGGCTGCAGCTGCCAAGCAATTTTTCTTAAAGTTTTAATCGAATTAACAAGAAAATCATAATTTTTCTCAGGTCTTTTTTTCCAGGGAGCAAACTCATCAATCTCTCGATTAAGAGTTTTGATTTTTCCCCAAAGCGCATCAAGAGTAAGATTAAATTGAAAGTTTTCAAAAAGCTGGGCTATCTCTTGGTCAAATTGATATTTTTCTTGGTCATCAATGCTGATGTTATTTTTTTCAGCAAGATTAGTCAACCTAGAAACTAAATTGCCAAGTTCATTGGCTAAATCAGATTGGTAGACTTGATTAAGTCTGGAAAAAGAAAAATCTCCGTCAGCAAAAGGAGAAATCTCTTTTAAAAGATAATATCGAAGAGCTTCAGCTCCATATTTTTCAATCACTTCAATTGGATCAATGATATTGCCAATTGTTTTTGACATTTTTTGACCATTGACGGTAAAATAACCATGAACCAAAATCGCTTTTGGTAAAGGTAGATTAGCTGAAAGCAAAAACGCTAACCAATAAACAGCATGAAAGCGAATGATACCTTTACCAATAACATGCAAATCAGCGGGCCAAATGTCATCACTGACTCCAGATCGATAGACATTTAAGGCATCGAACCAAACATACATTCGCTGTGATTGATCATTTGGTACCGGAATACCCCAGTTTTGAGCTCTTTGATTTGATCGAGAAATACTAATATCCTGGAGTGGTTTTTTTAAAAATGCCAAAACTTCGTTTTTTCTAAAATCTGGATAAATTTTGACTTTATCATTTGTGATAATATCAATTAATTGATTTTGGTATTTTGACAGTCTGAAAAAATAATTTTCTTCATTGACTAGGTCAAGTTTTTTTCCCGGATGCTCAGCACATTCGCCATTAACTAACTCATCTTCACTATAAAAAGCTTCACAACCAACACAATATAACCCTTGATAGTTTTTTTTATAAATATCTTTTTGGCATCGTAACCAAAGATCTTGAGATGATTTGAAATGAGCAGGATTGGTGCTTTTTTGAAAGACATCAAATTGAGTATTAAGTTTTTTTAATAATTCATAAAACTTTTGGGCATTTTGATCAACAAATTGTTGAGTAGGTAAACCAGTTTTTTTTGCTGCTTGGACATTTTTTAAAGCATTTTCATCACTGCCAGTTAAGGCGATGACTTTTTCTCCTAAAAGTCTATGATAGCGGGCAATGACATCCACTTGAACAAATTCTAAAGCATGGCCAATATGAGGTGCGGCATTTACATAAGGAATGGCCGCAGTGACATAAAATTTCTTCATTTTATTATTATAACAAACTTGATAGTCGTCTAACATTTTGCGTCTAACACTTATTAAATGATAATAAACAATGAATAAGAATAATGACAATTAATAATTAAATAAACAAATAATTAAATAAACAAATAAAAATATAAAAAAATAAAGAAATAATAAAATAAATAAATAAATGAAAGTAATTAAGAAATTAAGTAATTGGGTAATTAAGCGAAAAAGAAGTTCGTAGTTTTAAGTTTTTGTCATTCTAAAAGACTGAAGGATCTAGGCGATAGCCGAAAAACAAAATCTGATTCTTTGATCATGACAATTAATCAGAACTTCAGAATGACATTGATTTTTTTAAAATAAAAAATCTAAGAATTTTTGATTGCTAAATAAACGCGCGATTGCGCGATTATTTTAATATTGTATACAAAAGGCTAAAAAAACTGGCTGCTAAAATGAGATTTATTGGTTCAAGTTGTTTTAAAGCTGCTAAAGATATTAAAGTAAAAAAAATAGAAGTTAAAAACAGCGAATATTTTTTGGATTTGATTAGTAATTTTAAAACCAAGAAAAAGGTAAGAGTTAATAAAACATTAAAGCTCAAAATAATAAACCAGTGATTTGGTGGCAAGTAAAATATGAATCCAAAAATTATCATAATTAAAAAAACTATTGCAACTACCATATTTTTCTATTATAATGTTTGATTATGATTAAATTACCAGATGATAAACAAAAGATTATCGAGATGTTTGCCCAATCAAAAGGTGACACTGGATCACCTGAGGTGCAAGCAGCTCTTTTAACTTACAAAATTAATAAACTAGTTGAACATCTAGAGGTCAATAAAAAAGATAACCATTCACGCCGTGGATTTTTAAAAATGATTGCTAAAAGAAGAAGAATTTTAAATTATTTGCAAAAACTTGATGAAAAAAGGTATACAAAACTCATTAAAGATTTAGGCATTAGTAAATAATCTTGATTAAAATCCTTTTAAATTTATGGACATTTTTGAAGAATCGATTGAAGTTGATGGACAAAAATTAACTTTGCAGTTTGGAAAACTTGCTCAAGCAGTTGATTCCTCAGTTTTTGCTACACTTGGTGATACTGCTGTATTGGTAACAGTCGCAGTTGGTCCAGAAAATCCAAATATTGATTATTTTCCGCTTACAGTTGAATATGCAGAAAAACTTTATGCTGGTGGTTTGATTAAAGGTTCACGATGGGTAAAAAGGGAGGGAAGGCCATCTGATGAGGCGGTTTTAATTGGTCGATTAATTGATAGATCAATCAGGCCACTTTTTCCAAAAACCTATAAAAAACAGGTTCAAGTGGTTGTTACTTTACTTTCTGTTGATGGAGTCAATGACCCAGCCATTGTTGGGGCAATTGCCACCTCAGCTGCCTTAGCCGTGTCATCTGTGCCTTGGAATGGGCCAATCTCTACCTTAAGAGTTGGCTACATCAGCTCAAGCAATCATCAAGATGGTGAGTTAATTTTAAATCCAACTGAAGAAGAAGAAAAATTTACAGAATTAGATTTAGTGGTTTCCTCAACTAAAGAAAAAGTTTTGATGATTGAAACTAAAGCCAAGATGATTCCTAATATCATTATTCAAAAAGGCATTGAGATGGCTAAAAAAGAAAATAAGAAGATCATTGAATTTATTGAAAAAATTGCTGCAAAAATTGGTAAGAAAAAAGATGTTGTGCCACCAGAGCCAGACTATTCTGAAATTATTAGCTTAATTCAAAAAAAATATGCTCAGCCAGTTGAGGAAGCTGTTAAATTAGCGATTGAGACAGCTGGTACTGAGGAGTCTTTACTTCAAGAAATAGCAAATTCCATTTATGAAGATTTAGAGAAAAAATATGAATTGAAAGATATTCATGCAGCAATTACAAAATATAATTATCAACAAATTAAAAAAAATATTTTAGAAAAGAAAAAACGGCCTGATGGACGACAGATTGATCAGGTAAGACCAATAAAAGTTGAAGTTTCTGTCTTACCACGAACTCATGGCAGCGCTTTATTTCAAAGAGGCCAAACTCAGGTGCTCTCAATTACCACTATTGGCCCTTTAACATTAGAACAGCTAATTGAAGGACCAGAGGGAAAAGAAGCAAAAAGATATATTCATCATTATTCAGATGGACCTTATTCATATGGTCAAGTTGGTAAAATGATGGGGCCGTCAAGGCGAGCTATAGGTCATGGGGCTTTGGCAGAAAAAGCAATTGAGCCGGTTTTGCCAAATGAGGAAGAGTTTCCTTATGCAATAAGAGTCGTTTCTGAAATTCTTTCTGAAAATGGCTCTTCGTCTATGGGTAGTGTTTGCGGCTCATCATTATCTTTAATGGATGCCGGCGTGCCATTAAAGCAAGCTGTTGCTGGAGTGGCAATGGGAATGGTTTCAAAATCAGATAATGAATATGTGATTTTAACTGACATTATCGGACTTGAAGACTTTGCTGGGGAGATGGATTTTAAAATTGCCGGTACAAAAGATGGTATTACCGCAATTCAGCTTGATGTAAAAAATAGTGGTTTAACTGAAAAAATGATTGCTGATATTTTCGCTCAAGCTGAAAAAGCGCGACTGGAGATTCTTGAGGTAATGAATAAAGTCATTAGTAAACCAAGAAAAGAGATTTCAAAATTTGCTCCAAAAGTGGTAGTTTTAACGCCGCCGATTGAGAAAATCGGTGAGATTATTGGGCCAGGTGGAAAAAATATTCGAGCTCTTATTGCCAAAACTCAAACTGATATCAATATTGATGATGAGGGAAAGGTAGTGATTAGTGGTTTAGACCGAGAAAAAGTTGAGGAAGCAGTTGAATACATAGATAATATGACTCGTCAGATTCAAGTGGGTGAGGAATTTGTTGGCACTGTTAAAAGAATTTTACAATTTGGAGCATTTGTTGAGATTGTCCCTGGAAAAGAGGGTTTAGTTCATGTTTCAAGAATGGGTAGAGGTTTTGTAAAAAATCCATATGATGTGGTGAAGATTGGTCAAAAAGTAAAGGTAAGGGTTTATGAAATTGATAATATGGGCAGAATTAATCTTCAGATGATTTAAGTTGATTTTTCCTTCTACAAAAATTAAAATCTAAATATGGCTAGAAGAAAATCATTAATCAGACTTCCATTTTTTAAATTTAAAATTAACAAACAGACGATTTTTAATATCTTGGGTTTTTTTATAATCGGTTTTTCTGCAATAAGTTTTATTTCTTTTTCTGATAATTTAGCTAATGAAAATTCAGGAATACTTCTTTATCGATTAAAGTTATTTTTAATTGCCAAATTTGGTGGGTTAGCAGTTTTTTTGCCTTTTTTGTTAGTTTTATTTGCCACCCATTTTTTTAACACAAAAAAATTAAAGTTCATCAAACCCAATATCTCAATAGGTGTTTTAATGATTTTTATTGCTTTGCTTGGAGTTTTAAGAACAGGCGATTTTGGAGAGATGATTTTTGAAAACCTAGCACTTGATTTTTCAGTTTTGGGTGCTTTAGTCATTCTTTTAATTATTTTTATTACTGGTTTGGTTTTATTTTTGGATACCTCAATTGATATACTTGTAATTTTCATTTTTAATCTATTAAAATCAGCTTTTATTTTTTTAAAAAACTATTTATTTAGAAATATTAAAGATAAATCTATAATTAAACCCGAAAAAAAAGATTTACCAATGATTGTCGATGAGAAGGTCAAGGAAAAACAAAAGAATCTTACCATATTTAATCAGCCAATAATTACAAAACCAAAAGAGCCTACATCAGCTAATTCCTCAATAAATATTAAGCCTTTGCATACGTCTTCAGATAAAAATACTTGGATATATCCACCATTATCACTTTTAACTGACATTGATCAAAAAGAAGCTGATCGCGGCGATATCAAAAGAAATGCTGCCATAATTGAGGAAACACTAGATAGTTTTGGAGTAAGAGCTAAAGTGGAGGAAATCAACTTTGGTCCAGCTGTGACTCAGTATGCTATATCTATTCCAATGGGAACAAAGCTTTCAAAAGTGACTGCTTTAGCTAATAATTTAGCTCTATCATTGGCTGCCAGCACTGGACAGGTGAGAATTGAGGCGCCAATACCGGGTCGGTCTTTAGTTGGCATTGAAATTCCCAATATTAGGCCACAAATTGTTACGGAAAAAGTTTTACTATCTTCACCAATTTTTACCTCAAATAATGATCCGTTATTAGTTCCTTTGGGTTTAGATGTCTCTGGGCAACCAGTGGCTGCCTCAATTGCCAAAATGCCTCATGTGTTAATTGCAGGTGCTACTGGCTCGGGAAAATCAGTTTTGCTTAATGCCTGGATTTGTTCATTCTTGTTTCGAACCCGCCCTGAAGAATTAAGAATGATTTTGGTTGATCCCAAAAGAGTTGAGTTATCTATTTACAATGATATACCTCATTTATTAACCCCAGTAATTGTTGAGGCGGAAAAAATTATTTCAGCCTTAAAATGGACAGTGGCGGAGATGGAGACAAGATACAAGATTTTTGCTCAGTATAAAGTTAGAAATATTGAAAGTTACAATGCGCTGCCAAACGTTGAAAAAAAGCCTTATATTTTATTTATCATTGATGAGTTAGCTGATTTGATGATTTTTGCGCCAGCTGAGTCTGAAGAATTAATTACTCGGATTGCCCAAATGGCTAGAGCCACTGGAATTCATCTTATTTTGGCAACCCAAAGACCTTCAGTTGATGTGATTACAGGTTTGATGAAGGCCAATATTCCAACTCGAATTGCTTTTAATGTCTCTTCGATGATTGATTCAAGAGTGATTATTGATATGCCAGGAGCAGAAAAGTTACTTGGGCGAGGAGATATGCTTTATTTGCCTCCTGACAAGGCGAAGCCAATTCGTGTTCAGGGTCCATATATTAGTGAAAAAGATGTGCAAAATTTAGTTAATTTCTTAAAAAATCAATATCCAGCGGTTCATTATACTGAAGAGGTGACTGAGCAGGCAGTTAATATCAAGTCGGCCAGTGGTAACATACCAATAAATGGTGGTGAGAAAGATCCATTGTTTGATCAAGCGCTGGAAATCATAATGCAGCAAGATAAAGCTTCAGCTTCACTTTTGCAGCGAAGGCTATCAATTGGTTATGCCAGAGCTGCGCGAATTTTGGACCAGATGGAGGCAGCCGGATATGTTGGGCCAGCTGAGGGATCAAAACCAAGAGATGTTATTAAACGCCAATCCAATCCCGAACCTTCAGAAACACAGATTGAGGATATTCATTGAAATTAAGAAATAAAGAAATAAATAAATAATTAAATAAATAAATAAGATTGTTAAAATAATCTAAAGAATTAATTTTTTTAATAAAAAATGATACGATCGTATCAAAAAAAGTAGTAAACAATTAGAATTAGATTTTTATAAAGCTTTAAATTAAAAAATGAATTTTATAAAATTTTTTTATTATAGGATTACTTATTAATTTTATGGTAGTATATTTTTAAGTAAGATTTATATAATTGATTAAAAAATACTTTTAAAAATTATCCTCAACTTTTTAATGAGATCTTCTTCCTGATTGTATTTTATAAAATAATCAGCAATTCCTTCAGCAGTTGTTGATAGGGGAGAATTAATTTTTTTTATATAAATAATTTTTTTATTTTTAGCTTTAGCATAACCTATTTCAATACCAATACCGATTGATTTATAAGATAATTCAGCAATAATAATATCTGATTTATCTATCAAACTAAGAGCTTTTTGCATCATTTTTTTGTTATTAGTTTTGTCTTTAAAATCATAGACAAAAGCATAAGATTCAATATTAAATTGCTTTTTAAGAAATTTTTTTAGAGACTGATTTAATTTTTCAAATTCATATCTATTTTCAAAACTATATGACAAAAAAGCCTTCATATTTTAACTATAAAACAATTGTAAAGTTTCTTCAACTAACTCTCTAACTATTTTACTTGGTATCTGAGCTATTTCAAGATCATCAGGTAAGGAAGCATCAGAAATTGATTTTTTTTCAGAATAATTATCTGTCCTCTTTATATAATTTATTTGTTCTAAAACTTTTGGTTTTCTTTGCCGTAAGTACTCCCATTCTTCAGTACCTGGATACGGTTTAAATTGGAAAAGAGAAATATCTGTTAATCCTAATCTTTTTAATTCTAAAATAAATTTTTGAGTATCTAACATTTGTTCAAGAGTTTCATCAGGAAGACCCATTATAAAAAATGCTTTTACTTGTGGAATTCCAGCATTTTTTAATCTTTGTACAGCTATTCTAACATCTTCTAAAGTAATTCCCTTTTTAATTCTTCTTAACATTTCTTCATTACCACTTTCTACTCCAAGAGCAATTCTCCAACAGCCAGTTTCTTTTAATAACTGTAGATCATCATCTGAAAATTTCTGCGCAATAATTGGCGCTCTTGTCATACCTCGCCAATAAAAAAATGGTAAATTTCTTTTATACCAATTTTCAAAAAAATCTCTAAAATCAGTTGGAGTAACGAATGCCATATCATCAAGAAAATGGACAGCATTAGCTCCTACCTCTAGAGCTAAATTAACATCGGTTATCATTTTTTCAATTGAAGGCCTAAAATACGGTCTTTGCCCTTGACCTCGTCCAAACTAATACTGGAGTTGAACAAAAAGTGCATGAAAAAGGACAACCTGCGGTTTCAAATAGTGAAATTTCCTCTATAGTGGTTTCTTGTCCATTATAAATTATTTTTCGTTCTTGTATTGGATTTGCAACCCAAATTCTATAATCAATAGGCGGAATGTCATCTATAGGATATGAATCAGCGTAATCTTGTCGTGAAGAATTTTTATCTTCTGGATTGTAATAAACTCCTTTGATTGGTGGTTTTAAACTTAATCCTTTATTTAATAATTGAATTAATGGTTTTTCTCCTCTTCCTCTAACTGCGATATCAGCCATAGGCAAATCTTGTAGTGCTTGTTGAGGAGACAAAGTTGGATGAACTCCACCAATTATTATAGGAATACCTTTAATAGCTGCTAATTCTGCTATTTCAGCTGCTTCATTGAGGTTAACTGAGGTTGGATTTAATCCAATAGACTTAGGTTTTAAACCATAAATTATATCTTCTATATCTGATAATCCTAATTTGCCTCGATGAGCATCAAGGATTGTTGGGCTAAATTTTTCTTTTTTTAATGTTGCTCCTAATCTTAATAAGCCAAATGGAGGTTCATCATCATCAGGAATAACTCCTTGTTGAAAACTTGATGGAACATTAATTAATAAAATGTCAGGTTATCTTGTGTGTGTGTTAGGTGTTAAAAAAAGTTCTTTGGGCATAATAATATTATAAAAAATCCTATAATAAAATTCAAGGAGAAATATTTTATCTGAAAAAATGATATGATCGCATCAAAAAAATTAGTAAACAATTAGAATTAGATTTTTATAAAGCTTTAAATTAAAAAATCAATTTTTTTATTAGATTTTATTGAAGATACTTTTTAATATTTTGTTCGTGCTCTTCAAGGGTGACAGCATAGTGCATATTAGATTTTTTGTCTGATATATAGAACCAATAAGGTGTACTTATGTCAGCGTTGATAACTGCTAAAATAGAATCAAGTCCAGGATTGCAAATTGGAGTTGGTGGTAAACCCTTGTTTTTGTAAGTGTTATATGGAGAGTTAATTTTTAGGTCTTCGGTGGTCAAATATTTTTTCCACCAAGTTTTTTCCTTAATTTGATAGCCCAGTGCATATTGAATTGTTGCATCAACTTGAAGAGGCCAATCATTTTTTAATCTTTTTAAAAGGATTGAGGCTACTTTTTGTTTATCTTCTTTGTGCTTAGCTTCTCTTTCAACCAGTGAGGCAAGAATAATTCCTTGATCAAAAGTTAAACCCTTATCATTAATTTTGTTTTTGATTTCATTATTAACTTTTTGATTAAAATTCCTTTGTAAAATATTAATGACCATTTGAGCATCAGCATTTTTTGGTATAAGATAAGTATCAGGAAAAAGATAACCTTCTTTTGCTTGCTTGATAAACTCAATTTCAGGGATATCAAGTTTTTTGCTTATTACTTGTGCCATTTCCTCTTTTCTTGTTCCCTCAATTAATGTTAACCAAACATCCAAAGTCCCATGAGTTAAGGTTTTGGCAATTTGAAAAAGATCCATTGATGGTGAAAGACGAAAATCACCAGCTTGAATATTTTTTTCAATACCTAGTTGCTTAACTACTAGATAAAAAACTAATTTGCTTCTAATAAGACCTTCTTTTTCAAGATTATCACTTATTTTTTGAAGTGATTGGCCTGGAGTAATGACAAAAATTTTAGTTGATTGATCATTCTTATTGACAGGTAGAGTTGCTTGTTTATAAAATGAATAAAAAAAAATAAAAACAAAAGCTAAGATTGCTCCTGCTAAATATCTTTTTTTCATAAATTATTTTTCAATAGTAAAAATTGGTAAATTTTGCAAGGTAACTTCAGCCTCTTTTAAGCGATATTTATCATCTGAATAAAAAACCATTATGGGTTCATTTTTTTCAATACTGTGATCCAATTTTTTTAATAAATATATTCCTGCAGTTTTATCTTTTGGTGCCCCAAGTAGTTTGGCAATTGTGTTTAGGTTATAATTGTTAATATCTTTAATTTTACCAGAGACAGGCGAGATGATTTCTTTTTTATATTTAGCTAATTTTAAATTTGCACTGGAAATATCAGGATCGCCTTTTTGTGCTTTAACAATTTCTCTAAACTTTTTTAAAGCCTGACCACTTTGCAAAATTTTTTTTGCCTCTTCCTCACCTATTAGCTTGGACTTTGTTGTTTGATAACAGATATCTAAAAGCATACCAGCTAAACGAATTGCTTTTGTCTCAAGTCTTAAAGGTCTGTCTTTGTGTTGTTCTAGAACATACAGGACATCTCGAGCTTCAAGAATTGGACCAACTCCACGACCAGCTGGCTCTAGCATCTCATTAATATCAACAACAACTTTGATATTAAATTTTTTAGCTAAATTAATAAATTTTTTAGCAACTTTTTCAGCATCAGAGCGATGTCTGATTTTGGCAGTTTTTCCATATGGCAAATCTAAAACTAAATGATTGGTACCAGCAGCAATTTTTTTTGCCATAACTGAGATAATTATTTTGTCAAATGACTCAAAAGAAAGTGGTTCCTCGACGCGGATAATAATGTCATCAGCGGGAGCGATCCCAAGTTTGCCGTTCCACATAATACATCCGCCAATCTCGTTAACTATTTTTTCAATTTTATCAATGGTAAAATCAACACTAGCAATTGCCTCCATAACATCGGCAGTTCCGGCTGGGGTGGTGATTGCTCTTGAGGAGATTTTTGGGATCTTAAAGCCAGCTGCGGCAATAATAGGAACAATTATCATCGTGGCTCGCGTTCCCGCAATTCCACCAACTGAATGCTTATCAGCAACAATACCATCAAATTTAAGCCGGTTGCCAGTTTCCACCATTGCTTTAGTAAATTGATAAAGCTCTTCACTAGTGTATCCTTCTTTAAAAGATGAGGCAACAAAGTAAGTTGTTAAAATATCAGATAATTTTTCCTTAGCAATTTCATCCATAATTGCATAGATTTCTTTATAGGTGAGTTTTTTTCCCAATAATTTTTTTTGAATAGCTTTAATAGCAATGATTTTTTGTGTGTCTTCTTTAATCATATTTTGTATAAAATTCAATCAATTTTTTTTGTTGTTCTTTAATTTTTAATAAAAGTTGACTGATTAAATAAATTTCTTTAACATCTATTAACCAACATATAAATAAGTATAATCCAAAAAAAGTAAAAAAAGTAAAGCTTAAAAGAAAAAAAACATTAATAGTAAAGTTAGTATTAAAGATTAAACCATCAAAAAGTCTCATAAATCCATAAGAAATAACTGATGCAATTATTAAAGCAAAAATTATTTTTAATATTTCTTTTATTATAAAAAAAAGATCTAGATTTTCAATTTTTTTATTTAAGATTAAAAACAATATTAATGAGTTAATCATAATTGCTATTGAAAAAGAAATTGCCAACGACCAAACTGGTAAATGAAAAACAAAAACAAATGTCAGGCTTAATAAAATATTAAGACTAATTGAAAAAAGACTTGCGTAAAAAGGAATTCTGCTATTCATTATTGCATAAAAGCAGCGAGTTAGAAAATAATAAATTGTGTGAAAAGGTAAACCAAAAGAAAAATATGACAAAGTAATGGCTGTTTGAACTGTGGCTGACCAATCGAATTTTTGTCCACCAAAAAAAAATCTAATTAAAGGAGTACGAGCAAAGATAAAAAAAGCCGCTATGGGCATTATTAAAAACAAAAGATTAAGGATAGAGTCAGTAATAATTTTTCTAAATTCAGTCATTTTTTTTTCTTGGTAAAGCTCAGTTAAGTAAGGCAGTGATGCTTGGCCAAAGGCTATGCCAATGACGGAAACTGGAAGAAGCTGAAGATGTTGGGCAAAATAAAAAATCGTGTAGCTGCCACTACCCATAAAAGTTGTTAGTATTAGGTCAATAGTAGCATCAATTTGCGCATTAATAACAGTTAATATTCGTGGTCCAATTAATTTGAAAAATTCTTTTAATCCAGCTGTTTTTTTGATGATTAATTTATAGATAAAATTTGATTGAAAAAGTAAAGGTAATTGAATTAAAAATAAAAATAAGCTTCCCAAAACTACTCCGTAAATTGCTGCATTAAGACCAAAATTTTTATGAAACAAAATAGTAAAAATGATTGTCGTTAAGTTATAAATAACTGGTGCAATTGCTGAAAGAAAAAATGTTTTATTGGCCTGACCAATACCAGTTAAAAAATTAGCTAAGATAAAAAATGGCAATTGGCCAAAAAGTAAAATTCTTGAATAATTAATAATTTGTTGAAGTTTGGCTTGATCATAGCCAGGGCTAATAAAAGTTATAATTGGTTTTATAAAAAATAAAGTAATAATAATTAAAATTGTTAATACAAGCAGAATAAGATTGATAATTGATGATATATTTTCTGATAAATCCTTTTGATTATTTTTGTATTTTAAATAAATAGGAATAAAAGTTGAGGTAATGGCTCCAGTGATTAAAATTTCATAGATAAGATCAGGGATGCGAAAAGCGGCAAAAAAAATATCAAGCTGATCTTTATTAAAATATCCAGCTAAAACCCTGTATCTTAAGAATCCAGAAAGACTGCTTAAAACAATCATTAAAGAAATAATGATAGCTGATGAAAAAATACCTTTTTGTTTTTGAAAGATAAATTCTGAGGTTTTTTTTAAAAATCGCTCCATGATAATATTGATCCCTTGACAATTTTTTAAATTTGGTGAATAATGGCATTATATGGTGTTTTTTGGTGAATATCAACTATCTTTTACTTCAGCAAATCGTCTTGTTCTGCCTAAAAGAATCAGGGAACTTCTTAAAGGCAATATTTTTATTTTAACAAAGGGATTCGATTTTTGTTTAGCAGGTTATGATAAAGAGGATTGGGAGACACGGGCTAATGCTTTATTTGGAACATCTCTTCTTGATAAGGAAAATTTAGCTAAGCAGCGATTACTATTTTCATCAACTTCATATTTAGAAATTGATGATCAAGGAAGATTTGTTATTCCGAAAAATCTGATTGAATATGCCAATTTAAAAAAAGACGTGGTTATTTTAGGTGTTGGTGATCATTTCGAGATTTGGTCACTTGAAAATTGGAAAAAGTATGAAAAAGCGAATATGAACTTATATAAATGATTAATTTTTTATGCACACACCGGTACTTTTACAGTCAGTGATCGAAAACCTAGATATTCAAAATGGTGGCTTATATGTTGATGTCACCTTTGGAGAGGGAGGATACACAAAAGAGATATTAAAACGAGGTGGAAAAGTTTTGGCTTTAGATTGGGATAAATCTCAGATTGATAATTTTAATTTTTCAGATTTAAGTGATTTAGAAAAAAAACGATTGATTTTAGTTAATGCTAATTTTGCTGATTTGGAAAAAATTGCCAAAGATAATAATTTTTTTCCAGTTGACGGCGTGATTTTTGATTTAGGTTTGTCAATGAGACAAATAAGCAAGTCAAAAAGAGGATTTTCTTATCAAAAGATCGATGAATTATTAGATATGAGATTAAGTAGTAGTTTAGAGACGACAGCAGCACAGTTAATTCAAAAATTAACAGAGGAAGAACTTTATCAACTTTTGGCAAAATACAGCGAGGAGATTAAATCAAAAGAAATTGCTTATCAAATTAAAAAAAAGAAAAAAGTTGATACTGTTGCTGATTTGCTTGAAGCAATTGATAGAGCAATTGGCTTTTCTAATAAAAAAGTTTATGCTCGGGTTTTTCAGGCTTTAAGAATTGCTGTTAATAACGAGTTTGAAAATTTAGAGAAAGGTTTGCAGGCAGCCTTAAAAATTTTAAAAAAAACAGGTCGGATAGTTGTTGTTGATTTTCATTCACTTGAGGATCGCCTAGTAAAAAATTTTGTTCGAAAAAAACAATTGAAGTTTTTAAAAGTTAAAAAAATTAAAAATTATCGCTTTTTTGAACGAAGTGCAAAGTTAAGAGTGATTACTTTATGAAAAAAATTTTAGCATCACTGACAATTTTTGGATTAATCTTTTTGGTAATACTTAATATACTTTTTTTTTACTTTTCTTTAAAATTAAGTGAACAAATTACTTATTATGAGATAAAAACTAGTCAGCTACATGATGAAAATATTAATCTTGAAAAAGAATTGGCTGAGGTTTCTTCTTTAAATTATGCTAAAAAATTAGCTGAAGTGATGGATTTTAAAAACAAATCCCAACCAATATTTTTAGATAATTTTGTTCATGCTGTTGCATTACTTCAATGAGAACAAAACTATTATTTTTAGTTTTTTTAACCTTTTATATACTAATTATCATTAGACTTTTTATCCTGCAAATTGTTAATCCCAAAAAAATCGATCAAAATTTTTATCTGCGCTCAAAAAAAATATTACCAGAAAGAGGTAAGATTTATGATCGCAGTTTTAATCCATTAGTTTTAAACCAACATAGTTATTTAGTATATGTTGAACCAAAAAAAATAACTGATAAATCAAAGCTAATTAAGCATTTAAGTGATAAATTAGCTATTTCTGAGGCCTCTATTGAGGCAAAAATTGATGAATCAAAATATTGGATAAGCATAGCTTCAAGTATAGATCAAAAAACAAAAAAAGAAATTGAGAACTTAAAAATTGATGGTATTGGTTTTGAAAAAAAACTAAAACGATTTTATCCTGAGGCGTCTTTATCAGCTCATCTTTTGGGATTTGTTGGAAAAAATGAGAGTGGAGATGATATTGGTTACTTTGGAATCGAAGGCTTTTATAATCAAGATTTAACTGGATTGCCTGGAATAATTGATACAGAAAGAGATCTTATTGGCAGACCAATTTTTTTGGGAATTCAAAATAAAGTCGATCCAGAAAATGGTCGTGATTTAGTATTAACAATTGACAAGACAACCCAGCAAATAGTTAAAAGAAAATTGCTTGAGGGTTTAGAAAAATATCAAGCAAAACAAGGCTGTGTGGTTGTTGCTGATCCCTCAACTATGGCAATCATCTCCTTAGTTTGTTTGCCTGACTATGATTTGGATCAATACTACAATTTTTCTGAAGATTATTTTAAAAATCCAGTTGTTTCAGACACCTACGAGCCGGGGTCTATTTTTAAACCACTGATTGTTGCTGCTGCTCTTGAGGAGAAAAAAATCAGACCTCAAGATATTGTCAATGAGGATGGACCTTATAAAGTTGGTGAATATTTTATTAAAACTTGGAATGATAAGTATGAAGGAAAAATCACTATTACTAGAGTTTTAGAAAAATCTTCAAATGTTGGTATGGTTTTAATTGGTGAAAAATTAGGTGATGATAAAATTTACTCTTACTTGCAAAAATATGGTTTTGGAAAGCTAACTGGTATTGACTTACAAGGTGAAAACTCGAGTTATCTAAAACCAAAAAATAGTTGGTATCCTATTGATTTTGCCACTGTCAGCTTTGGTCAGGGAATTGCTGTCACTCCAATTCAGATGGTAAGAGCGTTTGCATCAATTATTAATGGAGGTTATTTAATGAGGCCATATGTGGTGGAAAAAATTATCTCCCCAAAAAAAGAGATTATTATTAAACCAAAAATTCAAGGAAAAGTAATTTCTCCATTAACCAGTGAAATTATTAAAAAAATGCTGGTTTCAACCGTTGAGAATGCTGAAGCTAAATGGGATAGGCCAAAAAATATTAAAATTGGAGGCAAAACTGGTACCGCTCAAGTGGCAATTGCAGGACACTATGATCCCTCAAAAACTAATGCCTCATTTATTGGTTTTTTTCCAGCTGATAAACCAAAATTTATTATTTTAGTAATGCTTAAGGAACCAAAAGCATCGCCTTGGGGTTCAGAGACTGCAGCGCCAATCTTTTTTGAAATCAGCAAAGAACTTATAGTATACTATGGATTAACAAATTGAAAACTATGTGGCAAAAAATAAAAAATATCTATCATTTATTAGTGGCTGTTTTGGCTAATTCTTATTATGGTTTTCCCTCAAAAAAAATTAAAGTCATTGGAGTTACTGGTACTGATGGTAAGACAACAACGACTAATCTTATAGCCCATATTTTAAAAGAGAATGGTAAAAAAGTTTCTTTCATATCAACAGTCTATGCTCAAGTGGCCGGGAAAATCTATGATGTTGGCCTTCATGTGACAACACCATCATCATTTATGATTCAAAAATTTTTGCATCAGGCAGTTACAAATGGTGATGAATATTTTGTTTTGGAGACAACCTCTCATGCTTTAGATCAAAATCGTGTTTGGGGAGTGAGTTATCGGATAGGAGTAATTACCAATATTACTCATGAACATCTAGATTATCATAAAAATTATTTAAATTATCTAAAAACTAAAGAAAAATTACTCTGGATGGCAAAAAAAGGTGTAGTTAATTTTAAAGGACAAGAATTTGAGTATTTTAATAAAAAATTAAAAAATAAATTATTTGATTATTATCAAAAAGTAAAAATATTAAAAAAATACTTTTCAAATTTAGAAAAATTTAATCAGGAGAATTATGCAGCTGCTTTTACCGTCTGCAAGTTATTGGGTTTATCTGAGTTGGAAATTATAAGAGCTATGAAAAATTTTCAATTACCAAAGGGTAGATTGGAGATTGTGTACGATAAAGAATTTAAAGTGATAATTGACTTTGCTCACACTCCCAATGCTTTTGCTCAACTTTTGCCAGAAATAAGAAAAAAATATTTGAAAAATGATGGGCGACTGATTCATGTTTTTGGTTCAGCCGGACTGCGTGATCATTTTAAAAGGCCAAAGATGGGGGAGATAAGTAGTCGTTTTAGTGATTATATTATTTTGACTGAGGAAGATTATCGAACTGAAAAATTAGAGGATATATGCAATCAAATAGCCTCAGGGATAAAAAAAACACCTTTTGAGATCATTGAAAAAAGAGATGAGGCGATAAAACAAGCAATTTTAATGGCCAAAAAAGATGATGTGGTGGTTTTAACTGGTAAAGCTCATGAAAAAAGTTTGTGTCGGGGAAAGATAGAGTACCCTTGGGATGAGCATCAAGCAGTAGAAAGAGCGCTAGAAATAAAAAATAAATAAATAAAGAAATAATAAAATAAATAAATAAAAAAAATAAATAAATAATTAAGAAATTAAGTAATTAAGGGAATATGTTTTTATACGACTCTAATTTAAAAACTTATTATTCAAATTTGATAAATGATGATCATTATTTGAGTGGCTTTGGAACAAAAAGTTTAGGTGATGGTCGGCAATATGGAGTGATTGAAAATTTTTTAATAAGAAATAAAATTCCATTTAAAAAAGTTATTATTCCAGATCAAATCCATTCAGTTAATATAGAGATCATTAACAAGGATGTTGATAAGATTAGAATTGAGGATACTGATGGCTTAATTACGCAAGAAGGAGGTATAGTTTTAACTGCAGTTACTGCTGATTGTTTACCAATGGTGATGGTTGATAAAAAAATTGGCCTGATTGGGATTTCTCACCAAGGTTGGCGAGGAAGCATAAAAAAAATGGCTCAAAAAATGGTGGAAAAAGCTTTAAGTTTGGGCAGTAAAATTGAGGATTTAAAAGTAGCTTTGGGGCCTTCAGTTGGTCAGTGTTGTTATGATGTTGATGATGATCGATATTTTCAATTTAAAAGCGAGTTTGATGGGTATTCTGAGAAAATTTTTCATCGTCAAGCTGGGCGTTGGCATTTAAATTTAGTTTTACTTAATTTTCTACTTTTGCAGGAGATTGGCTTAAAAAAAGAGCAAATTGATTATTTTCCGTTTTGTACTACCTGCGATCAAAAAAAATTTTTTTCTTTTAGAAAATATAAAAAAAGTAAAAATTATCAATATGGAGAAATGTTAAATTTTATTGTCAAAATCAATGATTAACTTAATTGATAAATCAAAAAATATTTTTTTTCTTGGTATAAAAGGAGTGGCAATGGCTAATCTTGCTGTAATTTTAAAAAAAATGGGTAAACAAGTTTATGGAGTTGACTTAAAAGAAGAGTTTATTACTGATAAATTACTTAAGGAAAATCAGATTAATTATCAATTTAATTTTAGCGATTTACCAGGAAATATTGATTTATTTGTTTATTCAGCTGCTCATCAAGGGATTAATAATCCACTTTCAAAAAAAGCTCAAAAAAAAGGAATAAAAATCATTTCCCAAACTCAGTTAATTGGCGAGTTAATGAAGAAGTTTGATGTTAAAATCGCTGTCTCTGGTTGCCATGGAAAAACAACAACAAGTTCTCTTTTAGCATATAGTTTAATAAAACTTAACCAAAAGTCTTCATATCTAGTTGGAACTCCATATTTTAATGATTATCCTGGTGGTGATTTTCAAGAAAAAAAATACTTTATTGTTGAGGCAGATGAGTATGGAGTTAATCCACCAATAGATATTACACCAAAGTTTTTTTATCTTCAGCCAGATTGGATCATTGCCACCAATATTGATTTTGATCACCCAGACGTTTATCAGAATATTGAAGAAACAAAGAAAGCATTTTTAAAATTTTTTGAAAACAAAAAATTAATTTTAAATATTGATGATGAGAATTTGTCTGATGTTTATAAAAAACTAAACAATCAAAAAAATATTTTTACTTATGGATTTTCAGATCAAGCTGATTTCCAAATCATTAATTGGCAAATTAATAAAAATGGTTCATCATTGGCAATAAAAAATTTAGGCGAGTTTAGAATTAATTTATTTGGAAAACATAATGTTTCGAACGCCACGGCTGTTATTTTACAATTAGTTAAATTAGGTTTTAATATTGATGAAATCAAAAAAAGTTTACTAGGTTTTTTCGGTGCAAAAAGAAGAATGGAGTTAATTTACCAAGAAGATTTTTATTTAGTTGATGACTATGCTCATCACCCAAGAGAGATTGAGGCAACCTTAAGAGCAGTCAAACAAAGATTTGAAAATCGCCGAGTAATCGTCATTTTTCAGCCTCATACATTTTCGCGGACTTTGTCACTTCTGAGTGATTTTAGAAAAAGTTTAGAGTTGGCTGATATAGGATTAATTTTGCCAATTTTTGCCTCAGCTAGGGAAAACAAAGATCAATTTAAAATTAGTGCTAAAGACATTGTTGGTAAATCAAAAAAACTTATTTATTGTCAAGATAAAATTGATTTAATAAATCAATTAAAACAAATTATTAAAAAAAATGATGTTATTATAACAATGGGTGCTGGAGATGTTTATCAGTTAAAAGATGAAATTGTAAATTTGAAAATTTAACAATATGACAAAAAAAACAATTAACATCGAAAAAAATAAGGATATTACTCAGTTTTTAACTTTAAAAACAAAAGTTAAAGCTAAATATTTTTTTGAAGCGAAATCAAGAGAGGATTTAATTGAAATAAAAAAATATAGTTTGGAGAAAAAAATACCCTTGATCTTGCTTGGTGGCGGAAGCAACTTAGCAATTATTAAAGATGAAATTAAAGGCATTGTTGTAAAAAATAGTTATCAAGAATTAAAAATTCTTGAGGAAAAAGATGATCAAGTGGTAATTTCGGTCTCTTCAGGTTATCCAGTTTCACTTTTAATTGCCAAATCAATTGAATACGGCTGGAGTGGTTTTGAATATCATTTGGGATTGCCAGGAACAGTTGGAGGAGCCATATATATGAATTCAAAATGGACAAAGCCTCTTAGCTATTTTTCTGACAATTTAATTTATGCCTATCTTTTGGATAATCAAGCCAAGATCAAAAAAGTGAAAAAAAATTATTTTAAAT
>CAYUCK010000006.1:0-28698 GCA_964443335.1 uncultured Gammaproteobacteria bacterium | reverse complement strand
TAAAATTTGTTAAAGTCAATGTCGATGAAAATCCTGACTTAGCCTCAAACTACCAAGTGTTTTCCATTCCCACCTTTATTATCTTTAAAAATGGACAAGCTGTCCATCAATTTGTTGGGGCTATGGGGAAAGAAGGATTTTTGGCTGAAATCAAGGCTGCAAAACCCGAATAATTTTTCCTCCAACTACTTTTATACTTAAATGAGCTTTTTTTAAAAGATAGCCTGAAAATGTAGCCAACCAGCGCAGACTTGAGGTAATTGGCGCATGTAAACCTACCATGATTTTTTCATCAGATAAAGGTAATATAATACTCCGATAAGTGCAAAATTGACTTGATGGCGCTGACTTCAAGCCTAATTTTTTTAAATCTGGCGGCAACTCAATTTTTTCATGACGAACTGAAACATAAGGCTTAATCTCTTCTTCAACTTTGTAATCAGCAACTTCTTTAATCTCAATTTTGTCCTGTGATACTGGCTCGATTTCCTTAGTTGAATAAGAAACATTATCACCACTTCCTGCTATTAAATTATTTTTTTTATATTTTATAAGCAGATCATCAATAGAGGTAAAATTACTACTCATCATGTATTTATTATAAAACAATCTCTCTATCTTTATTATAAAAGCGGGCTAAAACAAAAAATAAATCTGATAGACGATTAAAATAAGGAATGATTTTTAAGCTGTGATTAATTCTTAATCTAACTATACTTCTTTCACAACGCCGACACACTACTCGCAGTATGTGAAACAAAGAAGAAGTCTCAGTTCCACCCGGGATAATAAATCTATTAAGTTTAGGTAGTTTTTTTTCTAAATCATCAATTTTTTTTTCAAAATAAAAAACTTTTTTTTCCAAAAAATCCAAATTAATCTTTGCCCCTGACAAATAAGCCATTATTTGATAAAGATCTTTTTGAATATCGACTAAAAAATTTGTATTTTTTTTTGATTTAATTTTGGCAGTTGCTAAACCAATAAAACTACTGAGCTCATCAATCTGACCATAAGCTTCGATTAAAAGGTCTGATTTTGACAATCTTTTTCCACCAAATAAAGAAGTTTCACCCTTGTCACCTGTTTTTGTGTAAATCGTCATGATCAAAATATAAAGTATTCAGTAATTATTTTTAAATTTTAAAAAACAATATTATTATTCTCTTTCATCCGCATTCACTATATCCACAGCTATAGCATTTTTTACAACCTTCCTCATGAACAAAAGCTGCCTCACCACAAGATGGACAGATGTCAAACATCTTATTGCTTTCTTCATCTACCAAAGCTTTTTCCAAAGTTGGCTGAGTAATATTTTCCACTAGTTTTGGTTTTTCCTCAGTTGTTTTTTTATTATTTGTCTCACCATTTAATCCATAATGCATCGCTAAAACTTTAGCAATCGCATCAGGTAAACTTCTGATTTTGTCTTTACCAAACCCATAACTTCGCGCGCCACCAATATCTTTTAGCTGATTGATAATCTCTCTCACTCTTACCTCAACTGGCAGATGAGAGGAAAAACGCAAAGCTGTTGAAATCATCCGACCTAATCCTTCAGCCATCGCATAAATATCACTTCCGGCCTTACCGATAGTGATAAACATCTCCAATGGTTCAGGCGGATTACCACCATTAGTATTTAAAGTGATAAAAGCCACTCCAACCGGTGTGTTGATTTTATAAGTAGCACCATGCACTACCATTGGTCTTGGTTTGATGGTATAAGAGGGAATTTTTTGCTCTTTGTTTTCAGCAGTTTTATCAGTGTCTTTTCTTTCCAAAACTCCCTCTCTTGAGCCTTCTCTAAAATAAGTAATGCCTTTACAACCTAATTTATAAGCTAAAGTGTAAAGTTTTTTCACATCTTCAACGGTATGAGTTTTTGGGGCATTAACTGTTTTTGAGATTGAGGCATCAACATATTTTTGAATTGTGGCCTGAACATAAACATGATCCTCAGGAGTTAACTCATTGGCTGAGACAAACCAATCTGGTTTTTTAAGTTTTCCTTCTTTAATCTCTTTTTCATGTTTTTTATACCATTGCTCATAAAGATGATGACGGATAATATGCGTGCCAAGTCTGTCTTTTCTAATAAATTCAAACTCAAAAACCGGCTCAATCCCTGAGGTAGTACCAGCCATAAGCGATGTTGATCCAGTTGGCGCCTGCATCAAAAGCAGGGAATTGCGAATCCCATTTTTTCTGATTGCTTCTTTGACATCAGCTGGAAGTTGAGAAACAAAACCACCTTTCAAAAACAACTCTTTATCAAACTTTTTAAAGCTGCCTTTTTCTTTAGCGATCTCAGCTGAGGCTTTATAAGCTTCATCACGAATAATTTTATAAACTTTATCAATAAATTTTAATGACTCCTTTGAACCATAGCGAAGATGAAGTTTGATCAAAGCATCAGCTAAGCCCATTGTTCCAAGACCAATCCTTCGCTCGCCTTCAAGTTGAGTTTTTCTTATTCCATCAAAAACATAAGGATCCATATCTACAACATTATCTTGAAATCTTACTGCAACACGAACAATTTTTTTTAATAATTTGAAATCAAACTTGCCTTTTTTATCAATATCTGAACCTTTAACTAAAGCTGAAAGATTAATTGAGCCTAAATTACAAACTCCCCAAGCTGGCAATCCTTCCTCACCACATGGATTAACACAAATCACTTTATTCCAATAATAATTGTTATAAAGCTTGTTGTAACGCTCCAAAAATACTACTCCTGGCTCAGCACTACGCCAGGCAGCCTGAGCAATCAAATCCCAAACTTTTCGCGCTTTAATCACCTTATAGACAATAATCTTTTTGCCCATTTTTTGCCAAGCCTCAATATCACCATCCCATTTTTGATCATATTCTGGATCTTTGGTGTCAGGAAAAATAAGCGGCCAATCAAGATCTTTTTCAACCGCCTCCATAAATTTATCAGAAACTGTAAGCGATAAATTAGCGCCATTGATTTTTCTTAAATCTTGCTTAACAGTAATAAACTCTTCAATATCCGGATGCCAGTCAGCGAGCATCAACATCAAAGCACCTCGGCGCGTCCCACCTTGCTGGATAATGTCTTTTGTTGCCACTGAAAAAAGCTCAGCCCAGTTCACTGGTCCTGAGGAAAACCCATTAACTTTTTCTACTCGGCTACCCCGCGGTCGAAGAGAAGAAAGATTAATACCAACACCGCCTCCTCGAGCCATAATCTCAACCATTTGTTTTAAAGTCTCAAGAATACCTTCTCGAGCATCTTTTGGCGAAGGGATGACATAACAATTGTAAAAAGAAACAGCAAAGCCAGTGCCTGCCCCCGACAAAATCCGCCCCCCTGGCACATACTTAAAATCCCTCATAATAGAAAAAAACTCTTTTTCCCATTTTTTTTGCTGATCTTTTTTTTCAGCTGAGGCAACTGCTTTAGCCACTCGTTTCCACATCTGCTCCGGTGTTTTCTCTATTGGATTGCCTTTTTTGTCTTTTAATGAATAACGGTCTAAAAAAACTTTTTGAGCAACACCGGATAAGGTTTTCATAAATTTTTTATTTAATTTATAACAATTTTTTTAGCTCTGCCTCAAAATCTTCAATATCGACAAATCTTTTAAAAACTGCGGCAAATCTAATGTAAGCAATCTTATCCAATTTTTTTAATTTTTTTGCTACTAATTTACCAATTTCTTTACTTTCAATCTCAGTTGTCTCTTTTTCTTTTATCTCTAACTCTATCTCATTGATCAATTTTTCAATCTGTTCGCTGGAAACAGTGGTTTTGTCACAAGGCAAAAGAACACTTCGTCTTAATTTTTCCCTATCAAATCGCTCTCTTCTTCCATCTCTTTTTATTATCAAAATTGGCAACTCTTCAACTCGCTCATAAGTGGTGAATCTTTTACTACATTTTGGACACTGTCGTCTTCTTCTCACCACCGCCCCATCCTCAGACAATCTTGTCTCAATTACCTCAGTATCCTGGTATTGACAAAAAATACAAAACATATAAATAGTGTAAATTACAATTTAAAACACTATTGGTAGAATTTCAAGAGGTCAAAATATATAAAAACTATATCAACAAATCTACTTAGCCGCAAAGATTTTTTTAAATAAAAAATTACCAAAAAAATAAGACAAAAGCTTTGATTTTAGCTTGATAAATTTTATAATTTTTTTATATGCTTCTTGATCTTCTTTTTCCTAAATTTTGCTTAGGTTGCCATCGGCCCGGAGGCTATATTTGTTTGCAATGCCAAAATAAACTAATTTATTTAAAATCTCAAAAATGCTTTGTTTGCAAAAAACCAAGTCTTTACAATCTCACTCATCAAAACTGTTTAAAAAAATTATCCATTGACCAGGTTGGCTCAATTTTTTACTACAATGACTTTTTTAAAAAAATTATTAAAAACATCAAATACCGCTATGCCAAAGAGATTCTTTTTGAGTTAACAAAAATCATCAATCCTTTACAAATTAATTTTTTAGAGCTCTATAAAAACCTATCTGGCAAAATCTTTATTCAGCCGATTCCTCTTCATCAAGAAAAACTTAATGAACGAGGCTTTAATCAAGCCTATTTAATTGCCAATTACTTAAAAGATCTGACTCATTTTACAATTGTTGATCTTTTAATTAGAGTTAAAAAAACCAAAAATCAGGCTGAGATAAAAGATAAAAAACAAAGATATATTAATATTAAAAATGCTTTTAAATTAAAAAAGGATATTGACACTAATTTTATTTATGGTTCTAGAATAATCCTTGTTGATGATGTAGTTACCTCTGGTTACACTGCTGCTGAAGCTTCTAAAACTTTAAAAAAAGCTGGTGTGCAAAAGGTCTATCTTTTTACTCTCGCTCAAGGATAAAAATGATATAATTATCATTAATATGAAACCTCAAAAAATTGAAATCACCAACAAAACCATTATTTTTACGGTTTTTTTTATTTTATTTTTATTTTTTTTATGGCAGATTAAGGAATTAATTTTTGTCTTGATCTTAGCTTTTATAATTAGCGGCGGATTGGAAAAGCCAATAGTATTTTTAAATAAAAAACTTAACTTTCCCTATATTTTATCAGTGATAGTTATCTACCTTTTATTTCTATTTGTTTTTTTTAATCTTTTTTATGTTGTTGTTCCACCGTTATTTTTTGAAATCAGTCATTTTGCTAGAAAATTTCCTCAAATCGTCAGCTCAATTTTTCCGCAAACTATTTTTTTTGATTTTAGTTTTATTTCACAAAATATTCCTCAGCTTTCAGGCAATGCTTTTTCATTAATTAAAAATATCTTTTCCAATTTTATCTTTATTATCTCAGTTTTTTCTTTTTCTTTTTATTTTTTAATTGAAGAAAACTTTTTTCTTAAAAGCTTAAAAAAATTTTTGGATGATGAGGAGGCAGAGAAAATCAACATTATTATCAAAAAAATTCAAAATCGCATTAGCTATTGGTTCTGGGGCGAAATATTTTTGATGTTTGTTGTTGGTAGTTTAACTTACATAGGATTGTCACTTTTAAACATCCCCTATGCCTTACCACTTGCTATCTTGGCAGGATTACTTGAGATTATCCCTAACCTTGGACCCGCAATTGCTGCTATTCCAGCCATTATCGTAGGTTTATCTCAATCGGTATTTTTGGGATTAGCGGCTTTAATTTTGGCAATTCTAGTTCAGCAAATAGAAAACCATATTTTGGTACCCTTAATTATGAAAAAATTTGTTGGTGTCAGTCCAGTAACAACATTGATAGCTCTAATGATTGGCGGCAAGCTTGCCGGATTTTTGGGAGTTCTTCTGGCTGTACCAATTACCTTAATCCTTGAGTCTATTCTTTTGGAGGTTGTAAAAAGACGAAAATGAAAATCGCAATCTTGGGAGGTGGAGTGACAGGTTTGACTGCGGCTTACTATTTATCAAAACAAAGACATCAAATTACTATCTTTGAAAAAAACACTAATTTTGGGGGATTGGCCTCAGGATTTAAGGAAAAAAACTGGCAATGGAGTCTGGAGCGAGCTTATCATCACATTTTTAGCAACGACAATGATATCTTAGAATTTTCAAAAGAAATTGGATTTAATAAATTCTTTTTTAAATCACCGATAACAGCATCATTATATAAAAAAATATCAAATATCAAATATCAAATATCAAATAACCAAAGCAAAAATCAAAAATTTGAAGTTTTTCCTTTAGACAATCCAATAAGTCTTCTTCGTTTTCCCTATCTTAATTTTTTTGAAAAATTTAGAGCTGGTGCCACTTTGGCATTTTTAAAACTATCTCCTTTTTTGCCAATTTTTGAAAAAACAACAGCAACTGATTTTTTAAAAAAAACTATGGGTGAAAATAGTTATCAAAAATTGTTTGGAGAACTTTTTCGGAAAAAATTCGGAAATTATGCGGAAAATATTTTAACCTCTTTTTTTTGGGCAAGAATTAAAAAAAGAACCAAAAGCCTAGGTTACCCAATTGGTGGTTTTCAAAATTTTATTGACTTTATTGTTAAAAAATTAGAAAAAAAAGAAGTCAAACTTTCAAAAAGTTATCAAATAAAAAAGATAAACAAACAAGGAAATCAATTTGTAATATCTTGTCATTCCTGCGAAAGCAAGAATCCAGTAATTAAAGATTTTAGTTTTGATATTGTTGTTTCAACTTTACCAACACCAATTTTAACTCAAGCAACAACATCAATATTTCCCGCACAATTTTTGCAAAATCTCCGCAAAATTAAATATCTTGATGCTTTAACTTTAATTATTGAATCAAAAAACCCCCTTATTGATGATGTTTATTGGCTAAACATTATGGCAAAAGATATTCCAATTATGGCAATTGTTGAGCATACTAATTTTATTGATAAAAGATATTATGGAGGCAAACATATAATTTATTTAGGTTGGTATTTAAAAAGCGACAACAAATTAATTAAGATGAAAAATCAGCAGTTAATAGATTTTGTCAGTCCTTATTTAAAATCAATAAATAAAAACTTTAATGCTACCAATTGTAAATTTTATGTTTTTCGCGCTCCATTTGCCCAGCCGATTTTTGATAAAGAATTTATAAAATATAAACCAAATTTTATCACTCCAGTTAAAAACTTTTATATTGCCAACTTAGATATGACCTATCCTTATGATCGAGGCACTAATTATGCGGTAAGACTTGGAAAAGAAGTTGCTAAAACAATTCTTTCGGTAAATCTGCGTTAAATTTGTGGGGATTTTTAGACTTTGTTATTTTATAATTGACCATATGGAAAATGTTTTTAACCAATTAATCACTATCCTTTCTGATTTAATTGTTTTTGATAAATTGGATCTTGATCAGTTTTTAAAAAAAATTATTAAATTAATTAATAAAATAATTAGCGTTGATTCAATTTTCATTTATCTTTATCAAAATGAAAAATTAATTCTTTTTGCCTCAAAAAAACCACATAAAAAACTTTTAGGAAAAATTGTTTTAAAAAAAGGGGAGGGAATTACCGGATGGGTAGCAGAAAATAAAAAAACAGTTTTTTTATCAAAAAAAGCCTATCTTGACCCTCGTTTTAAGTTTTTTAAGGAATTACCTGAAGATCGCTATGAAGCTTTTTTATCTGTACCGATTATTGATAAAAAAGGATTGGTTGGAGTGATTAATCTTCAAAATAAACTATCGAGACATTTTTCCAAAAATGAAATAAAAGTGATTGAAATTTTTGCCTCAATCATTGCCTCAGGCTTAAGAAAAGTTTTTCTTTCTCAAGAAGTTTTATCTTTAAAAGAAAAACTTGAGGAAAGAAAACTAATAGATAAAGCAAAAGGTATTTTAATGAAAAAAGAAAATCTAAATGAAGAAGAGGCTTTTAAAAAAATTCAAAAAGAAGCAATGAATAAAAGAAAAAAAATTAAAGACATTGCTCAAGCAATTATTTTGCTTTTTAATGAATATTGACAAAATTTTATTTTTTTATTATGATTTAAAAATCTTCTCAACGACGAGAAAAAAGACAAAGAAGTCTTCATTAATTTTTAATAGTTTTATTTTTTAATAAATCTTATGGACTCCAAATATGTTTTTCATTTAATTGAAAAAAAATTAATTGATTTTGTTGATTTAAAATTTACTGATATTCGAGGCGTCTGGCAGCATATAACTGTGCCGGCTTCTGAGTTTACTTTAAAAAATATCAAAAACGGCTTTGGTTTTGATGGCTCATCAATTAGAGGATTTAAAACAATTGAGGAGTCAGATATGATTTTAAAACCAGATTTGGAAACAGCTTTTCTTGATCCTTTTTTTGAAAAAACTTTATCAGTGATTGCTGATGTTTATGAAGCAGGTACTGATCTTCCTTATGCCAAAGATCCAAGATTAACAGCTAAAAAAGCTGAGGAATACTTAACAAAAACAAAAATCGCTGATATTTCTTTTTGGGGACCGGAAATCGAGTTTTTTATTTTTGATAAAGTAAATTTTTATCTCTCTCCTTATTTTTCTTTTTTCAAATTAAAAAGTAGTGAATTTGCTAGTGAGGTTGATGAAGAAGTTGATGGATACCCAATCAGAATAAAACAAGGATATTTTCCAGCCCCACCATATGACAAATTACAAAATTTTAGAAATGAGATGGTAAAAATTTTAAATCAAATCGGCATTGAGGTTGAGGTCCATCATCATGAAGTCTCAAGTGGTGGTCAAGTAGAAATTGATTTGCGCTATGATGCTTTAACCAAAATGGCTGATAAAGTAATGATCTATAAATATGTTGCTCGCAACTTAGCCAAAAAATATGGTTTGGTAGCGGTTTTTTTGCCAAAACCAGTATTTGGCGATAATGGGTCAGGAATGCACACTCATCAAAGTCTTTTTAAAAATAACAAAAATATCTTTTACGATCCAAAAGGTTACGGACAACTATCAAAAGAGGCGCTTTTTTATTTAGCTGGAATTTTTTATCATATTGAGCCAATTTTAGCTTTTACAAACCCAACGGTTAACTCTTATCGCCGGCTTATCCCGCACTTTGAAGCACCAACGGCCTTGGCTTTTTCCAAAAGAAACCGTAGTGCCGCCATCCGAATACCAATGTATTTTAGCGACAACGAAAAAGCCAAAAGACTTGAGTTTCGCTGTCCGGATCCAACTGCAAACCCTTATCTGGCTTTTTCAGCGATGCTTGTTTTTGGAATTGAGGGAATAAAACAAAAGCTTGATCCTCAAAAATTAGGCTTTGGCCCATTTGATGAAAATATTTGGGAAAAGGAAAGTGTTAAACAAACACCAGATAATTTGTTTTTAGTTTTGGACAGCTTAAAAAAGGATAAAATTCTAATCAGAAATGAGGTTTTTTCGAAAGAATTAATTGAAAGTTATTATCAATTAAAAAAAGAAGAAGCAATTGAGTCTTTGCGTTATCCCACTCCAGCTGATTTTTTTTATTATGCTGATATTTAAATTTTTATAATAAACACTTTTTCGGTAAATCTGCGTTAAATTTGCGGAAATTATTTCATCTCTTTTAACTTCTTTTTAAAATAATCAACATAAGGAATTACTTTTGGATCTTGATCATACAAAACTGATAGGTACAATGACAAAAAGCTTCCTAAAGCCATTAGTTCAAATACTTGCTCTATCTTATTTTTACCCTCTAACTCAACCCAAATTGTTTTAATTTTATTTTGCTCAACCACCTCTTTAGTAATAACAAATCTTTTTTGAATCGCTGAAGAGTATAAAGCAGAGTAGAAAAAAACAAACGTTAAAAAATCTTTTAAACCTTCAGGAAATTTCAACCCTTCCATCAGATGGTGATTTAATTCTGGAATAATGCGAAAGTCAGAGATAGATTTAGCGGTTTCATTAGTTTGATTGGCAATAGCATTACCAACTCCAGTCAAATGCTCAGCAACAATGTAAAAAGGATATTTTTGATAAATTTCTAAAGCTAATTTTTTCACTGGATTATCATCAGTTTTAATCTCAATTTTGTATTTATTGATAACTTCAGTTAAAAACTCAATAGCCTGATAAATATTTTTAGCTGATTCATCAATTAAATTTAATCTAAACAATATTCCCAAAATCCCACCAACAAAATAGCCAAAACCAATTCTTGGTTGATTTGAGGGATTATAAACTGGGTCAATTAAATAATAAGGATATTGATTTTTTTCAAAAAATTTTTTTAGCTCGCCACCAACTGTTAAACCAGTAATTTTAACTTTTTTTTCTTTGGCAGCATCAGCCATAGCTAAAACTTCCTCAGTGGTCCCAGAATAAGAAGACAAAATAATCAAAGTCTTTTCATCAACAAAAGCTGGTAATTGATAGTTATCATTGATAATCACTGGTTTTTTTAATTTATCCTTAAATAACTCTTTAAGTATCAAACCAGGAAATCTTGACCCACCCATACCACAAATGACAATGTTATCAATATCTTTTAAATAATTTTTTGGAAAATTGATTTTTGTTGACTGCTCAAAGGATTGTTTTAATTGTTTATCCAAACTATTTACAGATTGAATAACCACACCACCTCCTTGCAAGGCTAAAATTTTTTTAAGATCATCAAGATTTTTCATATTTGTTATAATTAAACTATTAATTAAATGAAACGTTTTTTAATTTTACTGAAAGCGCTTCGAGTTAGTCAATGGATTAAAAACCTAGTTATTTTTACGGCAATTATTTTTACTGGACAACTTTTTAATAAGGATCTTTTTTATAAAACAGTTGAGGCTTTTTTTATTTTCTGTCTTTTATCATCCACCTCTTATGTTTTAAATGACATCATTGATTATCCTTATGATAAAAAACACAAAGTTAAAAGATATCGACCGATTGCCTCAGGCGAAATTAGTTTACCTCAAGCCACTTTTATTGTTTTTACCTTAACGTTGGTTTCTTTAACCTTAAGTCTTTTTATCTCAATTCAATTTTTTTTCCTCAGTTTAATTTTTTTATTACTTCACTTCTTTTACTCATTATATTTTAAAAAATATCCAACTATTGATCTTTTTACTATTTCTTTTTCTTTTATGATTCGCACCTTTGCCGGAGAAATTGTCTCTGGTTATCATATTCCTGTTTGGCTTCTTTTAACCATTTTTTTCATTTCGCTTTTTATGGCCTCAATTAAGCGCCATGCCGAAATCCTCACTCATGGTGGAGAAACTCGCGAGTCATTGTATCGGTATAAACCTCATTACTTAGATTTTTTGACACAAACTTTTGCTGCCATCACCATCATTGCTTATTCTACTTATACTTATGTAGAAAAAATTCCAGATATCAAAACGCCTTTATCACCAATTATCAGCCAGTTTTTACCAGGATTTGAGGCAAGAAAATGGATGATGATTACTATTCCTTTGGTTGTTTATGGAATTTCCCGTTATGCCCAACTTCTTTATGAAAAAACTGAAGGTGAGCGACCAGAAAAATTAATTACAAGCGACATTCCTTTAGTGGTAACTATTATTTTGTGGGGGATAATTGTTATCAGCTTAATTTATCTTTTGTAGGTTATATGCAGTTGACAAAAATCAAATTATTAATAAAAATTATAATCGTTATCACTTTTTTAAAAAAATTATGAAAAATCAAGATTCTCAAAAAAAACAAGCTATTAATCTTGCTATTGAGCAAATTCAAAAACAGTTTGGCAAAGGCTCAATTATGCGCTTTGGCCAAGGCCCGGTTGTCCCAGTTGAAGTAATTCCAACTGGTATTCTCTCTTTGGACAATGCTTTGGGAGTAGGCGGTATTCCCAAAGGAAGAATCATTGAAATTTTTGGCCCAGAGTCATCTGGAAAAACAACCATCTGTCTTTCAATTATTGCTCAAACTCAAAAACAAGCTGGGGTAGCAGCTTTTATTGATGCTGAACACGCTCTTGACCCAGAATGGGCAAAAAAACTGGGTGTTAAACTCGATGATCTTTTAGTCTCTCAACCTGACACTGGCGAGCAGGCTTTGGAGATTGCCGAAACTTTAATTCGCTCTGGTGGAGTGGATTTAATTGTGATTGATTCTGTAGCAGCTCTTGTTCCAAAAGCTGAGATTGAAGGTGAGATGGGCGAATCACAGATGGGCGTGCAGGCAAGATTGATGTCTCAAGCTCTGCGAAAACTGACTGGAATTGTCTCCAAATCAAAAACAACTGTTATCTTTACCAATCAGATTCGCTTAAAAATTGGGATAATGTTTGGCAATCCTGAGACAACTCCGGGTGGCTTGGCTTTAAAGTTTTATTGTTCAGTCAGGATGGATGTTAGAAAAATTGAAACTTTGAAAAAAAATAATCAAGTTTACGGCGCTCGAGTTCGTGTCAAAATCGTAAAAAATAAAGTAGCTCCGCCTTTTAAAGAAGCAGAGTTGGTAATTACTAGTTCAGGAATTGATCAAGAAGAAAGTTTGATTGATGCTGCTATAACTGCCGGCATCATCAGTCGCTCCGGCTCATTTTTTAAACTTGGTGAAAAACTTCTTGGTCAAGGAAAAGAAGAAGTAAAATCAGTGATAGCAAAAGATGAAAAACTAAAAGAAGAGATCATAAAAAAGATAAAAGAAACAAAGCCTTTAAAATCATAGTTTCTAAAATAGTCTTAGATGTTAGAAGTTTGATGTTAGATGCTAAAAGACATCTCTTTTCTTTTAAATAAGGCCTATTTTTATCTCAAATTCAGACCCCGCACAGAAAAAGAACTACGTCAATATTTAGAAAAAAAAATTGCTAAAACTGCCTTTTCTCAAAAAGATATTGATGCAGTAATTGAAAAATTAAAAGAACAAGATTTAATTAATGACAAAAAATTTATTGATCTTTATGTAAAAGATAGAGTCGCTCTTAAACCAAAAGGCATAAGAGTTTTAAAAAAAGAATTGATGGTTAAAGGAATCAGTCCGCAGTTAATCGAAGAATATTTTTCTCAAAATCAAATCAATGAAGAAGAGCTTGTCAAAAAAATTTTAGAAAAAAAATTAGACAGACTTAAAAATCTTGACTATCAAAAAAAATATGAAAAACTTTTAAGTTTTCTAATCCGTCGAGGCTTTGATTATCAAGTTGCCAAAAAAACCATTGAAGAATTGTTAAAAAAAGAGTAAAATATATTTATTAGAAATTGCTTGAAGAAATTTAATGTTTTTTAAAAATCTATGTTGTTAAAAACAATACCATTATACTTTAAGCCGCTTGCTATATCACATTTTTTTGAAAACTGCGGTTTGTAAATATGGTATTTTTTTAACAACAACTTTCTTCAAGCATCACTTTTTAAAATATGCTACAAAAATTTTTCAAAAAATTTTTATCCATTACTCAAGAAAAACAATCACTTCTTGAGAAGGCCAAAAAGCAGGCTCAGGAAATTATTAATCAAGCTTATCAAGAAGCCAAAAACATTAAGGAAGAGGCCGAAAGAAAAGCTTCACAAATCACATCTGAAGTAGTAGAGTTGGAAAAAAGATTAGCAAAAAAAGAAGAGATCCTTGAAGAAAAAGAAAAAGAAATTAACCGTCAGATGCAGTCAGCTAACGATATAAAAAATCATTATGAAAAATTAAAAAAAGAACTTGAGGAAAAGAAAAACAAAATGCTAATAAAACTGGAGAAAATTGCCAAACTTACCAAAGATCAAGCTAAAGAACTTTTACTTTTAGGTTGGGAGGAAAAACTTAAAGAAGAGATTGCCAAAAGAATAAAAGCTGCTGAGGAAGAAATCAAAAAAACTGCTGATGAAAAAGCTAAAAGTATTTTAGTTGATGCGATGCGCTATGGAGCTGTTGATTATACTGCAGAATACACCTTATCAGTTGTTAATTTGCCCAATGATGAATTCAAGGGTAGAATAATTGGTAAAGATGGCCGCAATATCCGCGCTTTTGAGCTAGCCACAGGAGTTGATGTCGATTTAGAAGAAGAGAAGGTCATTAAATTATCTTCTTTTGATGCTGTTAAAAGAGAAATTGCTAAAATTTCTTTGGAAAGACTTATTAAAGATGGCCGAATTCAACCACAAAGAATTGAAGAAATTGTAAAAAAAACTACTGAGGATATTGAAAAAGAGATTTATAAAGCAGGTGAAGATTTAGCTCACCGGGTTGGTATTTTTAATTTACCTCATGAGATTATTAAGGCTTTAGGTCGATTCAAATATCGTTACTCGTATGGCCAAAATTTAATAGTTCACACTCTTGAGGAAACAAGAATTGGCATTGCTTTAGCTTACGAATTAGGCGCTGATGTTAATATAGTTAAGCTTGGCTGTTTGCTTCATGATATCGGTAAAGTCATCACTGATAAGGAAGGCTCTCATGTTCAACTTGGGGTTGAGCTTTTAAGAAAATATCGCTTTCCTGAATCAGTAATAGGATGTGTAGCAGCTCATCATGAAGATATTCCCTTTCCCTCAGTTGAGGCAGTCATAGTCTATATTGCTGATGCTGTCTCTGGAGGTCGGCCAGGTGCCAGACACGAAGATTTTCAAGAGTATTTAAAACGGATTAAAACCATTGAAGATGTTGCCAAAACTAAAAAAGGAGTCAAAGATGCTTATGCCTTACAGGCTGGAAGAGAACTTCGAGTAATTGTTAAACCTGAAGAGATCACTGATGATGAAGCCACTATTCTTGCTCATAAAATCAAAGAAGAGCTAGAGCAAAAATTTGAAGTTTTTCCAGGCCAAATTAAAATCACTGTCATTCGTGAATATCGCGCTGAGGAAACAACAAAGATATAAATACCCTATTCCAAAGCCCTATTTTGATAAAGATTGTTATAATAAGATATTTTAAATACGGCTTGACAGTAAGCCTAAAAACTACTATCCTGTTTATGGATATTTCATGAAAAATCATATTGAGAAAGGAGGTGAGTAATATGACCAAAGCTGACTTAATCGCTCAAGTAGCTAAAAAAGCCAATCTAACAGCAAAGGCTGCCAAAGATGCTGTTTCTGTGGTCTTTTCAACTATTGCTGAGGCTATGAAAAGAGGCGAAAAGGTAGTTGTCACTGGATTTGGAACCTTTATGGTGAGAAAAAGAGCTGCCAGAAAAGGACGAAATCCTCAAACTGGTGCCGAAATCCAAATCCCTGCTACCAAGACTCCAGGCTTTACAGCTGGTAAATCTTTAAAAAGAATGATTAAATAAAATCTTCTATAAGATTTTAGCCACCAGGACTTCTCCTGGGGGTTTTTTATTTGCAATTTGGTATAATATATATATCCTTATGCTCAAATTAATCAAAGCAGCCGCAATCTTTTTAGTGATTATTATTCTGCCTGCTTTTACCTATGTTGTCATGGAGTCATCAGGTGAAGGAATTAGCAACATTCAGAATAAAATAGCTTATGAACTGCCTTATCCTGGTCTTCTGCCTGATCATCCTTTATATTTTTTAAAAATTACTCGAGACCGAATCACTGAATTTTTTACTCGCGATCCAATCAAGAAAGCCCAACTTTATCTTTTGTACTCTGATAAAAGAGCAGCAATGGCTCTTGCCCTTGCACGAAAAGGGAAAAACCAACTTTCTTTATCAACATTCTCCAAAGGAGAAAAATACTTCCTAAAAATTCCCTCGCTTTTGCAGTCAGCTAAAAAACAAGGCAACCAGGCCCCAAGTAGTTTTATTGAACTTTTGAAACTTGCCAATGCTAAACACAATGAGTTAATTGGCGAGTTAATTAAAATTTTACCTGATGGATCACAAAAGGAGATTGATCAACTTTTGCTTCTTAACCAATCAATTAAAAAAGAACTTGAAACACTTCCATAAACAAAAGACACCAGTAAAAAATTTTGATTTAAGCTCCACCAGTAATGATCAAAAAATCCAGTCAACAAAATAACAAATAATAAATAATAATTACTTAAAAAAAATTTTTTATTTTCAAACAACATATAAATCATTCCAATAAATCCAATTAAACCTAACTCTGTTAATAGCAATAAAAAAATATTATGAACTGGCTGATTTAAAAAAAAGGGAAAGTAAGAATCAAGCTTGCTTTGGGCAATTAAATAATTATTTAAACCAACTCCAAAAAATAAATTATTTTTTAAAATCTCAAAACTATTTTTGATTAATGATAATCTTTTTTCAATCGTTAAAATATCAGTTGTGCCAATTAAAAAAATCAATGATAAAAAAAAAGGAGTAAAAATTTTATTGATTTTGCAAAAAAAGCAACTAGTTTTTAGATTTTTTAAGAAATAAACAGTATTTAAAATTAAAAAACTAATAATGGCGATTTTTGAAAAGGAAAGAAAAACTAATACATTAAAATTTAAAAGAGTCAGCCATTTTAAGATAATATTTTTTTGAAAATTTTTTTGTGTTAAGACAAAAAAATATAAAAGCAAATAAAAGCCACCCAAAGAATTAGGATGAGAAAAAGAGCCATAAGGCCGCAAAAATTCCTTTCCAAAGACAATAATTTTGGCAATTGCCGGAGTTGACAGTGACAATAATCGCTCGCCAAAAAAATAAGATATTCCACCTATTGAGTAAGAAAAAACTAATTGATAAATTGATAAAAAAACCTCAATTAATGAAGAAAAAAATAAGGCAAGTAAAATTGAATTTTTATCTGTTTTTAAAAAGTAAATTTTTGCTAAAAAAAATAAGATAAAAAACTCAAAAATTTTAATTATTTGAAAACCAGTTAAAAATTTATTTTTTGCTATAAGTAAATTTAAAAATAAAATAAAACTAAAGAATAGAAATTTTTTTTTAACTAAACAAAAGAAAATCTTTTTAAAATTTAAAATAAAAAAAACAAAAATCAAAATATCGATAAAAAAAATCTTAATTGCAAGATAATCAACTCTAAGCCCATCAAGATAAGAAAAGTCAAAAAAAAAGTATTTACCAAATTGGCTGGGAAGGAAAAAAATAATTAATAAAAAAAGAATATTATTGATTTTTTCAAAAAAGAGTTTGTTGATTTTCTTGGATATTTCTTTTTTGTTTTTCATCTTGTTCTGAAAAAATTTTTACTACACCAAAAACACCATCATAACCTGGAGAAACATGCACTTTTCTTTCGCGAACTATGGCAATTGCCTGTCTTAATCTTTCTCCACCTAATTTTTCTATTTCATCATAAGTTTTTTTTAATAAAATATCAAACTCACTTGCCTTTGACACTAATTCAAAATATTGTTTTTGCGCCTTGGTTGGTGATCCATTATTAATTTCAGTTAAAATCTCCAAGAGTGGAACAATCGAGACAAATGGCCGATGTTTTTTTTGCTTATCAGCAACAAATGTTAAGCCAACTTTATTTTTTACAAAAATCAAATCATTATTGCTTATTTTTTTGGCAGCTAATTTTAAAACTCGATTTTCAACGCCAATTGTTAATGGCTTACCACAACGAGGACAAACTTCGCCTTTTTCCAAAACTTCAGTTGCTGAAAGTCGAACACCACAGGCTCGATGACCTGACCAATGATATTTGCCTTCTTCAGGAAAAAACTCAATTGTATAGCCAATTTTTAATTTTGAAGAAGAATTTTTTTTAATTGCGCCAATTATATCATCATATGAAAAAAAACTTTCTTTTGGATCATTAAAGACAAAAACTGTGGCTTCGCGGCCAAGCTTGGCGCCAGAGTGAGCATCAGAAAAAGACACCAAGGATCGATTTTCTAACTCTTTTATCTGCCAATTCATAATCGGATCGCTTGACAGACCAGTTTCAACAGCATAAATATATTTTGAAAGCTCCTCAAATGCCTCATCAATTGAGTCATAACCAGATTTTGAGCCGTAAAGGGAAAACCATGGCGTCCAGGCATGGCAGGGGATTAAAAAACAGCGCTCATCAACCTCCATAATCATTTGCAGTAGCTCTTTTGCTGATAAACCAATAATTGGTCGGCCATCAGCGCTTAGATTAGCGCCATATTGATGAAGAGCTTTAATAATTTTTTCACTGACTGAGAGTGAGGGCGAAAAAACTAAATTATGAATACGCCTAACTTTTCCTTTATCTGTGTAAATGCTTGAGATCTCAGTGGTTAATAAAAAATTTACTTTTGAATTTGTTTTTAATTGATAAATACCTGGGGCAGTTTCTTTTAATTTTTGTTTGATTTCAGTAAACCAGAGTGGGTGAGTCCAATCACCGGTTGTTACTAAATTTATCCCCTTATAAGAGGCAAATCGGGCGATTTCCTCCAAATCCATATTCTGGGACACAGCCCGTGAATACTTTGAGTGAAGATGTAGATCAGCAATAATTGACATAAACTATATTTTACTAGTTTTTAATGTTTTGAAAAAAAATAAACTAAGCATTAATTAGAGTATTAAAGGAGGTTAGAAGTTAGTTGATTTTTGGTGGAGATGTCCGGAATTGAACCGGAGTCTGGAAAAACACTTTTATAAACCTTTAGTCGAAGATAGATTGTTTTTAACTCTTGTCTTACCTGCAAAAACAATCAAAACAGTGTAAGACGGTTGGTTTAAATTTATCGATCTTAAATACAACCAAAAACTTTTTAAGATCTTATTCCGGTTGGTTTATCCCTTTTTAGATTAAACCGGAAAAAATCTAAAAAGAGAGCGCTTATTTATGCTCTATTAGTTAACATATGCATAAGCATAGTTAGCATTTCGAGCATAATAAGCTGCTTCTGCTAACTCTCTAGCAGTTATTTTTTCCGTGTTGACGCATCAGGCGCGCTTCGACGATTTATAAAAGTGCGATTTTTCCATCGATTCCTGTCATCCCCAATTCTTAACTTAATCGATAATCTTTGATCTCTTTTTCAATAGCTCGAATTATATCTTTTTGTTTTTCTAATTTTCTTTTTTCAATATCCTTTCGACCTTTAACCAAAGCAATTTCAAGTTTAATTAAATCACCTTTATTATAGCACATTTTTGGAACAATCGTCAAGCCACCAGACTTCATTGAAACCGCAATTTTTAGTATCTCTTTTTTTTTCAGAAGTAGTTTTCTTGAGCGAGTTGGTTGATAGTTTTTATCAGGATTAAATTTATAGTTAGCTATACTGGCATTAATTAGATAAGGACCATCGCTTAAAATCTTTACGTATGAATCCTCAAGTCTTATCCCACCATTTTTTACTGATTTAACCTCAGCCCCAGTTAAAACAATCCCTGCATCAAAACTTTCAATTTCCCGATAATCGCGATAAAATCTTCTGTTGATTATTTTCATATTTTTATATTATAGTTTATTAAGATGGATAATTTTAGATCTTTTTTAAAACTGTCAATTTTTTCAATTTTTGTTTTATCTATATTTTGGTTAATTAAAATTTTTGATATCTCATATCCCTTAACTATCACCACTCGCACTCAGACTGCAGAATTTTCAGTTGTTGGTCAAGGAAAAGTTGAGGCAGTTCCTGATGTTTTTTATATCTCAACTGGCATATATGTTGACAATAAAAAAACCGTTAAAGAAGTCCAAGATCAAATCAACTCAACTAATGAAAAAATTGTTCAAGCAATAAAAAATTTAAGAATTAAAAAAGAAGATATTAAAACTACCAACTACTCAATCTATCCAAAAACTATTTATGATAAAGATGGCAATAGTCAAGTGGTTGGTTATTCAGGAAACGTAAATTTGCGAATTAAAATTAAAGATAAACAACTATTATCTGAAGTTACTGAAAAAGTAGTAGCTGCGGGTGCCAACCAAATTTATGGAATTAGCTCTGAAATAGAAAATCCAGAAAAATATCAACAACAAGCTCGCCAAATTGCCATTGACAATGCTAAATCCGAAGCTTACAAACTAGCAAAAAGTTTAGAAATAAAACTGGGAAAAATCACTAATATTGTTGAATCAAAAAATGATTATAACTATCCAATGACCCTTTCAAAAATTGGAGGAGCAGGCGAAACTATGACCTCTTTTGAACCAGGTACTCAAACCGTCAGTTCCACCGTCACTTTATTTTTTGAAAAAAAATAAATCATCTCAAAGATTTTATCAAGGATTTAATTTATCCTGCTTACTCATCTCCATTGTTTTTGCTTCTTCTTTTTTTCGAGAAACAAATACTTCAATTTTTTCCGCTTGCGCTTTAAGCTTTTCAGTAACTTCTTTTTCTTTATCAATTAAGGCTTTTACAGTTTTGGCAGCTTGAAGTTTTGCTTTTAAATAGGTGACTAACTGTTCACCATTTAGATTATTGATCATAAAAATTGGTAGTATATAACCAACTTCATCTAATCCTTGTTGTTTTAATTCTTGATTATCTGATAAAAGTTTGTTTAAGGTATTGGTAATAAAAACTATATCTTTTTCCACCCATTGATCTCGAGTTCTAATATTTTCACTTACTGGGATTTCACCTTTTTCATATTGATTTTGCCACATTTTTTTGACCTGCTCATATTCATCAATAGAGATAGTTTTTGGAACAATCACTGCTTGGTCAATGTTTTTTTCTGGGTCAGTAATAAGTGGTGTTTGAGTATCGATTAAATTTTTTACTTCCTCAGGTTTTATATTTTCTTTTTCGGCCACCTCTTTTGTCAGATTTTCATCAGATTTAATAGCAAGAGCATATTCTTTAACTACTTGAGCAACTTTTTCTTTATCGAGTTTTACTTCTTGAGCAATTTTTTCAACTGCTTGAATCGGTGTTGCGTCAAGTGACTGATGAACTAAATTTATTGTTTGTTTTACTTTTTCCCCGTCAACATTTGTTTTTTGAGAAACTTGGAGTACTAGTTGATTATTTTTAGAAAGATAATTTGCTAAAGTATTGGATACTGATTTAACTTTTTCTTCAGGTAATTTGACTTGATAAGAAACTACTTGTTTTATAACCGTTTTTGGCAAGGTGTTTAATATAGTATCTTTAATCTTGGATTGTTGCTGAGTCGATGAGAAAATTGAAGTCACAATCCGACTAGCTAATGGATCAGCTTTTGCAGCTCGATTTGATAACTCATATCTAATATTCATGTATTTTTGTCTATCACTCGCAGTTGCTGCTTGAGTCGGGTTTTTTAAATATTGGATATTTTGAGCCGCTTGTTTATTGGTTTCAAAGCGGGCTATATCAGCTAAGTTATTAACTTTGATATTAAGAGAATGAGTGATATCTTCAGTTTTTGCTTTTTTAATCTCCTCAATTGTTTCAATTTTTGTTTTAACAATAGTTTCGTTTTTTAATGAAGCTGAAGTTTGCAGCGATATATTTGGCGCTATTGAAGGAGGATTCGGGGGTGGTGCTTTTCCAGGGCCAAAATTAGTTAATAAAATATTTTTAATAGCATTAATTCCATCACAACAATAATCCCTAAAAGTCCGCAAAAGCCACCAAGGTAAAACAATCACTGTCCAAAGCATAATTAAGCAAATCAAATACTCAGCATAGGTATCAATATAATTAACATTATTTAGCCAAGAAAGTTTTTGCGCCGGCCCACCCCATAAGATATTGGTTGCCATTGGAAAAACATTTCCATCAAATGTCCCAGCTCTTGAAAAATCAAAAATAAAAGGAATGCCATTTTGCCAAATAGTTGCTAAACCACCCAAAAATAAAGCTAAAAGAGGGCCATAAAAAACCCATTGAAAAAAAACCCCAATCCATATCCAACCAATATTTTTTGAAAAAGAAAAAGCAAAAAGTATTGCTAAAAATGGTGAAACGAAAAGCAAAAACCAAAGAATAATTTTTCTTAAAATAAAAACTCCTCCCAAAATATAATAAGTAATCTCAGTTAACTTTAAAAAGAATAATTGATTTCTAACCCACTCCTGCGCACCATAATTTAGATCCTTTAAACCATAAAAAGTATAATAATTTGACTCTTGACTCTCGCCGTTGAAATAAGTATTAAATAGATTTTTTCCACCTAGATTTTCAATAAAAAACTTCATTAATACCTCAGACAATTGAACAATTGACAAAAAAATTGTCGCTGAAAAAGTAATGTAAAAAAGAGCTATAAAAATTTTGGTTATTGATGGAGTAATTTTTATTCCAATTTCAAAGTCTGTCTTTTGACCAATAATAATTCCCAACCCTAGCAAAGCAGCCACAAGAATAATAAAAAAATAGCTAGTATTGCGAACAGTTGCCCAGATTTTTAAAAGAGTCGGATGATTATCAATTGAAGGGTGACTTAGTACCCAGTAAATAAACTGTCTAGCACGTTCACTAGATCGACCAACAATAGTCACCTCTTTATCATCAGTCCAGAAATGAGTTTTTACGGGATCTTTTAAAAATTCATTATAGTCAGTCGTACATATTTCACCTCGCTGACTATAAATTTCTTCTAATTCTTTTGGACAAGGATAAGCCCTAACTGGAGCAGTTGGCACTGGATTAACTTGTTCAGCTAAAACCGAAAAATCAAACCAAAAAAAACTAACTAAAAACAACAGGCAGAAAATTACTTTTTTCATATCTTTTAAATTATTCTATCCTATTTTTATATTTTTTTAAAGAAAGCAAAACCGATCCCAGCTAAAGCTAAAAATAAAATCCCCAGCACTATTTGATTAGGTAATGAAAAAACACCAGCCTTGGGTAAAGCAGTGGGTGGATTAGTTAGCTGTGTGGGTGGATTAGTTAGCTGTGTGGGTGGATTAGTTAGCTGTGAGGCTAAAGTTGATTGAGGAGATGTCGGAGTAACATCAGGATTGTAAAGAGCGCAAAGTTTGGTTGATCCAGGAGCAGTGGCAATGATTTTGAAAGTCACATAAGCAAAAACGCCTGTTCCTGAATAAGGACTAGCTGATGACCCATTAATAATCATATTCCCATTACCAGCTGGTGTCATTGTAATTGTGGTAAAAGTATTACCAGGGGTAACTGAAACATATTGTAAATACTGTGTATCATATGTCATACCAATCATAGCTGAGGAGTATGATTTGCCATCTGTATTAATATTGATAGTAAAAATTACTTCTTGACCACTTTGCAATTGGCCTTCTGGACCAACTATATCAAATAATATTAAGGCATAAGTTTTTTGAACAATAAAAAAACCAAGAAAAATGATGATTAAATTTAAAAAAATTCTTCTCATAAAAATATTATGCATATATTTATAAAAACTATTATAAAAAAATTTATTTCTAAAAACTAGTATAAAAAAATGCTGCTGGTATCTGCGGATATGATTGAAAAAGAGTGATTTTTTTGGAAACTGAAGTTTTGGTAGTTGCTTGTGATACAATTGTCTTTCCTTGAAGAGGCAAGGTTGATTGGCCTTTTATATAGATTTTGCCATCAGCAAAAAGATTTCTGATAATTAAAAGTTGACTATTGTTGGAGATATCAGCTGAGGCAATTGTATAAGATTTGCCATATTGGTTATTGGAACAAATATTTGAGGCTGATGCAGCATTATTAATCTGTCCGGTAGCATCAACCACATATTTTTTTACTGCATCAGTTCTAATTAAAGTAATTTCTAAGGCTTGATTTTGATTAAAACAAATTTCTATGTTTTGAGGTATCGATGAGGAAAAACTATTACTTTGTTTATCATAAGAAGATAAATAAAAGGTATAACTTTCGTCTCTTTTCAGTAAAGGAGTAGTAAAATTATTTTTGGTAGTATTCTCTAAACTGGCTTGCACAGTAACCTCATCAGAAAAATTAATTAAACTCTCTGAAAGAAAATTGACACCAGTTGACTGATCTTTTAAAAGCACCTCAATACCAGCCTCAGCCGCCGCTAGAGCTTTTTGATTTTCTTCTTCAAGTTTTGAAATTTGAACTTGAGTATTTGACTGAAAAGTAATACTAAGAAAAATAGTCATTGTGGTAAAAATCATCATTATTATAATTAATAAAATTTGCGATTTTTTAATTTTACTGTGACTGTTGCCAATCATATCTTGCAATTGATAAATTTAGTAATAAATCTAAATACATTTTTTTAGAAAAAACTATAAATAACGAGGGTCTGGTATTATCTGTACGTGATTGAAGGGTTACTGAATTTTTTGATATTAAATTTCCTGTTATTTTTAAACCATTATTGGTTTGATAATTAATATTTTCAGCGATAAAAATTCCATTGGCATAATTCACAACAGATGAAAAACTAATATTTTTAGCTAAAATCATTACTGATTTAAGTTGTTGATTAAAATTATCGACATTTACATTAATGCCACCATAATCTCTATTAGATGAATTTCTTACAATTAAAATAAAATCATAAGCTGGTGGTTGGGTAGAAATTAATAAATTATCATTTTTAATAATATAAATACCGTTTTTGTTAATTTCAGAAATATCATTTATTGTTTTATTTTCTTTTCTTGAAACTACATATTGGTAAAAATTATCAATCATTGTCTGCCTAAAACTTTGATAGTTGCTTGAGTACCAGTTTTTTCTGCTTGCTCGTATTGGGTTATAAATTGGGCCCGGATTGTAAATATCAGTTGTTAAAATAAGACCTGGATCAGAAATACGAGAACTAATAATCACATACCGTTGATTTGTATCATCTTGATCGCTATCAGTAAATTTATTAACATTTTGAACTACGGAAATATTGTGACTACCGACTTTGTTTAAGGAAGTATTTTTTAATTTATACCATGGTCCAGGATTCTGTACCGTGATCGTCCCCCATGCTGATGGACCATGGCATTGATATCGAGGCGGTCCATCAACACATAACCCTCGGCATTCAGCAATTCCATCATTCCAAGCTCGACAAAAAACATCATAGACACCTTCTTGGGTGGGTGTCCAAGAAAAAGTATGAGTTCCTGATCCACCACTTTGAGCGATATTTAAAGGAGTAAAAGAACAACTACCTTGAGGATTAACAACCATCCCTACATCTGTTAATGGTCCGTTATAATTCTCATATACAGCAGATAAATTTACTGTATCACCTTTTAAAACTGTATATGGTAAATCACGGTTATTAACCTTAATATCTTTACAATTTGGAATAAGAGGAGTGTAATGCCACCACAAGTCGACTAAATCAGTGACACGATCAGGAGCTTGATTAGTACATATATACACCTCTTCTCTAAGCGTTGGTGTATTAGAATGACAGTTTATATCATCATAGCAAATAGTGTAACCAACAGAAGAACCTGGTGGTTTTGAGGCGCTTACTCTATGAACAGTGTTAGCAGTTACATTAGTAAAAAAATACGGAATACTGGTGATTGGACTAACTCCATCTAAGAAAACTTGCTGATTTGAAAAAGGGTCTATATTAGGTTGTTTTATGCCCTGAATAGTGAATTTAGGACAAACGCAGTTGGTTTGGCCCGGACAATAAGGATTGCGACAGCGATTTCCAGAACCTGAATGACAAGCTAATCCTGAATTACAGCTGCCCCGGTTGTAAGTAAGTTGACCGGTGGTTTCACTGCAAGTAATATCGGCGGCACCGCCACAAGGCTCATTACATGCATGTTGAGCAAAAACATCATTTGGCAAAAACAAATAAAATAGAGAAACAACTATAAAAAAAAATATTTTTTTCATTTAAAATTAGATTATCAAAATGTTCATTTTAAGTCAATATGCTTACTTTTTATATATTTTTACTTAATTTTTTTCTTGAGGCAACAACGGTATTAAATCAAGAAGTGAGTTTTTTTATTTATTCTCTTATACCTGCTTTTTATTATTTGGAAAAGGAGTTTATAAAAGAAAAGATTTTTATTCCGTTTTCAATTTTTTTAAATTATCTTTTTTTTATTATTTTTTCTTCAATTTCTTTTTGGTTCTCAGTTGATAAAATAAATACGATTAATCACTTGTTTTTTTATCTTTCAGCATTTTTTCTTTTAATTTTAGGATTTAATGAAAAAGAAAAAATTCTAAAAAACCTTAAAAAAATTTTGATTTTTTTAGGTCTAATTTTTTCTCTAATATCAATTTTGCCGAAAAATTGGTTTGAACCAACTGCCTTACAATTAATTTTTCCTTTATATCCAAATCATAATCATTTAGGTGATTTTTTGGGAATGGTAATGGTTTGGTTATTTTATGATTTTATTCAAAAAAAAGAAAAAAAATATTTAGTTTTTTTGCTACTCTTTTTACCCTTTTTTATTTTGTCTTTTTCCCGTTCTGCCTATATTGATTTTTTAATTATTGCTGGCATGATTTTTTCAAGTAAAGTTAGAGTTATTCAAAAAGTTAAAAAAATTATTTTTGGAATTTTTTTTGCTATTTTTTTAAGTTTTTTATTTACTCAAAAAGAAGTTGCTAATCTTCCATATCTTAATAGTTTGTTATCGCCAGTATATAACTTTGTAAATTTTCAACCAAGAAGTTTTCTTTCAAATCGACCTGAATATTTTCATCAAGCAATAAATGCTTTTTTAGAAAAACCACTTTTCGGTTGGGGGTTAGGTAATTTTATTTATCCATCAAATAAATATGTCAGCGAAAATCTTCAACAAATATCCTCAGCTCTAAATTTCCCATTAACAATTTTGACAGAAACAGGTATTTTTGGTTTTTTTTTCTTTTTATCTTTTTTTATTTATATTGTAAAAAATATCGATTTTAATCAAAAACCAATTTACTTTTTGTTTTTTTACTTAACATTAAACTTTTTAACTGATTATACTTATTCAATTTATGGTGTTTTTCTTTTATGGTTTACTCTAGCTGGTCTCTCAATAAAAAGGGATAAACAAAAAAATTTTTTTCTTTATCCTTGGTTTTCTTTGGTATTAATGATTTTTATTTTTTTAAAAATTAATGGTTTGATTTTTAATACAATAGGATATTCTCAAATTAGTTTTTATTTTTTTCCTTTTAATCACCAAGCATTTCAGAAAATCATAAACTATTACAAAAAAACAAATAAAATTAATAAGGCTAGAACATTGGCTGATGAATATTATCATTTTTCCTCACTTTCTCTTTCTTCATTAAATTACCTTTCTAATTTTTGGATTGAGATTGGAGATAAGAAAAAGGCTTTGTTTTTTGCTCAAAAAATAACCGACAACAATCTTTTTCCTCCTTTAGATGTTGTTATTCGTGTTTATCAATTAAAAAAAGAGGTTGATGGTAAAAATGAAGCTGAAAATTATTTTTTTCTTTTTTTTGAACGGTTCAAAAATCAAGTTTTTTGGATGAACAAAGCTTTTGAAGATGAAGTTTATCAATTTTGTCAGAAAGAAGAAATTATTTACTGCCGATATCGCTATTACCAAGCCCCAATAACAAAAGGAAAAGAGGAATCTAGTAAAAATAATCCCTATCAGGCAATTTATACGTTAAATAATGAAGGTTTTAATGATCGCTTTGATTATTCAGTAAAAAAACCAAAAGATGTTTTTCGAATTTTGGTAATTGGTGATAGTCATGCTTTTGGATTTTTGGTTGATACTAAAAATAATTGGGTAGAAAAACTAGAAGACAAAATTAACTTTCAAATTTCAAATAAAAATCTTCAAAAAAAGTATAAAAAGGTCGAAATAATCAATTTAGCCTATCATAGTTTTGATTTAGCTTATCAGGTAGAGCGATTTCGAAGACAAGGATTAAAATATCAACCGGATTTAGTAATTTGGATGAATAACGACTTTTATCGAATCAATGAAATTTTTATTCCTTTAACTGAAAAATATTATTGGTTAGAAAAAGATGAGAAAAAAAAGGAAGAATTAAAAAAACAAGGAAAGTACTTCCCTTCATGGCAATTAACTCTTGAAGATTACAAAAAAAAAGTAGAAAAAGAAAAGATTAACGTTAATAATTATCAAAAACAAAGAATAGAAGAGTTTTTTAATTTATATGAAGGTCCACTAATTTTTGTCAGTCTTTACGATATTCCTAATGAGGCCAAAAATGAGTTATTAAGACATAAAAAAGTATTTATATTGAATTTAAAAGATTTTACTAATAATAACATTAATTTTTTTGAAAAAATTCAATCAATAAATATTTTAGGTCATCAAGAACTAGCAGAGATTGTATTTAGATATTTAGAGGAAAATAATCTCATAAACTAACATAAAAATTATCTACAAATAAATATCTGTAATTTTTTAAATTAAATTTTAAATATTTTATAATTAACCTATGAAAAAGGTCTTTTTTTGGATTTTAGTTTTATTTATTTTTAGTTTTCCTTTTTTTATTATCGAGGCAGATGAGCTTGATGAGGTGACAACGCAACTTGAGATTTTGAAAAAAGACCTTCAAAATAAAGAAAAAACCTACCAACAACTCTCTCAGCAACTAAACAACATCAAAAATCAGTTTTTTCACCTAGAAAAAGAAATCGACCAAAAAGAAGTTGATGTTAAAAAAGGCGAGCAAGCCCTAATATATCAAAAAGAGATTTTAAATCAGCGCGCCCGCTCTTTTTACAAAAATATTAACAAACAAAATATCAGTCTTATCTCTTTTTTAACTGGAGATAATCTTTCCCAGTCAATCAAAGGTTTTTTTTATCAGCAATCACTTGCTAACCAAGATAAAGACACGATCATAAAAATTGTCTTATATATTAAAAATTTAGAAGAAACAAAAAAGAGGTTAGAGCAAGAAAAAAGTCGTTTAAGCTATCTAAAACATGAGATTGATAAACAGTCAAGTATTTTAAACAATCAAATAACTGAAGCTCGCTCTAAAATCGCCCAGCTAACTGCCAAACAACAAGAATTAATTGCCAAAAAATTTGCCAGCATCTATATCCC
>CAYUCK010000005.1:0-31436 GCA_964443335.1 uncultured Gammaproteobacteria bacterium | reverse complement strand
TCGCAGATGATTTTCATTTTAAATATCTTTTATATTTTCCAAAACAAAGCCTTGGACCAAAACCTATTGGGTGAAGTTCTTTAATGGAGGTAATAAGGACCTTCTTTTTGTCAGAGTCTGATATTAAAATCTCAATATTGCTTTTGTTTAGTTCGACAAACTCCCAAAGAAGTAAATATTCCCTTTTTCTGTTAACAACGCTGCCCCAACATAAAATTGAGAATAAGGATCATAACTATTTTTTAAAACTTTTTCTGCCTCACTGATAAGCTTTTGATCTTTTGATTTTAGTTTTGCAAAAGAGGTTTTTAGCATAAAACTCAAAACTCTATTTTAATATGTCAAAGAACTCAAATCAAGCTTGACAATGCGACTTAGTTGCAATAAAATTATTTTTATGAGAATTGCTTTTGTTGGTAAAGGAGGCGCAGGTAAAAGCACAATCGCCTCTTTATTTTCTTTATATTTAATGTCACTGGATAAAAATCTTCTTATTATTGATGCTGATTTAAATATTCATATTCCAAAATTATTGAGTATTGATATTAGTTCACTGTCACCGATATCTGAAAGTAATAATGTTATACAAATTAAAAAATATTTAATAGGTAAAAACAAAAGAATTATGTCAGTTAATCATATGTACAAAACTACCCCTCCTGCAAATGGTTCAAATTTTCTAAAAATTGATCATGAAAATTACATCATAAAAAATTTTGCAAAAAAAATTGGCGATAAAAGTTATTTTATGTATGTGGGAACTTACGAAGAAAAAGCTATTGGGACAAGCTGTTATCACACTAATTTAAGTATTTTAGAAAATATCTTAACCCACAGTATCTTATTTGAAAACGATTGGATTGTTGTTGATATGGTTGCTGGCACTGATGCTTTTGCCAATACTTTACATGCCCAATTTGATACTCTTTTTTTAATTCTTGAGCCAACACTTGAAAGTGTTGAGGTATTCTATCAATACTTAAAACTAAGTAAATCAGCTCAGGTTGATTCAAGATTGCTTGTGATAGGTAATAAAATTGAAAATAATGATGATTTAATGTTTTTAAAAGAAAAAATAGGCAACAAACTTTTTGGTGTTTTTAAAAAAAGCCCAAAAATAAAATCAGCTCGACAAAAAGGGCTTGCAATAAGTTTAGATATGCTTGATAATGAAGATTTTAATAACTTAGTAAATATCAAAAAGATAACTGAAGAAAATAAAGTTGACGAAAATACAAGATTAAAAAAACTGCAGGATTTACACCTAAAATACAGCCAACTTGATTATGTTAAAAGAGCTGTCGGTGATATCTCCACTCAAATTGACCCAAGTTTTAAATTTTAATATTATATAGTTCACCAAGAAATCATAAATCATGAATATTGCAGATATACCAGTTTCAAATCCAATCATTCACCCAAAAATTTTTGGCTTTCTAGCTAAAAAAGAGCTAATTTTTAATCTTTTACAAAAACATGGTTCACCTTTGCATTTGTTATTTCCACAAATCATTAAAGAAAATATTGATAATTTTAAATCATTCTATAAAGAAAATCATCTTTCCGGTCAAATATTTTATGCCCACAAAGCCAATAGAACTTTTGAGATTATCAAATACATTGTAAATAACAATATTGGTATAGAGGTAAGCTCTGAGGATGAGCTAGATAATGCCATCAAAGCAAATTTTCCTTCAAAAAAAGTAATTGCCAATGGTCCAAAAAATGCCAAATATTTAAAAAAAGCACTAGAATTTAACTGCTTTATTGGCGTTGATTCAATTGTTGAATTAAAAAAAGTTTTAACATCAAATCAAAAAAGAAAAATCATTGTTAGACTAAGTAATTTTGTTGACACACAAATAAAAATAAGAAACTATATATCTAGATTTGGAATTGATTATTCTCAAGTTAATGATTTAAAAAAAATTCTCTTGGAAAACAAGGAAAAGATTGAAATTTTAGGACTTTCTTTTCATATTGATTCCATCTCAGATTCAGAAAAACAAATTGCTATAAAAAGTCTATTAAAACTAGCTATAGATTTTATAAACGCTGGTATTAGTGTAAAAATTATAGATATCGGTGGTGGCTTCAGAATTAACTATGTCAAAGATAAAAATCAATGGGAAAATTTAATCTGGAAGATTCAACAAGCAGTTCTTGAAAATAAAGACTATTTATGGAACTATCATAATTTTGGTTTTTATGTTGTCAACAATAGAATTCGAGGCGAAGGTAATTTTTATCCTTATTATTCACCCAAAAAATCTACTAGCTATCTAGATAGTTTATTAAATTTTTATATTGATGAGTTTTCACAAACAGCAAAAAAACTTTTAAGTGATCTGATGATTGACTTATTCATCGAGCCTGGAAGAGCTATGCTAGATCAGGCAGGAATCACTCTAATGAGTATTATTGAGGTTGAAGAAAAAGAAAAATTTATCAAAGTAATAGTTGATGGCAACTATAAAAACATAACTGCTGATCAAGATATTATGATTGATCCCGTCTTAATTCAAAAGCATCAATCACCTGCCCCAAAAAAACCAGTTTTTATTTTTGGAAATCTATGTCTTGAAAACGATGTTATCTTCAGAAGACAATTGACTTTCCCTGCTACTCCCCAAGAAGAAGATGTATTTGCTTTTATCAATACAGCTGCCTACAAAATGGATTTTTCAGAAAATCAATTTATTCACCATAAATTACCAAAAAGATTAATTATCGAAGATAACGGTACAGATTATGTTATAAATTTAACTCAATAAAAAATTAATATGGTTTACAAAAGTATTTTTGAATTAATCGGCAACACTCCAATTGTTGAAATCTCAAAAGAAACCCATCAACTAGAAAATGTTGATCTATTTTGTAAATTAGAGTACTACAACGCTTTTGGTTCACTTAAAGACAGAATGGCTTTGGCAATGATAAAAGAACATATCATCGACCTTCAAAAAGGAAAAATTGTTATTGAAAATTCAAGTGGCAATACTGCTAAAGCTCTACAGATTATCGCTTCAGTTTATGGGACTTATTTAAAAACAATAACTAATCGGATAAAAAACCCCGAGAAAAAGATGATTTTGCAATTTTTGGGAGCAAAAATTGAGGAGCTACCCGGCCGCAGTCAGTGCTATGACCCAAATGACCCAAATGATCCATTAGTCCATGTGGAAAGAGAGATTAGTGCTCATCCAAACACATATGTTTATACTAATCAATACTTTAATCAAAAAAATGTTGATGCCCACTATCAAACAACCGCCAAAGAAATCATCGATGATTTAGGAAGTATTGATTATTTTTTTAGTGGTGTTGGCACTGCTGGATCAACAAGAGGTATCACTCAAAGACTTAAGGAAGTTAACCCACAATTAAAAAGTATTGGGATAATATCAGCTGGATCTGATGTTATTCCAGGAATAAGAAATAACAAAGAAATTTATGAAGTTGGACTTTTTGAAAAAAAAATTTATGACAAACTCTTAGAGATCACCGCTTTGGAGGCAATTGATGGCTCACTAAATCTATCAAGAAAAACAGGGATTTTAATTGGCCCAACAGGTGGAGCTTCTTATCAAGCAATCATCAAATTTTTCTCAAAAAATCCTCCAAAAAATAAAGTCAAGGTTGTATTTTTAGCTTGCGATCGATTTGAGTGGTATCTCTCATACTACAAAGATTATCGACCAGAAATTTTTGATGAACAACCAAAACCAAACAGCATCAAGTCATTTGCTTTTAATGATAATATAGTCTCTAATCTAAATGCTAAACAAGTATTGGATATGACAAAAAATACGGATGTCTTAATAATTGATATCCGAAGCAACATTGCTTTTAAATTTGGTCACATCAAAGACTCAATAAATATTCCAGAGGATAGTCTCGAGCAAATTCTTGATAACGCAAAACCTTTTCCAAAAAATAAAAAACTCATTTTTGTTTGTCCAAATGGCGATCGCTCTAAACGATATGCAGCCTATTCAAGAAAATTGGGATATGAAGCATACAATCTTGATAAAGGTATTTTGGGTTGGAAAGAAAGTAATTATCCTTTGGAAATAAATATTTAAATTATGAAAGATTACTGGCAATATTTTCCTTACAAAAAAAATTACCCAGATCTTATCTATTTTGATAATGCCTCAACTAATCAAAAACCTCAATACGTAATTGATGGGTTAATAGATTATTTTAGAAAACCTAGTGCTAATCCATATCGTGGCAGATACAATCTAGCATTTTCCCTAAAAAAAAGAATTGAATCAACAAAAGAAAAAATCGCCAAGTTTATCAATGCCAATCCCGATGAAATATTTTTTACCTTTGGATCAACTGATGGTATAAAAAAATTTGTCGATATTCTTTTAAAAACTAAATCTAATGATCAAGAAGAAATTCTTTATTGTCCTTTTGATCATCAATCATTAGTTGAATCTATTTCTTCTTTAAAAACTGGTTATAAACTTATACCCTACGATATTTTTGCCCACTCAGGCGATGCTGATTGGCGAGATATTTTAAAAAAAACCAATCAAAAAACAAAAGTCATTTTTATAACCCATATTCATCCTGTTTTTGGACTAGCTGCTGAACCTGAAAAGCTAAAAGGAAAAATTGATGAAAAAACTATTGTCTTTTTAGATGCCACTCAAAGCGCAAATCATGTAAAAATTGATGTTAAAGAACTTGGGATTGATGCTTTAGTTTTTGCTGGACACAAATTTTTTGCTTTAGAGGGAGTTGGAATCTTATATTTAAATCAAAAAGCTCAAAAGATCCTTTCAATTAAGGAATTTGATTTAGGTACTCTGCCAATTACTGGTATTGTCTCTCTAGATTTAGCGGTTGATTTTATCAACCAGATTGGCATTGAAAACATCCATAAACAAAACATATATCTTACCCAATATCTTCTTTCAAAACTTAAAAATATTGAAAAAATTGAATTCTTACCAGGTGTTGCTAATGCTCGATGTGCCACAGGCTATGGAATTATATCTTTTAAAATCAATGGATTATCATCTGATGATCTCTCTTTTATTTTAGATGCTGAAAACATACAAGTAAGATCAATCAATAAATGCCTTAATCCAAATAATCTCATTGATAACTCAATCAGAGTCAGTCTTCATATAAACAACACTGCTGAGGAAATTGATAAGTTTGTCGATATCTTAAAAAAAATTGTTGAACAGATTTAAAAAACAATAAAATTATGATTTTTGGCAATAAAAAAACTATTTGTTTATTTTTAAAAAGTAGCTTGTGAATATAAAGAGTTGATTTTAAATTTTTACCTAATTTTTTGAAGAAAATTTAGATACTTACTTTTTTCTAGGATTATTTATTCTTTCTCTAATAACTCATTGTCAGCCGGAAAGAAGACAACCAAAAAAGAAAATAATTTTTGTGTATTTGATGTTAAATGTTAAATTTTAGTTGTTAAACGTTAAATGTTAGAGGTTAGATGTTAGATGTTTTAGATGTTTAAGTTCATTTCTTGGATTTTTACTAAATATGACGCTTCTTGAAACATTGATAATCAACCCTTGCCCTTTTTTATTTAATCCAGCTTGCAAAACTTGTTTAATATCGCCTCCCTGAGCCCCAATTCCAGGTACTAAAATCCACATCTTATCCCCAACAATCTCCCTTACTCTTTTAAGCTCCTTTGGATAGGTGGCACCAACTACCAACAAACAATTATTATTTTTATTCCATTTTTTGGCTACCTGATAAGCTACATACTCATACAAATACCAATCGCCTTTTTTGCCTTTTACTTTTAAATCCTGAAACTCAAAAGCGCCTTGATTGGAAGTCTTGCATAAAACAATTATTCCTTTATCTTTTTTTGATAAAAAAGGCTCCAAAGCCTCGCTTCCTAAGTAAGGATTAACTGTCACTGCATCAGCCCCAAGATAAGCAAAAACAAATTTTACATAGCCATTATTAGTATTACCAATATCCCCTCTTTTGGCATCAATGATAATAGGAATTTCTGGGTATTTTTCCTTTAGATAATCACAGGTTTTTTTTAAGGATAAAATTCCTTTATATCCTATAGCCTCATAAAAAGCAGTGTTTAATTTATATGAACAAACCAAATCAAAAGTCTTGTCAATAATATATTTATTAAAACTGTATTGATCAGAAAATTTAGCAGGAATTTTTTCAATATCACTATCCAAACCAACACAGATCAAAGACTGATTTTTTTCAACAATTTTTTGAAGTTTATTGAAAAACATAAATAATAAACCCCAGAAATCACCTAACTTCTAAAATCTAGCACTTAAAAGGATTCCTGCTTTCGCAGGAATGACACGAGATCTCTTTATAAACTTTCTAACTTTTACACATTTACACGTTTATACTTTTACACTTTTACACCTTTACACTTTTATACCCTAAAAATTTAACTATTTCCTCATACTTTCCCCCTTCAATTTTTTTTGCCTTATATAAAAACTCCAACCACTCCTTTAAAGTAAAGGCAAAGTGAAGCCGCAAACCTTTTTTTTCTAAAAACTGCCTGGCTCCTTGCTGACGATCAAACAAAACGACAATATCTTTGATAATCAATCCAGCCTCAACCAAAGGCGCAATCGCCTCAATTTTTGAGTCACCAGTTGTCACCATATCATCAACCAAAACTACTTTTTCTCCTTTTTGATATTCACCCTCAAAAGCTTTTTTTGTACCATAATCTTTAACCTCTTTTCTTGTATAAATCCAAGGTTTATTGTTAATCAAACTAATGGCACAAACAATCGGAATGGCAGTATAAGGCACAGCTGCCATCCGATCAAAATCTAATTTTTGCAAAATTTTAAGATACTCTTTTGCCACTAATTTTAAAATTTTTGGATATGAAACCAAAACTCGAAGATCAATGTAAACTGGTGAGATCATTCCAGACTTTAATTTAAAAGACCCAAACTTAATCGCCCCAATTTTAAAAAGAGAAAGCATTAATTTTTCTTTAGTTTTCATAAATTTTTAAGCAATTATTGAAAAACTTAGTTATCATAAATTTAAGCAAATATTGAAAAACCAGGAATAGCAATTAAAAGATTATTAGTATCTGACAAGAATTCATAAGGTAGCTCTTCATTTCTATAAGGTCCTTTAATAATTTTTCTTGCAAAATCATCAAGTAATTTTGAACCATTTGATCTATATGATCTATAATTGTTCATCAACTCTTCAAGTATATTTTGATTAACAGCAATAAATTGCCAATTATTGGCTGGAAGTCTCCTGCTCCAGAATTCAATTGTTTCCGCGGTGGGATTATAGAGAACTTGCCAATTGTAAGGTGGTACAGTTACTAATTCCCCATCTAGTTTAAAAGGTAAATCATTACCTTTAGCAACAAATTTATGACTTATATCATCCTTTCTCTGCCCAAAAATAAATAATTTAGGATCAGTTGTAGTCAATCTGTTGTTTGGTCCAGTAACTATGTCATGAGGACAACCAGGAGGAAAATACCAAGCACTTCGACCTTCGGGCAAAACTATTTTATTACCATTTGAATAAATATAATTACCTTTACCTTGAGCATGAATTAAAACTGTCTCTCCTGAGATATTATGGCTGTGATAATTTTGACTTAATTCGCTTGAGCCTTCTGAGTTATCAATAAAAGCAAACCCTATTCTAAATGGAGAATTTCCAACTGAAAATTCATACCAACCTTGTATTCCCCAAGGTTTAGAAACTATCCCATAACGATTGGTTACACAACCATCAAAATCAGAATGATCATCCAAGCTTTTGTGAACTCTTAACGAGTTAATTTGCCCATCTGCCAGTAATTTTTTCATTTGTTCAAGGGTTATATTAACTGGTATGGTGAGTTCTTTCATTTATTTTTTTAAAAATTTATATATTTCCATTTAGATACATCCATTGGTTTTTCAATTGGCTTTTCCTCTAATACTAAAATTAAATCATCAAATAATAATTCGTTTGGTAGTTGATTTTTAATTTTTAAAGCAAGGTCTTTTTTTTCTTTTTCATTCAAAAAATCATAAATTAAAGATAAGTGAGGATTAAAATCTTTATTAAATGCTATTTTATTATCGTAAAAAATATTCTCACTTTTTATTCTTAATCTTTTCAAATCATTGTTTTCGCAAAATGTTAAATATAAAGTTTTGGTTAGAATATCTGAAAAATTAATATCTTTTATTTTAAGTGAAATTTTTTTTAGATTTAATTTAATTTCCTTAACAATATTAATTATAAAATCAATATCATCAACTAAAAATCCATTTATCAAAGTAATGTGTGGAGTAAAAATTGGAGTTTTATATTTTTGAGAAAGATTGATAATAATTTTTTCAATTATCTTGTTACTGGTTTTAAGCCAAATAGTCCCAAGCATTTAATTTAATATAATTTTTTAAATTATACTAAATACATCATAAAAATTCCACCTTACCTACTTTTTCTTTAATATTTTTTACTTTTTTTTCTTTTAAAATTTTCTCCATTTCTTTTTTTAGTTGCTCAAAAATTTTTGGTCCTGTCTGCATTAAAGCAGTCCCAACCCCAACAGCCCTAGCCCCAGCTAAAATATACTCATAGACATCACTTCCCTTCTCAACCCCGCCAACTCCAATAATTGCTACTTTGTCTTTTAAAATCTGATGAAACAAAATTACCTGAGCTAAACTAATTGGCTTTAAAACTTTCCCTCCCAATCCACCAACACCAATATTTGGCTTTATCATCATCTTTTCATTCTTCCAGTCAATGGCAGTCCCTAATGGATAAGAGTTAATAAGAGAGACATAATCAATTTTTAGCTCAATTAATTTTTCAGCCATTATTGTGATTGTATCTCGATCAAAATAAGGAGGCAACTTTACTCCTAGAATTTTTTTGGTTTTTAGACGAAGATTTTTTAAAATTTTAAAACTTAAAGCCAAATCATAGGCAAAAATACCCTTTCCCTCAAGATTAGGACAAGAAAGATTGACCTCAACTGCAGAAAAAGGCGCTTTTTCAAGTTTTTCAATAAGCTGATAAAACTCTTTTTCTTTAAATCCAGCAAAACTGGCAATCATGGGCTTGCCATATTTTTTCAGTCTTAAAGCGATTTGACAGTAATAATCCACACCCAAGTTTGGCAAACCCATACTATTAATCGAAAAATCTTGATTCCAAAAAAGCCGCGGCTCAAGATTACCTTCTCTTTTTTCCAAAGTCATTGTCTTAAAAACCACACCTGCTGCCTGACTTTTTAAAACTGCCTCAATCTCTTTTTCACTGGTACACCAGACGCCTGAGGTATTTAAAAATGGTGTTTTGAATTTAAGATTTTTTATGTTTGTATTTAAAAAAATCATAAGATTTTGCCAAATCCCTGCTTAACTAGTATAACACCATTTTCATAGACTTTTTTATTTCTTATATAAACACTTTTTACTTTTCCGTAAACTCTCCAATTATTAAATGGTGTCCAACCAGCTTTAGTTTTCAGATCTTCATTTTTAATTAAAAAATGCTCTTTTTCATCAATCTCAACATACGTATTATCATCAGTTTTAATATTAAAAATTTTTTTTGGATTTTCGTAGCATAGCTGAATTACCTTTTCAAGTGATAGTTTTTTTTGAAAAACAGCAGTCAACAATAAAGGCAAAGTTGTTTCCAATCCCGGCACTCCAAAAGGTGGATTGTTTGATAATTTTTCGCTTAAAGTATGAGGGGCATGATCTGACTCAATAACATCAATAAAATCTAAATTTTTCCAAAGATACTCTAAATCTTTTTTTGATTTTAAGCTTGGTTTCATCATTGCAAAACTCTTCAATTTTTCAACATAATCTTTGCTTAAAAATAAGTGATGCGGGGTAACACCACAGGTTATCTTTAATCCTCTTTTTTTTGCTTCAATAATCAATTCTAATTCTTTTTTTGACGAAACATGACAGATATGAATTTTTTTTCTCATTTTTTCTGCCAGATCAATCACATCAGCTAAGACATCTTCTTCAGCATGAAATAAAATTGGTTTTTCACTTTGCCAAAATTTAAAAATTTTGTTTAATTTTTCAACGTCTATTAAATAATTTCCAGTAGTTTCATTTAGATAAATTTTTAAGCCAAAAACATAAGGTTCTATTTTTTTTAATTCATCTAAATTTTCTCCTAAACTTCCGGCATAAAAACCCACATCACAGACTACTTTCTCTTTAGCAATTTTTATTTTTTCTTTTAACCTTGACAAGGTAGTAATTGGAATTTTGTTATTTGGCATATCAATAACTGTTGTAAACCCTCCGGCGATAGAAGCTGATGTCCCAGTATAAAAATCTTCTTTTTCGGTCTGACCTGGATCTCGAAGATGCACATGAATATCAATTAATCCGGGAATTTTTATCATAAATATTCATTCCAACTTTTAATTTTTAAATCTTGCATTTTGTATTTGTCAAGAGCTCTGACAAGTAATTTAGCTAAATTTAAATCCGTAATTAAGCCAACGTTATTTTCTATTGCCTCACGTCTTATTAAATATCCATCAGTTTTTTCCATATGTGTTTTTTGATGATCATTGTTAACGCTTAAATTTATTACAAAACAAACTTGTTTATTTTTAATGATATCAATAACATTCGGACTGCCTCCCTGAGAAACTTTTTTAACAAAAATTGATTTTATACCCCTTTTCTTTAAAAATTCATAAGTATTTTCAGTTGCGTAAATTTTATATCCTAAATTTTTAAGATGACAAATTGACTCACTAAATTTCAATTTATTTTCTTCTCCACCAATTGTCGCTAAAACTGATTTTTTATTAATTAAAAATCCTGTTGAGAGTAATGATTTTAAATAAGCTTCCTCTACGGTATCTCCAAAACACGCAACTTCTCCGGTTGAGGTCATTTCAACTCCCAAAATTGGGTCAGCACCTTTAATTCTGTCAAAAGAGAATTGAGGCACTTTGACTGCTACATAATCTGGATCTTTTATTTGATATTCTTTTGCTTTTCTAAAAAATGCATCAACTGAAATCTCAGCAAAGTTGACACCGGTAGCTTTTGAAATAAAAGGAAAAGTTCTTGAGACTCTTAAATTGAGTTCTATAACATATACATTACTTTCTTTTACCAAAAATTGAATATTAAAAGGTCCGCTAATCTTCAAAGCATCAGCTAATTTTTCAGCTATTTCCATTATTTTTTTTCTAGCAGAATACTTGACTTGCTTTGCTGGATAGATAATCGTTGCATCACCGGAATGAACTCCAGCATATTCAACGTGATTTGCAATTGAGCAAACTTTTATTTTGCCATTTTGAGCAACACCATCAAGCTCAATTTCTTGAGCATTTGTAATAAATTTAGATATCGTTACAGAATTTTTTTTATTTAATTCAACAGCCCGCTTAATAAAATTTTTCAGATCATCTTCACAATAACAAAGACTCATTGCAAGTCCAGACAAAACATAAGAAGGCCTAATTAAAACCGGATAACCTACTTTACTTGCAAACTTTAAAGCAGTATTAAGATTAGTAAAATTTTTCCAAGTTGGCTGTAAAATCCCAAGTTTATCAAGAAGGTTAGAAAATTTATTTCTGTCTTCAGCTAAATCAATACTTTCAGCTTTTGTTCCAAGAATATTAATATTGTAATTATTCAGCTCAGCTGAAAGATTATTTGGAGTTTGACCACCAACAGATAAAATAATCGCTGATGAATTTTCAAACTCATAAATATCAGCCACTCTTTCAAAAGTTAACTCTTCAAAGTAAAGTCTGTCACTTATATCATAATCAGTAGAAACAGTTTCCGGATTACAATTAATAATAATTGATTTCTTTTTATACTTATTTAAACGTTTAGCAACATTAACACAGGACCAATCAAACTCAACTGAAGAGCCAATTCTGTATGGGCCACCTCCTAAAATAATTATTCCTTTTTTCCCAAGTGGTTTAACGTCGTGGTGACTTCCCCAATAAGTGGTGTATAAATAGTTGGTTTTCGCAGGAAATTCCCCAGCTAAAGTATCAATAGAAAAAATTGAAGGAATAATTTTAAATTTTTTTCTTAAATTTCTTATTTCTAACTCTGATTTAGAAGTTATCTTGGCAATATGTTTATCTGAAAAGCCAAATTGTTTTAATGTCTTTAAAATTTTGAAACTTAATTTATTTTTATTTTTTATCAATTTTAATTCTAGATCAACAATGTTTTTTAATCTGTATAAAAACCAGCGATCAATTCCTGTCTGCTCATGAATTTTATTAATTGAAAATCCTTTTAATAGCCCCATTGAAATTGCAAAAAGTCTTCGTGGATTAGGAATTTTAATATTTTTCCAAATATCTTCATCACCTTTAAATATATTTTCAATAACTCCATCTACACCAATATCAAGCATTCTAACCGCCTTTTGAATCGCCTCTTCAAATGTTCTACCAATAGCCATAACTTCACCAACTGATTTCATTGAACTACCTATTCTCTCATCAGCGCCTTTAAATTTTTCAATATCCCATCTTGGTATTTTTACGATTATATAATCCAATGCTGGCTCAAATGCCGCCTGCGTCAATTTTGTGACATTATTTATGATCGAAGTTAGTGGCTTGCCAAGAATTAATTTTGCCGCCACATAAGCCAGAGGATAACCCGTAGCTTTTGAAGCTAAAGCGGAAGACCGAGAAAGACGAGCATTGATTTCTATTACATAGTAATCAATTTTCCTGCCTGAAACAGAATTTGTTCCCGAAGGCTTAGGGTTTAAGGCAAATTGAACGTTGCACTCTCCAATAATTCCAAGACTTCTTACTATTTTTATAGCTTTTTCTCGTAAAAAATGATATTCAAAATTTGTTAATGTTTGACTTGGAGCAACGACAATTGAATCACCTGTATGAATTCCTAAAGGATCAAAATTTTCCATATTGCAAACTGATATACAGTTATCAAATTTATCTCTAACAATCTCATATTCTATCTCTTTGAATTGGCATAGATACTTTTCAACAAGAATTTCTGATGAAAAAGATAAAGATGCGCCGGCAATTTTTCTAAATTCATCTTCATTTTTCGCAATACCTGATCCCAAACCGCCCAAAGAATACCCAGATCTAATCATTACTGGAAAACCAATTTTTTTTATAAATTTAAGACCTTTTTCAATTGAATTAACAGCTTGGGAAAATGGCGTTTTTATATTAATTTTTTTTAAATGTTGAGCAAATTTTTGTCTATCTTCGGTTTTAATAATTGCTTCAACTGGTGTCCCTAAAATTTGAACATTATACCTGTCAAAAACTTTTTTCTTATAAAGATCTATACCACAATTTAAAGCTGTCTGTCCGCCAAAAGATAAAACAATTCCATCTGGTTTTTCTTTTTTTATCACCTGTTCAATAAAATAAGCTGATATTGGTAAAAAGTAAATTTTATCTGCCATCCCTTTTGAAGTTTGATTAGTGGCAATATTGGGATTTACAAGAATAGTTTTTATTCCTTCCTCTTTGAAAGCTTTAATTGCTTGACTGCCGGAATAGTCAAATTCTCCAGCCTGACCAATTTTTAAAGCACCTGAACCAAGAAGTAGGATTTTTTTTATCATAGATTATCCAAAAACTTATCAAAAATCCATTCTGTATCATTTGGTCCAGGCATAGCCTCTGGATGAAATTGGACTGACATAAAAGGATATTTCTCGTGAATTATCCCCTCATTTGTACCGTCATTAGCATTAATAAACCAAGTCTTAAAACCGCTTGGCACCTTATCAATAGCAAATCCATGATTTTGTGTTGTAATAAAGCACCTTTTTGTCGTTTGTTCAATACAAGGCTGATTTTGACTCCTATGACCATATTTTAATCTATAAGTGCTTCCACCAGCTGCCAAAGCCAAAATCTGATTACCTAAACAAATTCCCAAAAAAGGTAATTTTTTTGCCAGAATTTTTTTTACAGTCTCAATTGTCTTATGACACATTCTTGGATCACCAGGACCATTGGAGACAACCACGCCATCAATTTTTTCTTTAAGCAAAAAAATATCATAATTCCAAGCAACAGTTATCAACTTTACATTTCTTTTTAATAAACATCTTTTAATATTTTCTTTTACTCCGCAGTCAATCAAAACAATTGTTTTTTTTCCTCGTCCTTCTTTTAAAATTTCTTTAGTAGAAACTCTATCGACTAGATTTTTTTTATTTGGATCATCAAAATCAATATCTTTATCAAAAATTATTTTTGCTAATTGTGTTCCTTGATTACGTAAAATCTCAGTTAGATAACGAGTATCTTCAATTTCAAGTCCTGGTATTTTTTCCTCTTGTAGCCACTGATCTAAATTTTTTTGACTTTGAAAATGAGATGGCGTATTAATATATTGATTAACAATTAAACCAGCAACATGAATCCGTGAAGATTCCCAAAACTTTTTGTCAGGGACTCCGTAGCTACCTATAATCGGATAGGTGGCTAGAAGAATTTGACCTTCATAAGAGGGATCGGTTAAAGTTTCTGGATAACCAACCATCCCAGTTGAAAAAACTAATTCACCCGCAACCGATCTTTTAAAACCAAAACTTCTTCCTATAAACTCTAAGCCACTTTTTAAAATTAGTTTCCCAATCATTAATTCTTGTATTTAACTAAAATTAATTTGAATAAAGCCATTCGAACATACATTCCATTTTGAGGTTGTTGTCTTAAATAAACCGCTCTTTCATCATTGTCAACTATTGTTTCGATTTCACTGACTCTAGGTAAAGGATGCATTAATAAGGTATCCTTTCCAGCCCTTCTTTTGACTAATTGTTCGGTTAAGATAAAACTTAGTTTTAATTTTTCATAAGCTTCCACGTCAATAAAACGCTCTTTTTGTACTCTTGTCCAATACCAAAAATGACAATCATCTGGAATTTCATTTAAGGAAAAAATTTCAATTAAATTTATCCCTCGACTTTTATAAAAATATAATTCTTCTTTTGGTAGTTTTAATTCTCTAGGCGACAAAAGGTAAATTGTATTTTTTGGAAAAATTGATAATCCTCTAATAAGTGAATGAACTGTTCGACCATTAAAAATATCACCAACTATCAAACCCTTTAACCCTGATAATGTACAAAACTTTTCATAAATTGTATACATATCAAGTAGAGCTTGGGTAGGATGCTCACCAATTCCATCACCGGCGTTAATGACTGGAATATCAATGGTATTAGCTACTTTCTCAAGAGTTCCTTTTATTGGATGACGCATAACTAGAATATCGCAATACTGCTCCATCATCTTTGCCATATCCTCAATTGACTCTCCCTTAAAAGCTGATGAGGTAATTAAAGGATTTTGATACTCAACTGTCTGCCCTCCAAGTCTTTTAAAAGCTACGCTGTGTGAAGTAAATGTTCTGGTTGATGGCTCAAAAAATAGTAAACCACCAATTTTTCCTTTTAAAATTGAAAAATATTTTTTAGAATTTTTTTTTATTTTTTTAACTTCATTAAATAATTTAAAAATTGATCTTTGATCAAATTGATCTAAGGAGATTATATCTTTTAAAAAAAAATCCCCGTTTACGGGAATCAAATTTTGAATATTATTAAATTTTTTTTTATAAATTTTCATAAGTTCCTGTAAATAATATTTAATAATAATTTTTGTTAATTGTCAAATTTTTTTATTTATATTATCAAATCAACAAAATTTAAAAATCTTAAAATTTGAAATACCCGAATCAATTCTTTATTAAATTTTAAGGTCTTGTAAATTTTTATTTGTTTTTTAATGTAAAGATTTAGTCAATAAAATAAAATTGACATAGTTAAAAAAAGAATAAAAATAAATCCTAGCATGATTATTATAGAATTAAATAACTTCTTAGGGCTTTGAATGATAAAAAATAAAAAATCTTATATCAATTATTTTAAATAATATTTTTTATTCTTAAAGTCATAGTAATAATCATATTTTACATCCCAAGCATTACCTTCAGGAATAGAAACTTTTCCAAATCCATGAGGTACATCAATCACAAATCTTGCTGTGGCAGCAACTCCTGAAAGCATCGGTCTTAGCTTTCCCCAGATCTTTAAAGCTTTATTTATTGGCACTGTAAAATGTTTAGCCCAATAAACCGGATCATTTTGAAAAACATAGTATGGACGAATACCATTTTCAGCTAGTTTTGTAAACAATCGATAAAGAATCTCAACGCTATCATTTACACCTTTTAACAACACAGTTTGACTCATCACTGTTGCTAAACATCTTTTTCTAAAATTATTTAAAACCTCTAAAGTTTCCTCTGTTATTTCTTCCGGGTGATTAATGTGAACCATTAAAAAAGGATTTTTAATTTTAGAAACTATCTGATAGTGCCAATCTTTAACTAAAAAAGGATTACTAATTGGCAATCTTGTTCCAATTCGGATTATGCTAATATAATTTTCTCTCTGCAACAAAACCAATCCATTAATTATTTTTTCTAAATAATTTTGAGGAGTTACTAAAGGATCTCCACCAGAGATTATGATCTCATTTAGCTCTGGTCTTTTTTTTATGTAATTAAAAACTTGATTGATCTGATTATCATTTAAATATGGAGATTTTGTTATAGCTCCTCCTTCACTTAAAGAAACAGTTGCTGGCAAACCAACCTCTCTTCCTCGAGTACAAAAACGGCAGTAAGCTGAGCAAAATCGAGTAATTGTCCAAAGAGCTCGACCGTAATAAATTATTTTACCTTTTTGTATTTTGCCTTTATATTTATAAACTAATCCAGGGGCAACCTCAAACTCATCTTCAATTAAAGGGTCTTTATCACCTTTGTTATAGTAGCGAGCCTCAAGCTTTGGTTGAGCAACAAATTGTTTACCAATCGGTCCATTAATTCCTCCAGTTTTTTCAATCAATTTTTTTAAATGAGGAGAAATAAGTTCTGGTAAGGCTCCATGCGGTAATGACATATATTTTAATGATAAGTTTTTAACTTATAAAAATTATAAAATATTTAATATTTTAAAATTAATTAAAAATTAAAAAAAATTGCTATTTAAAATATTCTGCAGTAAACTAACGATGTTTTTTTTAGTATGGTTTTATTAAAGTATTTGATTTTATCGAAGTTTTTTTTCATTTTTTTACTATTAAAATAGTATTCTATATCATCTAAATTTGTCAAGGTCATTTAAAATTAAATCCAGAAAAAAGTCAAAAGTAAACATAAAATTATGGCCAGATAAAATCAATTTTTTTAGATAAGAATTTTGATCTTAATAAAAATTTAACAACTTAGGTAATAAGCAATTTTAATTTCCTTGATTATTAATTTCTATAAATTACTCTTTTATTTTTATAATGTATAATATAAAAATCCTAGATATTGAATGCTAAATGTTATTAGCAGATGGTGTCTTTGGGCGAGTGGCGGAATGGCAGACGCGTAGGGCCCAAAAACCTCATGAGAGTTCGACTCTCTCCTCGCCCACTCACATCACTCCAACATCATGAGGACCTGACTCAATCAGTGATGCGTGAGTTATCTGAATAAACTCAGCTCTCTCCCAAAGCTCACTTAAATTTTTGGCTCCACAATAAGAAAATCCTGATCTCACGCCGCCTAAAAGTTGATAAATTAAGTCAGCCACTGTCCCTCGATATGGAACAATCGCCTCAACTCCCTCAGCACTGTATTTTTTTAAATCCCGCTTAATTGACTCATCTTTTTTCTGTCGATCGAGATTGGCCAAAAGCGAGGCCATTCCCCGTGTTAATTTATATTTTTTATTGTTTCTAAAAAAAGTTAAGGCTGGGCTTTCCTCACAACCAGCAAAAAGCGAACCAATCATCACGGTTGAGGCCCCAGCTACCAACGCTTTAACAATATCACCTGATTGTTTTATTCCACCATCAGCAATAATTGGCACATCATATTTTTTAGCTACTTGACTACATTCAACAATTACTGTTAGTTGAGGAACACCTGCGCCAGTGACAATCCGGGTAGTGCATAAAGCTCCTGGGCCAATACCAACTTTTACAGCAGAGGCTCCATTTTTAATCATTGCCTCAGTACCCTCAGCAGTAGTAACATTACCGCAATAAACTCCATTTTCGAAAATTTTTTTGTTAACTCAAGCAAAACTTTTAACAAAAAAACACTTTAACCATGAGTAATGTCAATAACAACCATATCAGCTCCTGCTTTAATCAAGGCTTTAGTGCGCTCTAAATAATCACCCCTTATACCAATGGCCGCTCCTACCAACAGTTTTTCTTTTTTCACCTTTTTAACTTCCTCCACCTGATCCTCAATTGTCAAAAATCGATGAATTATCCCAATCCTGCCTAACTTTGCCAGCTCAATTGCCATAGTACTTTCTGTGACTGTATCCATATTAGCAGAAATAAGAGGAATTTTAAGCTTGATTTTTTTAGTCAATTGAGTTGATAAATCCACTTGAGATCGCGATTCAACTGCAGTTAACTTTGGCACCAACAACACATCGTCAAAAGTTAAGCCAAGATTTTTTCTGATGTTTAGCATATAATTTTAAAAAACTTATAAATTTTTAAATATATTTGCTTTTCTTTCTGCACCAACTGAGATGATTTCAATTGGCACTTTTAAAAAATCTTCAATAAACCTGATATAATTTTGACAATTTTTTGGCAGTTGAGAAAATTTTCTAATCTTTGAGATATCCTCACTCCAACCAGCAAAACTTTTATAAACTGGTTTTAATTTTTCCAGTTCCAAATATCCACAACTGCTATAATTAATCATTTTTCCTTGATACTGATAACCCACACAAACCTTAATCTCCTTGAGTCCTGACAAAACATCAATCTTTGTTAGAGCGATTTTATTTATCCCGCAAACTTCAATGGCAAACTTGTTTGCTTCAAGATCAAGCCAGCCAATTCGTCTTAGTCTACCTGTGGTTGTCCCATACTCAAAGCCTTTTTCGCGGATCAAATCAGCAGTTTTATCAGAAATCTCTGTTGGCAAAGATCCGCTACCAACTCGCGATAAATAAGCTTTAACAACCCCCCAAATATGAGTATTTTTTGGCAAAACTACTCCCGCCCCAGTATTGACAGCGCCAGTGATAACATTGCTGCCTGTGGCAAAAGGATAAGGTGAAAAATCATTATCAAGCATCACTCCATGAGCACCCTCAAAAACAATCTCTCTTCCTGACTCAACTGCCTCTTTTAAAACTAAAAAAGTATCCGCCACATAAGGAATAATTTTTTCTCGATATTTTTTATAGTTCTCTAAACTTTTTTTGATGTTAATTGGCTCTACCCCAAAAAGCTTTAAAATTTTATTTTTTATTTTTGCCTGAAAAGTAAATTTCTCTTCAAACTGCTGCCAATTAATCAACTCATAAACTCGGATTCCATTATAGCTGACTTTATCAGCAAAGGTAGGACCAATGCCTCGGCGAGTTGTTCCCAGTTTATTTTTTCCCCGAGCATTTTCATAAGCTTCATCTAAAGCTTTATGATAAGGCATAATCAAATGACATCGAGAAGAAATTAACAGTTTATTTTTTAATGAAAATCCCTGGCTTTCCAAAAACTCAATCTCGCCAATTAATATCTGAGGATCAATGATCACTCCATTGGCAATCACCCCAACTGTTTTTGGACGCAAAATTCCTGAGGGGATAAGATGAAAAGGAAATTTTTTACCAGCGACTACAACAGTGTGACCAGCATTATTGCCGCCATGAAATCGGACAGCAAAATCAGCTTGTTCACCTAACAAATCAACAATCTTTCCCTTACCTTCATCACCCCATTGAGTGCCAATGACAAGATTGATCATATAATTGAAAAATAATTTATAACTTAACTAAATTATTAACCTCACCAATGTATTTTTTTGGTGTTAAATCAATTAAATTTTTATTGTCTTCAAGCCCCAAACTTTTAATAATTTTTAAATAATCACTTTTTTGAAGATTTTTGCCTCTCACTAGCTTTTTTACTTTTTCATAACCTTTTTTATCTTTTTTAAGCCTTAAAACAACCTGAATCGCCTCGGCTAAAACTTCATAGTGATTTTCCAATTCCTGGCTAATCGCTTTTTCATTTGGATTAATTTTTTCTAAACCAGCAGCAAAACTTTGCCAACCTAGAATTGTTAAAGCCAGAGCTTCGCCAAAAAATCGCCGAACAATTGAATCTGATAAGTCCCGCTGTAGTCGTGAGTGAGTTAATTTTTGTATAAAAAAATTGAGCATTGAATTTGCAAGACCCAATACTCCCTCAGCCTGCTCAAAGTTAATTGGGTTAACTTTTTGAGGCATCGTTGATGAGCCAACTTCTTTTTCTTTTTTCTGCAAAGTTAAGATATCAAGTAAAAGATAATTCCAAACATTAATTGAGAAATCTATTAAAATACCATTTACTAGATAAACAATCTGAAAAAACTCAAGCCAATTATCATAAAAAAGAATCTGGGTCGTAAATAGATTTGGTTGCAATCCAAGGGATAAAATAAATCTTTCACTGAACTTTAACCAATCTTTTTGAGGAAAAGCTAACTTTAAAGCATTAAAATTGCCTACTGCACCATTGAGCTTGCCTTCAAATTGAAAATCTTTAAGCTGTTCAAGTTGTTTTTTTAAACGATGATAATAGTTAAAAAACTCTTTGCCTAAGGTGGTTGAAACAGCTGGTTGTGAATGTGTTCGGCCAAGAATTACCTGATTCTTGAATTGACCACTTAAGATTTTAATTTTATTAACTAAATTTTCAAAATCAACAATTAATTTTTGATCCTTAAATTTTTTTAAAATCAATCCATAAGACAGGTTATTAATATCCTCTGAAGTTAAACCAATGTGAATAAAAGTAATTAAGTCTTCTAAACTAGTCTTTTCTAATTTTTCTTGCAAAAAATACTCAACTGCTTTAACATCGTGATTGATGATTTCTTCGATTTTTTTAATTTTTAAAAAATCCTGATTATTAAATTTTGCAAATATTTGCTCTAGAAATTTTTTTTCTCGTCGACTTATTTTTCTGATAATCTTTTCTTCAGATAAAAAAATTAGATATTTTATCTCAATAAAAAGGCGATTTTTAAAAAGGGCTTTTTCTGAAAAATATTGGCTGAGATCGTGAAGTTTTAAAAAGTAGCGACCGTCAACCGGCGATAAAGCGCAAGAAGAATCTTGTGAAGGAATATTTTTCTTCACTGTTTTAGTGTACAATAAAAATAAATCTTATGTCAATAACATTTTTTATTGTTGTTTTTTTTATCTTAACTATTATTTTACTTTTCTCCCATCCAAAACTCTCACCCATCCCCTACTTCCCTTCAAATAAAAAAGACTTACCCCTAATTATCAAAGCTTTAGATTTAAAAAATAATCAAATAATTTTTGATTTAGGCGCTGGTGATGGAGTGGTGATTTTTGAGGCCGCCAAAAAAGCTTATGAAAAAAAACTTAACACTCAGTTTTTTGCTGTTGAGATTAATCCAGTTTTAATTTTTATAATGAAGGTAAAATGGCTTTTTCATCCAAATAAAAAAAATATCAAAATAATCCGTGATAATATTTTTAGGATAAATCTTAAAAAATTTTTAACTACTGACTTTAAATTTTTAACTTTATATCTCTATGTTTCGCCTTGGTATATCAACAAAATAATTAAAAATTTAAAATTACAAATTAAAGATTTTTCCGTTGTCTCCTACTTTTACCCTTTGCCAAAAACAAAGCCAAAAAAAATATGCTTTGGTATCAATAAAATTTATATTTATAATATTGCGTTATTTGCCCTCGATCGTTGTATAATATAACAATCTATATAAAATATTTAATTAGAAAATCAAATTTTAAATCTTTCTAGGCTTCTTATTGGTAAGTCAGATTGAGTTAAGGTAATATTTTGATCTTTTAAGTTGGGAATTTCTTCAGGTAAAGAAACTCCAAAAATTTGAGTTATTTGAATTCTCAAATTTTCATCATCAACCAACTGAGGAAATCTTATGCGAACAAAGTTAAAAAATTTATTGGGTGTAAAACTAAAATCACCTCCTTCACTTTCATGTACATTTTCTTCAATTAAACCTAAAACCCTGGCTTCTTGGCCATTAAATAAATTTCCTCCAACCTGATCAATAACTCGAGCAGAACTTGCAAATGGTCGACCCTTATCATTTTCACTTGGCTGGTAAGTTGTCTGCCTAATAAGATGACTAACCAACGGTAAAAATCTTTTTTTCTGATCATCAGTTAAAGAAGACTCATTTATTATTTTTTCAGCAATTTGCACACTTCTTTCCTCAGCCCCTTGCGCTCTATAAATATCAAGATATTCAATTTCACCTTTTTCGTTTAGTTTTGCTATATTTCCTAAATCATGAAAAGAAAAAGCTAAACGAACTACATCTAAAAATTCTTCCTCAGTTACTTTACCCTCAGGATTTAGTTCATTCCATTTGTTTAAATCATTTTTTAATCCTAAAGGATCTTGTGGATTTTCTATATTAAAAGCCGCTTTAACCAATTTTTCTGCTGCCACTAAAGTAGCTCTAACATGATTTTCATTATGATAAGAGATTCTTCCTTGATTTTTCCACTCTTTATCAAAATTTTTATGGAGATTCAAACATCCTCTAATAATATTTTCAACTGGTTGATTTAATTCAGGAGGTGTAGGAAACTCGGATGATAGATCTTCCATATAAAATATTTTACAAATAACTTGTAAAATATTCAACTCTTTAATATAACTGTAACATTTTTAACAAATCTTTTGGTCTTTTAATTAAATAATCAACTTTATATTTTCTTAATCCTTTATCTCCAGCCATACCCCAACCAACACCAACCATTTTAATTCCAGCCTTATGACAAGCTAAAACATCACGGATCTCATCAGCAACATACAAAACCTCCTCTTTTTTTAAGCCTTCTTTTTTTAAAATCTCAAGCAAATCTTTATCTTTTCCCAAAAGATTTTTTCCAACATAGATTCCATCAAAATATTCCTTGATTTTTTCTTTTTCCAAAAATTTTTCAATGTTTTTTTTAAGATTTGATGAATAAATTAAAAGTCTTAATTTTCGTTTTTTTAATTGTGCCAAAATCGATTTAACCCCAGGAAATATTTTTATTTTGTCAATTTGAAGATAAAGTTGTTTTTGCGCCTGATGAACATCCCACAAAATAAAAGGAATTTTAAACCAACTGATTTTAAACTCAGCAAAAAGGTCTTTTGGTGAAAGTGTTCTGATTTTTTTAACAATATGATTTTCTTGTTTTATCTTGTGTTTTTTGGCAATTTCAATAATTTTTTTAAAAGTAAAAGGCAAAGTGTCAGCAATTGTTCCATCAAAATCAAAAATAATTGTTTTTATTTCTAAATTAATCATATAAATCTTGTTAAAGATAATATATAATAAAGATAATATATAATTAAATTAATAAGATTATAATTGATAATAACAAACAATAATTACATGGAGCAAGAAAATCATAGAATTGAATCAACTAGGTTATCAAATCAAATTGATCCAATTCAGCCAAATGTTTTAAGTATAGTTAGTGAAGCTGAGGCTAAAATTAATAATTTTAATCAATATTTCGGTGATCCCAAAAATCATGATGCTCAATCTTTAAAAACTGGCATAAATGAAAGAGTAGGTGAAATTAGAGATTTACCTCCTTTAGAACATCCACCATTTAAACCCAAATCAATTGATCATTTTTTTTCAATGACTCCAAGAGAATTTAAAACTTTTTTATCTCAATTAAAATTAGACGAACATCAAGAAAGAAAAATTATTGAGGGTTGGTTAGCAAAAAGAATTGTTGAAATAAGACAGATAAAAATTGATGGAATTGATTTTGATCCAAAACTAAAAATTAATAATATAAAGAATAAAAATAAATTAACAAACATATTAAACGAAATTGACTCTTGCGGATCAATTGAAAATTGGGATCTTTTTTACCGACTTGCAGATCCAATAACTCCACTACTAAAAATAGCAAAAACTGAAGATGATTTTAATAAAATCGAAAATATTCTTAAGGCTTATAATCTTCCCGAAGACCACCCAATTTTTCAAAGATGGTCACAGATAATCAGTGAAAAAAAACATCGAATTTTAACTAAAGACAAAACTATATTATCGCTTTCTCCAAAAGAGATAAAAATGCAATATGATCAAGCTCTAAAAGAAGTTTTAGAATATTTAAAATACTCAATAACTACTGATAAACCAATGGGAAAAATTAATGACTTAAAAATCAAACTTATCAATGAAGTACTAAAAATAATTAATCAATTTAGAAACAGCCCTCTTACACCCTCTGTTGAATCTCGTATTTTAGCAGAAATCTTTTGGCCTTTAAGATTAGGAAGAAATATTGATCTGTCTAAATATTCACCCAGCTTTAGAAAGCATTTAAAAGAATATTTAAAAATTGTTTTTGATAAATCATTGCGCACTGAAGCGGCTGGTTTTTGGTTAGAAAAAAATTTACAAATACCTCATTTTGCCTTAATGAATACAGAAGAAAAAATAAAATTTGCAATTCATTCATTAATTTCTGTTATTAAAAATCACCCAGATAATCAACAAGTATTAAAGATCAATGTAATTATAGATGACAGACATATCATTAAATTAGAGATTGATCCAACAAAAAATATTGATGAACAAATTACTCAGAATCTTAAAGAACTTAGAAGTAAAAAAAGACTTAGCCGAATAAACCCAGATGACCTTTTTTCTTTAAAACAAAACGCTTATACTTTTGGTAATATTGACGAAAAATCACCAACTTTTCAAGAAAAATTTGGCCATGAAGAACCAATAAAAGTTTTTAACATCGCTACTCCTTTTAAAAAACCTGAATCTGACGATTATGCAATTAGAATCAACGATAATCCTAAAAAAAGACCAAAACATAATCCTTCCAGTCTTTTTATGGTAGAACCTCACAAAGCTCTTTTAAATTTTGATTTATATGATGATCATATCAATATTGCCATGAAATTTGCTCATAAATTTTTTGATGGTAAACCAGCTAAAGATTTATTTTTAGAATTAATAGATAGAATTAAAAAAAACAACGAAGAAATAAGCAATTACCCTATCACTCAAGAAACTTATCAACCAACAGCTTTACCATTATTTGAAGCCTATAGCAGCAGAAAATTTGATGATTTTTTATCAGATGTAAAGACTGACTTCAATCCAACTTTTGTCTATGCTTTAGCAACAGCAATCCAAGCAAATGTAGATCATTTCCATTTTTTAGTTGCTGGCCCTGACATTTTTTCTCATCTTGGACCATATAGTAATATTCAACCAGCGCTAATTTCTTTAATACCCTTAAGAGATATTATTCAAAAAATTCAAAATAATTCAACCCTTACAGATGATGATTATCAAAGATTAAAAGAATGGCGTGAAAAAACTAAAGAAGAATATCAAAGATCAAAAAAAGGATTGTCAACTCCAGCGACAATCGCTGCTCCGGCTGGAGCTTTAGAAAAACCACTTTCTGAAATCTCAAAAACTTTAGGTCATAAAGGTATAGATTTATTAACCAATTCCCAAGGTATGTTTTCTGGACTACCGAATCTAAAACCTCAAGAAGAGTTTGCTGAAGGGCTAATTTTTTACACAGCTCAATCTGATAGTTATCAACTACTAATTAACTTAGATAAACCGCTCTCATCAATGGGAGTAGTTGGCTTTACTCAAAATGAAACTAAAAATGGTGAGGTTGAGTTAGTTTTTTCAGTCAGAAAAAAACCATCTCAGGCTCAAAGAGAATTTAATAAATATTTTAATGAATTAAATATTAAAAATACTAAAATATTTAATAAACTAATAAAATCTTGGGAAAATTTAATTAATGGAAAAACAACTCTTGACAATTATTATAAATTACTAAAAGAAGCTTTTGAATATTTACCAAAATCTGAAAAAGAAGCTCTTGAAAATAACTATCTTAATTTTCAAAATAAGCTTAATATGATTTTATGGCAAAGCTCGCAAAATACTTTAAATAATCTTGAATCATCAGTTCTTATCGCTGAAAAATTATTGACTATTTAAAATAAGTAATTATGTTTAATTCTGCAATCATTATTGATCAAAAAATTACTTTTTGTTTATACAATCTTTTCCCCGATAATATTTTTTTACGCAATTTTTTTTCTTTTTTTTCTTTCATAGGTAGCGCTGCTTTTATCTGGATTGTTTTTTTAATCTTAATTGTTTTTATTGAAGAAAAAGCTCATCCTGGTATATCAAAAAAAGATAAAGAATTTATCATTATTTTTACTTTAACGATTTTTTTTAGTTTTTTGACAACGGAAGTTTTTTTAAAAAATCTCATTCGTCGCCCGCGGCCCTTTTATCAAATTCAAAATTTAAAATTAAAAATTCAAAATTATCCTCAAGATTTTTCTTTTCCCTCAGGTCACTCAACAATTGCTTTTGCTGCCGCCACCACATTATCATTTTTTAACAAAAAAAGACGCTTTATCTATTTTACAATTGCTTCTCTTATCGCCTACTCCCGCCTCTATCTTGGTGTTCACTATTTTTTCGATGTGTTGGTTGGAGGAATCGTTGGGATGATAATAAGTAAAATAATATTAAACTTTAAAAAACTATTTTAGTCCTCCTTCTCAACTCCATAAAATCTGACCCGGTCTCCTCTAAACATTAGATCAATTTCACCAATTGGACCATTACGATGCTTGGCAATAAAAAGCTTAACCAGTCTTTTGTTTTGATCAAGCAGATCCTCAGTCTCCTCCTCCTGATATAAAAACATCACTACATCACTATCTTGCTCAATACTTCCACTCTCTCTTAAATCAGACAACTGCGGTTTTTTGCCACCACGCTGCTCAACTGCTCGTGATAATTGAGATAAAGCTAAAACCGGCACTTTAAGTTCGCGCGCTAAATTTTTTAAACCTTGAGAAACTGCTGAGACTTCATTAACTCTTGACTCATAGTATCGACCAGCATTGGCAAGCTGTAAATAATCAACAATTATCAGTTTAATTTCTTTTTCTACTTTTAATTTTCTTGCCTTTGTTCTCATCTCCAAAATCGAAGCCCCTGGAGTATCATCGATAAAAATTGGTGCCTCAGAAAGCTGTCCCATCGCCTCGGTTAATCTTTTATAATCATCCTCAGAAAGCCTACCCGTTTTTAGGCGCCAAGCATCAATATCAGCTGCCCCAACCAACAATCTATCCACCAACTCTTCTTTGCTCATCTCAAGGGAAAAAAATCCAACCGGAATTTTGTCACGAGTGGCAGCATTTAAGGCAATGTTTAAAGCAAAAGTTGTTTTACCTACTCCTGGTCTGGCTGCCAAAATGATTAGATTTGAATCTTGCATTCCAGCTAATTTATTATCCAAATCTTTAAAACCTGTTGCCACACCACGAAGATGTGTTCCTTTTTTCATAAACTCCTCCAGTCTCTCAAAACTCTCAGCCAAAATGTCTTTTAACTCAACAAAATCACGATGAAGATGCTGCTGGGATAAAGCAAAAATTTCTGCTTCAGCCTCATCTAAAAGCTTTTTAACATCGCCTTTATCATCAAAAGATTTTTCCACTATTCTTGATGATAAATCAATCAATCGGCGCCTGACAAAATGATTGCGGACAATCATCGCGTAGTTTTCGATATTGGCTGATGTAGGAACAGTATTGATAAGATCAGCCAAATATGTTTTGCCACCAATTTTTTTTAAAGAGTTATTTCGCTTTAACTCGTCCTGAAGAGTAACCACATCAACTGGATGCTGCTTTTCAAAAAGAGATAGCATCGCTTTAAAAATTTCCTGATGCTCGGGAGTATAAAAATAATCTGGTTTTAAAAACTCTGCCACTAAGTTGATTGCGGCTGAATCAATCAAAATTGCGCCCAATACCGATCGCTCAGCTTCAAGATCATGCGGAGGGACTTTAAAAGCTTCTGAAGCCATAAAAAAGTAACACATCCAACTTCTAAATTCATTAACCAATTTCCATCACAACAATCTTCATCTCCTCATCCTGCTCTTCTTTTTTGTAGATTAACTTTGACAAATATTCTGGTTTTTCAATACCAAATTTTTTAGTAAATTCCTCAACTGGAGCTAATTTTCCAAAAACCTCTTGGTTTAGTTTTTGATGGTTATAATGCATTGGGACAACAATATTTGGCTCAATTTTTTTGACCAATTCCTCAGCTTGCGAGGGGTCAATCGTGTAAAAACCACCAACAGGCACAAGCAAAATATCAACCCCACCAATATTTTCCAAAAAACTCTCCTCAGGCACCATTCCTAAATCGCCACAATGAAGGATACTAACACCTTCAGCCTCAATCTTGTACAAATTATTTTCGCCTCTTAATTGTCCTTTTTTGTCATCATGATAACTCTTAAATCCAAAAACACGCACTCCTTTTTTCTCAAACTCTCCCGGCAAATCGATAACCAATGGCGCTTGACCATCAACACCTCCCACTTGAGACACCTGATTATGGTCATTATGCTGATGAGAAACCGTGACAATATCAGCCTCAACTTTTGGATATTTTAAGCCCACCGTTTTTGAGTCAAAAGGATCAGTGATAATCTTAGCAGTTTTTGTCTTGATTAAAAAAGAAGAATGGCCTAAATATTTGATTTCCATAGCTTTTTAATCTTAACAAAAAAAATAGTGATTGTAAATATTTAACCTAATTTATTTTAATTTGAAATTAAATTATATTATAGGGTAAAATAATTGATTTCAAATAAAATTTATTTAATCTTAAAAAAGGTCTTGACAAACAAAAAAATATCCTCTACTATAAAATTATAAGATTAATTTTAAAGGTATCGATTAAAAGTTTAAAAAATAAAAATGAAAAAAAATCAAAAAATAGTTTCCCTTGATAAGGAAGAGATGGTTTCTCTTTATAATAATGGAAAATTAAGAAGGACTGTTTCTAAGGAAGTAAAGCAGGAAAAGGAGAAAGAAAAAACCAATGATGAAAAAGAGAAAGAAATTACAAAGCACACTTTCGATTCTGAAGAAGAGACAAATATCAATATTCAAAAGGAAAATACAAAACAGAATAAAGAAATAAAGCAATCTGTAAAAACAAAGGAAGGAAAGGTTGAATCAGATAGTACAAAGAGAGAAAGTTCGTATAAGATAGGTGCCTTTGTTGTCAAAGACCAAGAGGTCCCAAAGGAAGAAATTAACGAAAATGGTGCTGAAGAGGGGGAAAAAGGAGATGATTTTGTTGTTTTTGACTCGAAAACAGAAAGTATCTTGAAACCTTCAAGCAAACAACAAAAGAAAGAAGAGGTTAAAAGGATACAAAAGGATGTTTCTAAAGAATTCCAATCAAGGCATAGAAAAGAAACCAAGATGGAAAAAGAGATAGACAAAGAAATAAAGGAAATAGAAAGAGCCATCTTATTAAATCTAAGTCAGACGCCTTCATCAGAATCTTCTGAAATAATATCTGTGAAAAAAAGTGATACAATAAAGAAAAAGTCTGATTCTGCAAAAGATAAAGAAAAACAATCCAGTCCAAAGCTATTAACTAGCTATAGGGGCGAAAAAGAAAAGAATTCTTACGAAGAGAAAAGTGAGAGTGCTTTAATGCAAGAATTGGAAGAGAAATTAAACGAAATCGTTAATAAGAGGACAGAGATAGAAGAATTGAACAAAGAAAAAACCATACTTTTTGACAACTATCATCCCCAGATAAAAAGCAAGATTTCCACTGAAATAGAGGCACTTAATTCATTAATAAATGAGAAGGAAGGGAGAATAAGCCATCTTAAAACCAAGATCTCTATTCTTCCACATAAGCTAGATGAGCTGAGTGAGACTATAAATAAGCTGAAAAATCTACAAGCCAAAATTAATCAAGAATTTGATATTTCATTTGCAAGACTAAACGAAACAATATCAAAGATGAAGGAAGCCAAATCAGAAAATGTTATGGAGTTGGGCTTGCTTAAAAGTCAGATTATAGAATTGGCAAGTATATACTCTTCTCTTAAGCAAGAGGAGGAGAGGATATCTAACTCAATCGCTTTCATAAAACAAAGAATATCAACATCTCAAGCTGAACTATTGAATCTTGAAGGACAGTTTGAAGAGATGAAAAATAGTTCAAAATCAATAGAAATGAGAATTAACGAAGTCAGCAAGACGATCAAACTTATAAACGAAGATTTGAAATCGTCTGCAAGCAAAATAAAAGATTTAGAAAATCTTAATGCAGAACTCATCGGAAGAAAATCAGAATATGAAAAAGCACAGGAAATCTTTAACAAGAAAATAAAGGATTATGAGCAAGAAATACTCTCACTGAGAAACTCATTGCAGTTAGAGATAAGCAGTAAATATCTTAGTGAGATAGAGAAGCTTTCGCTGAGCAACGAGAACGATATGAATTCTCTTTTGAGCGAGGAAAAAAGAATAAACAGCTCAATAGAACAAAAGAAAAGAGAACTTTTACAACTGCTGGAGGAAGCAAAGCAGCTTCGTAGTATACTAAATTCACGGTACAATGCAGATGTTCCTGATTCAGAATTAATTGAATGTCAAGAAGACAATCAAGGATATCAAGAAGATAATCAAGATAGTGACCATTATTCAATACAATTCAGTGAAAAAGGTTTTTCATCATTCCAAAGTAATGATTCGGTTCAAACAGGAAAAATAGATCTGAAATCTTCCAGTCAACAACAAGAGAAGAAATCGTTTTTTGATAATCTGATTAAAGATTTAAAAAGCAAATTCAATAAATAAAAACTAAACAAATAGAAACTATTATTTTACAGCAAACTCATATAACGGTTGAAGTGACACCCCCACATCTGAAACGTAGATTTCTAGCTCACTTTGTTAACTAGTCCTTCCTTTTAATTTTTCTCTCGTTTTCTTTGTGTCTAAAGCCCCGAAGATGTAGGCTATTATAAATATAATTGCGATTACAGTCGCATAACCTGGATTATAAGAAGCAATTATTGCACGATACCCCCCTACATTTATTATGTCAAGGTATGCAGTAATGTTGAAAATCAGGTGCAATAGAATTGCGATGAATAAACCCGGAATCAAACCGAAATAATAGATCTCTTTGTATTGTTCCTGTGATTTTAGATAACCCAAAATTAGTCCTGTAAATGCAATAAAGCAGCCATGTGCTATTGTGTTAAATAACGATCTATATAGGAGGAGAGATAACCAAGAATCAATTCCAGTTACAATTGGATCAATGCTTGTGATGAAATAAAACCAGTTTTCGTAAGTTGCAAACCCTATTCCAATTGCAAATCCATAAAGCAACCCATCCAATGAGTCATCGAATTCGGGATGCCTTGAAAACAATGCCAGACCAAAA
>CAYUCK010000004.1:0-35325 GCA_964443335.1 uncultured Gammaproteobacteria bacterium | reverse complement strand
CGATTTTGCACCCGGAACGACTCTTTTGGCACTTGCTTGATATAGCCTTCTTTAGTTAAAACAACAATTACCTCCTTGTTTTCAATTAGCTGCTCATCAGTGATTTCGCCTGGTTTAGATTTGATAACTTGAGTTTTTCTTTCATCGCCATATTTTTCTTTTAAATATAAAAGCTCATCTTTGATGACTTTTAAAATTTTAAAAATATCCTTAAGAAGCTCCTCTAAATAAGCAATTGTTTCCTTAAGCAAGGCTAGTTCATCTTCAATCTTTGTTCGTTCCAGTCCTGTTAATCTTTTAAGCTGCATATCAAGAATTGCCTGAGCTTGAATCTGAGTTAAACCAAATGTTTTTATCAGTTTTTCTCGAGCTTCAGCCTCATCTTTAGCTTTTTTAATAATTTCAACCACTTCATCGATATTGTCTAGGGCAATCAAATAACCTTCAAGAATATGGGCTCTCGCTTTGGCTTGTTTTAGCTCAAACTGACTGCGTTTGGTGACAATGTTAATCCGGTGTTTTAGGTAAATTTCTAAAATTGATTTTAAAGAAAGAGTTTGAGGAACACCATCAACTAAGGCAACAATATTGACCGGAAAAGATGTCTGTAGTTCAGTAAATTTAAAAAGATTATTAACGACTTTTTTGTATGAGGCATCTCTTTTTAACTCAATCACAACTCTTATTCCTTCACGATTTGATTCATCACGAAGATCACTAATACCAACAATTTTCTTTTCATTGACCAGACGAGCAATTTTCTCAACCAGCGCTGCTTTATTGACTTGGTAAGGAAGCTCTTTGATGATGATGGCGCTTTTGCCATGACCCAAATCTTCTTCATCAACTTTTCCTCGGATCAAAATTGATCCTCGTCCTGTTACATAAGCTTGTTTGATGTCATTGGCGCCATAAATTATGCCTCCAGTTGGAAAATCTGGTCCTTTGACAAAGTTAAGCAGATCATCAGGTGTGACCTCAAAAATTAAATTATCATTATCTTGTTTGGCTTTATCAATCATAAAAACCAAAGCATCAACTACCTCAGTCAAGTTATGAGGAGGGATTTTGGTCGCCATTCCAACAGCAATGCCTTCAGCTCCCATCAAAAGTAAGTTAGGAAGTTTAGCAGGTAAAAATATCGGCTCTTTTAATGATCCATCAAAGTTACTAGTCCAATCAACAGTCTCTTTTTCAATATCAACAAGCATCTCCTCAGCGATTTTTGAGAGCTTTGCTTCAGTATAACGCATGGCAGCTGGTGGATCACCATCAACTGAACCAAAGTTACCTTGGCCTTTAACTAATGGATAGCGCATAGAAAAGTCTTGAGCAAGACGGGCTAAAGCTTCATACACAGGTGCATCACCATGAGGATGGTATTTACCTAAGACCTCACCAACGACTTTAGCTGATTTAGAAAATCGAGCTGAAGAAGTTAAGCCCATTTTGTACATCGCATAAAGAATCCGGCGATGAACTGGTTTTAAGCCATCACGCACATCTGGTAAGGCACGCGAGACAATTACGCTCATTGCGTAATCAAGATAGGCGCGCTTCATCTCAGCTGTTATCTCAGTTTGGACAAGATTTGTCATAGGAAAATAGGTTTAATAGGTTTAATAAGTCTATAATAAATCCTAATAGATCTTATAGGTTTTTTAAAGATTTCTTAATTGCCTCGTATGCTTTCTCTTTTCCCAAAAAATTTTTAGTTTTTACCCATTTGCCAGGCTCAAGCTCTTTATAATGATTGAAAAAATGTTTGATTTTTTCTTTAGTGGTTTCATCTAAGTCAGTAATATCTTTAATTTTGGCATAAAAAGGATCAACTTTTTCAGTTGGTACAGCTAATATCTTGGTATCGACTCCTGCTTCATCTTCCATCTCAAGCATGCCGATCGGCCTTGAGGGAATAACGGTTCCTGGATGCACCGGGTAACTAGAAATTACCAAAATATCAACTGGATCATCATCTTCAGCTAAAGTATTGGGAATAAAGCCGTAATTGAAAGGATAAAACATGGCTGTATAGGCAAATCGATCAACCATAATGATACCACTTTCTTTATCTAATTCATATTTAACTGATGAGCCTTGAGGTATCTCAACTAATACATTGACCTCTTCAGGTGGATTTTTTCCAGCAGGTACTGATTTAATGTTCATAGTTTTTTTTAATAAATTTATAATAGATAAATTATAAATCTAAATTTGCCATTTTGGCATGGGTAATAATGAATTTTTTTCTTGGTGGCACCTCATCACCCATTAGCATTGAAAAAACATAGTCTGCCTCTTGAGCATCAGCGATGGTCACTTGTTTTAAAATCCGATTTTTTGGATTCATAGTTGTTTCCCAAAGTTGCTCTGGATTCATCTCACCAAGTCCTTTATAACGTTGAATTACTATATTTTGATTGGCTGATTGGGATTGAGAGCTAATCTCACTTATAATTTTGTCTTTTTCCTCATCTGAATAAGCATACCTAATGATTTTTCCAAGTTGGATTTTGTAAAGTGGAGGTTGAGCGATGTAAAGGTGGCCTTTTTGAATAATATCGGGTAAATGACGGAAGAAAAAGGTCAAAAGAAGAGTTCGGATATGTTCGCCATCAACATCAGCGTCGGTCATAATGACAATCTTATGGTAGCGAAGTTTTTTGTAGTCAATATTTTCACCAATGCCCATACCAAGAGCAACTACTAGATCTTTAAGCTCTTTAAAGGATAAGACCTTATCCAAATAAGCTCTTTCAGTATTTAAAACTTTGCCACGAAGGGGCAAAATCGCTTGAAACTTTCTATCTCTTCCCTGCTTGGCAGTACCTCCAGCTGAGTTTCCCTCAACCAAAAACAACTCAGAAACAGAGGGATCTTTTTCTTGACAGTCAGCCAATTTTCCCGGTAAAGTCACTCCTTCAAGAGCACCTTTTCTTAAAACTGCCTCCTTGGCCGCCTTGGCCGCTAGTCTTGCTTTTTGAGCTAGATAAATTTTTCCAAGGATTTCCTTGGCCACTTTTGGATTTTCTTCAAAATAGGTCTCAAGATAGTCAAAAACAGTCTGCTGAACAATCGTTTGCACCTCAGAGTTACCAAGTTTTGTTTTTGTTTGACCTTCAAACTGAAGATTGGTAGCTGGCATTTTTACATAAACAACTGCAGTTAAACCTTCTTTAACATCATCACCCGTAAAGGTTTCTTCAATATTTTTTGCATTATTAAGCTCTTTTTTAGCATAATTATTTATTGCCCGAGTGAGGGCAATTTTAAAGCCAGTTAAGTGAGTGCCGCCTTCATGAGTATTTATGACATTGACAAATGAATGAATATTTTCTGTGATTGAGTCATTGTATTGGATTGCTACTTCAATCTCTTTATCACCAACTTGTCTTTTGATGTAAATGGGCTCATGAAGAACCTTTTTTCCTCGATTAAGATCGGCAATTAAGGAAAGAATTCCACCATCAAAGTAATAGCCAAACTGCTCACCAGTTTTTTTATTATAAATTCTAAAAAAAACATTATTGATAAGATAAGCTCTTTCTTTAATTTGTTTTTTAAAGATGTTATAGTTTAGCTCGATTGTTTCTTTAAAAATTTCCTTATCTGGTAAAAAAGAAACTGCTGTGCCTTTGTTAAAGGGAAAATTTAAAATTGATTCATTGACTTGTTTAACTGGGTATAGTGGTGTTCCCTTTTTGTATTCTTGTCGATAGATTATTCCGTCTCTTTTAACCTCAACAATTAAGTGTTCGGACAATGCATTGACTACTGAGGCACCAACGCCATGAAGGCCGCCGGAGACTTTGTAAGCACCAACATTAAACTTTCCGCCCGCATGAAGCTTGGTCATGACAATCTCAAGACCAGAGATATTATACTTTGGTACTTTGTCAACTGGAATACCTCGACCATCATCAAAAACTGTCAAATAATTGTTGTTTTCGATTTGGATGATAATATTTCGACAAAAACCAGCCAAGGCCTCATCAATTGAATTGTCAACAATCTCATTGAGACAATGATTGACTCCGTATTGGCTGGTAGTGCCGATATACATCGCTGGTCTTTTGCGCACTGGCTCAAGACCTTCCAAAACAACAATTGATGATGCGTTGTAATCGGTATTATTAGTCATAATGATTTACTTTAATTCAACCTTACCTCCGGCAGCCTCAATTTTCTTTTTTGCATCCTCAGCTGCTTCTTTTTTGACATCTTTAAGAAGCTCTTGAGGAGCTGATTCAACCATTTTTTTAGCATCCATTAAGCCAAGATTTGGTAAAATTTCACGGACAGCCTTTATCACTGCTAATTTATTGGCACCAACATCAGTTAAAACAACTGTGAAAGTTGATTTTTCCTCAGCTGGAGCCGCAGCGGTATTGGCAGCTGGGGCAGATGTTGTTGCCGCCATTGGCATCGCTGAAACGCCAAACTTTTCTTCCAAATACTTAGCTAGCTCAGCCATCTCAAGAGTAGTTAGACTTTCAAGTTCGCTGGCAATTTTTTGCAATTTTTCATTTAATTGAACATCAGTCATATATATCACCCCCTTTCCTTTCTCAATAAAGTCATTTTTTAGACTTTTCTTTTAGAATATAAACTAACTTGTTAGTATTGAATTTTAAAGAATAAACTAATCTATTAATTGGCGCCTTTAAACTACCAATAACTTTGCCTAAAAGTTCATCTCTTGATGGTAATTGAGCAATTTTTTCTAGATCATAAGAGTGATATAAAGAATCATCCAAAAGAGCAAATTTAAAAGATACTGTTTTTTCTTTTTTGAGAAAGTTATAAATAGTTTTTAAGGGCTTACTCCAATCTTGAGAAAAATTTATTAAGGCAGTGGGTTCTTTTAAAGGAAAAAACTTTTTTTTAAGCTCAAGAAGAAGTTTGTTCTTGCTTAGTTGATTTATAGCTTTTTCAAAAAGAGTGTTTTTAATTACTTTCATTGATGCTTTGTCTTTTTTTAGTTCTTTTCTTAATAATTCAAGATTTTGATGAGTAGTGCGATCAATTTTTATTAATATAAAATGTTTGCTGTTGTTAAGAATTGTTTTTAATTTTTCAACTTTATTTTTTTTGAGTTGATTAACCATATACGTTTTCCATTTTCGCTTTTTTTGAAGCGAATTCGCCGGGTAACTAATAATGTTTTATGGCTTGAGGCCACCCGGGTCTTAGGAAATTAAATTAATTATATCACACCTCCATCAATAGTTCACGCAAACTTTTGGTTTGCTGTTGTTCTTGTTTTTGTTCTTTTTTCTTTTTGATTTTGTTTTCTTGTTGGAATTTTTGAGCTATGGCCTGTTTTTTCTGGAATGACTCAACACGACCTTTGGTATCAATAAAACGATGCTCACCAGTGTAAAAAGGGTGGCATTTGTAGCAAACTTCAACAGTAATTGAAGGTTTTGTAGAGCCAATGGTAAAGGTATTACCGCAAGCACAAGTGACAACTGCTTCTTCAAAATATTTCGGATGAATATTTGCTTTCATAAGAATTAAATTATACAGGTGATTTTAAAAGTTATCAAGAGAAAATAAAGTTAAAAATTCAATATCTTATCCCATTTACCCTCCTCAATAATATCCTCAAGATTATAAAAGCTTTTACCTGTGCGATGATCAGTTAAACGATTTTGGGGAAAATTATAAGTGCGGATTTTTTCAGCCCGATCACCAGTGCCAACATTTTTTACCAATGAGTTAGTGATTCCTTTTTTCTTTTCTTCTTCTAGTTGATAGAGTTTTGAAACTAAAAGATCATAGGCGATTTTGCGGTTAGCCTCTTGATATCTTTCTTGAGATGAGGTGGTGACAATGCCTGTTGGTTTGTGAATTAATCTGACAGCAGTTGCCACTTTATTAACATTTTGGCCGCCGTGTCCTCCAGCTCGGAAAAACTGCCATTCAAGATCTGATGGATTGATGCGAATGTTTGACTCAATAATTTGTGGTAAAACAATAATAATACAGGTTGAGGTGTGAATTCGGCCTTTTCTCTCGGTTTTGGGAATACGTTGAACCCGATGAACGCCTGATTCGGAAGAAAAAAGCTTGTAAGCGTTTTCGCCTTGGATTTTAACTGTTGATTCATCAAGATAAACAAACTTAAAGCCTTTTTTTTGAGCAAATTTAATGTATGATAAAAGCAGTTCTTTCATCCAAAGTTTTGATTCATCACCACCCACGCCAGGCAAAGCTTCAATGATAGCGACATTTGGGTTAATAAGCATATTTAATTATTTTAACCTTTCAATAACTTCATCAATTTTCATTTGTTTTTGATCACCAGTTTTGAGATTTTTTAGTTTAACTAGATTATTTTTAGCCTCATCAGGCCCAATAATAATCACATAAGGAATGCCTTTTTTATCAGCATATTTTAGTTGTTTGTCAAGTTTGGCTTGATCATTTGAATAAAGATCTGCTTTGATATTATTTAGACGTAATTTGTTTACTATTGATATTGATTGATTAACTAGATCTGGGGAAAAAATAGTGACAAGCACTTGAGTGTTAGTGTTTATGTTAGATAAGATTTTTAGATTTTCTAAAGCTTCAATAATCCTGTCAAATCCAAAAGCAAAGCCAATCGCTGGCTGATCCTGACCTGTAAAAAGACTTATAAGCTTGTCATATCGACCTCCACCGCCAAGTGAGCCAGATGGATAATCTTCATCAATTACCTCAAAAATTAATCCTGTGTAATAATCGAGCCCGCGAGCTAAAGTTGGCTGATATTCAAAATCAATATTTTCTCTATAGCCTGCCTCAACAAGCAGTTGAGTGATTGTTTCTAGATTGTTAGTTTTTGGTTTTTTTTGAAGGTTGTTGATTAATTGTTTAGCTTTGTCTAACTCTAATCCTTTTTTGTTTAACTCTTCAATAACTTTTTCTTTACCAATTTTTGGCAGTTTATCAATAGTGTTAATAAACTTATTTTCAATTCCATAAAAATTTTGTCGATCATTAAGAATGACTTTTGTTTTTTTAAAACCAAGGGCTTTAAAAGCTGATAAGACGCAGTTTAAGATCTCAAAGTCAGCTAAAAGACTTGTTTCGCCAACAATATCTATATCGCATTGTAAAAATTCTCGAAATCTTCCTTTTTGAGGATTTTCGGCTCGCCATACTGGTTGGATTTGATAGCGTTTAAATGGTTTTGGTAATTGAGGATACATCGCCACCACTCTGGCTAATGGTACTGTTTGATCGTATCGCATACCAACAAGCCTTTTTCCTTTATCTTGAAAAAGATACAAAAGTTTATCAGCTTCCTGACCATATTTGCCCATTAAAGTTTCGCCATATTCCAAAGCTGGAGTCTCTAAAGGATCAAAACCAAAAAGCTCAAAAATATTTTTTAGCTGATTGATAATGTTTTGTCTTTGAATTGCAATTTCGGGCAAAAAATCCCGAAAGCCTTTTAGAATTTGTGGTTTTATCATAGTAAGCTAAATTATACTAAAATTTTCTTATTTTGCCGCTTCAAGAGTGATGTTGAAGATTTTGGTTTCGCCATTGCGCCAGATTTTAAGGGTGACTGTTTGGCCAACTTTTTTTTCAAGAACCATCTTTGATAAAGACTGCTCATCATTAGTTTCAACTTTTTTACCATCAAATTCTATGACGATATCTTCTTCTTGAATACCTGCTTTTTGAGCTGGTGAATCAGCAACCACCTCGACCACATAAGCGCCCTCTGGAACATTGTTTAAAATAGCAGTTTTTTTATCAATCATTTTGTAGCGGATACCAATAAATGGCCGCTCAAATGAGGCGCCGTTTTTATTAAACTTATCAATAAGATTTTTAACCACATTTGAGGGAATAGCAAAGCCAATGTTTTGACCTTCCTGAGCAATGGCTGTATTGACACCAATTACTTCACCTCTAGAATTCAGTAGAGGTCCACCGCTATTGCCTGGATTAATAGCAGCATCAGTTTGAATAACATTATCCAAGCGTTCAACAAATCCTTCAAATGGACTGCCAGCAGTGATTCCTCGGCCAAGACCAGAGATAATGCCTGAAGTGACCGTGTTGGTAAACTCACCCAGTGGTGTACCAATGGCGATCACTAATTGACCAAGTTTTAAATTATTGGAATCTCCTAATTTTAAAGGCTTGAGATTATTGGCGTTAATTTTTAAGATTGCTAAATCATTTAAAGGATCACGATAAATTTTTTCAACTTGATACTTCTTGTTATCATATGTTAGAACTTGATAACTAGCCTCTTCATCAGATACAACATGCTTATTGGTAATAATTAAGCCATCATTACTAATAATAAATCCACTACCAATATTTTTTTCCACTTTTTTTTGTCTTCCAGGAATTCGTTGAAATGGATTAAAAGGATCAAAAGGATTAATTTGTAAATAATCACCTTGTGAGATAATGGTACTTATGCCCACAGTGACAACTGATGGCAGTGACTCTTCAATAACTTTAGTGATCACTGATTCTTGCTCAACAATAATTTGTTTAACTGTCTGGTTAGAGGATCGGTTATTTCTTGTATTATTAAGATATTGGTAGACATTAAATTTTTGAGCAAGGTATATAGCAACAATTAAAATTGCTGTTAAAGTGATTAATTTTCTCATAAAGTTATTTTACCAAAATTTCAATAGCTTTATCGAGTTGTTGATCTAGTTCTCTTGTTAAGGTATTGCCTTCAGTTATTTTGTTTTCTGTCTTAATATCGGGTTCAATTCCTCTGCCATTAATCCAGTCACCGTTTGGTAAAATCCACTTGGCAACAGTTACATGTAAACCAGTTCCTTGAGGAAGATCAATTGCCTCCTGAACTGATCCTTTACCAAAACTTTTCTCTCCAATTAGTTTAGCTCGTTTATGATCGCGTAGGCTACCAGCCAAGATCTCTGAAGCTGAAGCTGAGCCTTTATTAATTAAAATTACCAAAGGAATATCAAGAAGTTTGCCATCTCTATTTACTTTATAATCGCTTGATCCATTAATAGTTGACTCTTGCTTGAGGATTAATTTGCCTTGTGGCAAAAATTCTGAGGCGATGTAAACTGAGCTTTCTAAATATCCACCAGGATTGTCACGCAAATCCAAAATCAATCCTTTAATTTTTTTTGCTTGCCATTTGTTGCTTATTTCATTTGCGACGTTATCCCATTCGTTATTGGTATTTTCACCAAATTGATTAATTTTTAAAATCGCCAGATTTTTTTCATAAGAAAGTTCAATTGAGGGAACATTTATTTGATCACGAACAATCTCAACAGTAAATTCTTTGCTATTGCGCTCTAAAGCCAGCTTGACTTTAGTACCTTTTGAACCGCGGATTTTTGAAACTGCCTGAGCTAGGGTCCAACCATTAGTTTTTTGACCATCAACAGCATTAATAAAATCACCAGCCTTGACTCCAGCTTTTTGAGCTGGTGAATCCTTTAGTGGGGCAATAACAATAATCCGATTATTTTTTAAGCCAAGCTGAGCGCCAATGCCTTCAAATTTGCCTTGCAGGTCATTTTTTGATTGTTTATTTTCATCAGGATCAAGAAAAAAAGTGTAGGGGTCATCAATGGAGGCGACCATGCCTTTAATGGCTCCATAATACATTTTTTGTGGATCAAGTTTTTCCTTTTCGATATATTTTTTTTCCAAAATATCCCAAACATTCCAAAAAAGATTTAGATTAGTTGTCGATTGATTATTTGAGAAATCTGGCAGTTTAGTTGCTTGATACTGGCCTAGTTTATAGCCTGATACAAAGATAACCAATATAAAGCCTAAAATAAAAAGCCAGTTGATTATTTTTAATTTTTTTTGTGTCATAAATAAAAGTAAATCTTATCAGATTTTAAGATAACTGTGCAATAGGGATATTTAAGTTTCTCAATCTTTTTAAAGTCATTTATATTTTTAATTAGAACATGGTTTAATTCAGTTTTTTCAGGAAGCGATTGAATAGTGACAAAAGCTTTGGCACCTAAAGCCTCAAGTTTTACCTGGGTAAGTTGGGCAATTTTCTCCGCTATAATAATTTTATTTTCAACCTCATCGCTTGTAAAATCTTGATTTTCTTGAAGATAAAATACTTTGCCGCCAAAATCAGTTTGAGTTTTTTTTATTTCAAATTCAACAGCCTTATTAAGTTTTATTGCCAGTTGATTTGCCTTAACTTTTTCAACTGTACCCTTGAATGGAGAAAAAATTTGTTTTTTGTTTTCGCTGGTAACCTCAATCAATAAAATTCCTTGATAATGATTGATTTCTTTGATTACTCCCTCATAGGGAGATTTTAATTTTTTAGTAGTGAAAAGACCTTTTTTAATAGCGATTACTTCATCTTTTTCTACTTTTTCACCAACTAATTTTTTAAGATGGCGAAAAATATTTTGAGGATTAATATTTAAAATTTGAGCAATGTTGAGGGTCTCTTCTTTTGCATATTTTTTTTCAAAAAGAGCGGTTTGAAAATCAATTTTATCACCTTCTTTGACAAGACACTCAGTATTGTCAGGAATTTGATAATTAATGATCATAAATAAAAGTATAATATAAAAAATTGAGAAAAAGTTTAATAATTTATATCTTAATCCTACCCTCAAGAGCTTTTTTTAGGGTCATATAGTCGGCGTATTCTAAGTTAGCCCCTATTGGCAATCCATAAGCTAAGCGAGTGATTTTGATCTTTTTTTGAATTTCAGGTTTTAAATCTTGAATTTTATTTTTTATATACATTGCGGTTGCCTCACCTTCCATATCAGGACTGGTTGCCAAAATCAGTTCTTTAATATTAGTTTCATTTTCTAATCTTTTTAAAAGCTCAGCGATTTTGATATCGTCAGGACCTACTCGATTTAAAGGATCGATTTTTCCATGTAATACATGATAGACTCCATTATAAATCTTTCCAGTTTCAAAAGACAAAAGATCAGCCACTGTCTCAACTACTGTAATAATTGATTGATCACGATTTGAGTCAGTACAAATATTACATAATTGATTCTCAGTAAAGTTAAAACAGCGATGGCAAAGCTTTGTTTTTTCTTTTAAGGAAGCAACATTTTGAGCAAACTCTTTTAAGTCTTCATCAGGAAGTTTTAACATAAAAAAAGCTAATCTATTGGCAGTTTTTTCACCAATTCCAGGTAGTCTTTCTAAAAATAAGGCAATTTTTTTTAGATTATTTGGTAACATAAAAAATCACATTCTAATTATTTCAACTACTATCAAAGGACGGCGACCTTTTTGTTTATAGAAAAAGTTTTCTAAAGCGTCGATGACATCTTTTTTAACTTTTCCCAGATCTAAATTTTTTCCAGTTTTTGGTTTAGTAATTTTTTCAATTAAGCCAGTTGCCTGATCATAAAGTTGTTTTTCTTCTTTTTCAAAAACAAATCCGCGAGAAAATATTTTTGGTTGAGTCAAAAGCAGGCCATTGTTATCGACAATCAGAAAAGCAAACACAATCCCATCAGTTGAAAGATTTTTTCGATCTCGCAAGACAATATTGCCAACATCACCAACTCCATAAGCATCAATATAGATATTCTTTGTTTCAATGATTTCATCTTTTGCGCTGTGATTTTGATAAAAAGCAACAGTTTCGCCCTCAGCTAAAGAATAAACCTTTTTTTTATCATAACCAAGCTCTTCGACTAATTTTTCATACTGTTTTTGGTGGCGAATTGTACCACCGATGGGAATAAAGTATTTTGGATTAGTAAAACGAATTAAAAATTTAAGATCATCTTGATTACCGTGACCGGATGAGTGAAGTTGGTCAGCAATATCAGAATAGATAACATCAGCGCCTTGGGAAGTTAGATCCTCAATTAAATCATAGACTTCATCTTCATTTCCAGGAATTGGGTCTGAAGAAAAAATAATTTTATCACCAGGCATAATTTTAACATATGGATTTTGTTTATTTGCAATTTTTGTTAAAGCTGAGCCATACTGTGCTTGTGACCCTGCCACCACCAAACTGACCTTATTTGGTGGTAAACGAACAATTTCTTTTTCATCAACTAAAAATGAGTCAGGAATTGGCAAGTATCCAATCTCAGATGCCAATTGGCTGTTTTGCTTCATTGATCGGCCTAAAAAGACAATTTTTCGATTAAATTTTATTGAAGCTTCTACAAACTGACGAATTCTTGAGATATTTGAAGAAAAGGTTGTCATAAAAACTTTTCCTTTTGCTTTTCTTATCTCATCTTCAAAGGTTTGTCCAACGATTGATTCAGATAATGTCAAGCCCGGGCGCTCACTTCCCAAGCAATCTGACAAAAGGCATAAAATTCCTTCATTGCCAGCTTTAGTGATTTTGTAAAAATCTGGAGTATTGCCATAAGGAGGGGTTAAGTCAAATTTAAAGTCTGAACCATGATAAAAATTACCAACTGGAGTTTTTATCAATATATGTGTGGTATCTGGAATAGAGTGAGTTATTTGAATAAATTCAACTTTAAAGTTGCCAAAATTGTAAGTTTTTTTGAAGTCAACTAGATTAACTTTGACCATTTGATTAAATTCGCGAAATTTATTTTCAACAAAAACACTAGTTAATCGGCTACCAAAAATTGCTGGCCTGCCTAAACTATCATAAAGGTATGGTAAAGCACCAATATGATCTTCATGACCATGAGTTAATAAAATGGCTCTGATTTTGTCTTTTTTATCATCTAGGTAACTTATGTCTGGAATAACAAAATCAACACCTAGCTCCTTTTCTTTGGGAAAACCAATGCCGCAGTCAACAATTAAAATATCTTTTAACTGCCAGTTTTCAGATTGATTAAATTTAGAATTATATTTGTCAAATAGTGAAGATCTTTTTTCATAAATTTCATACAAATACATGTTTTTAGTTACTCCAACAATTCCACCTAGTGGCACAAATCTAGCTTTGTATTTATTCATATTTTTATATAATATTTATAACATTACTAAGATTATAACATTTACTTGATGATTACCAAAAAGGAAATATTAAAAAAATTAGAAGAAGTGATTGACCCAGAGCTTGGAATATCAATTGTTGATTTAGGTTTGGTTTATGATGTTGTTGTCAAAAAATCAAATGAGGTAAAAATTATTATGACTTTGACAACAATCGGTTGTCCTTTGATTTCAGTGATTGAAAGTGATATTAAAAACAAACTTGAAGAATTAGGTGTTAAACAAGAAAAAATCACAGTTGATCTGACTTTTGATCCACCGTGGAGTATGGAAAAAATGTCAGCTAAAGCTAAAGCAATGCTTGGTTTTTAAATATCATATGACAAAAACTAATTTATTAGATGATACTTTTGAAAAATTAGCAGAGCTTGGGACTTCTACAGCTAAAAAAGCAGTTCAGTCTGTTGTCAGAACTTTTAATCCTTTAGATCAGCTTCTATCGTCTGAGAGAGTTGTAACTGAATCATCATCAAAACAAATTGAAAAACTTCGCCAAAACAAAAATAATCACACTCCATTAGACTTTGAAAAATTAAATCAAAAATACATGGAAAAAGATAAAGCAATGCAAGAAGCTTTACGTCAAAGACTGTTTCAATTAGTGCGTCAAGGTGAGGAAAAACTGCTTCAAGAAAATAGGCAAAAAGAAATTGAGAACAAAAGAAAAGAAGAATGGGAAAAAGAAAAGCGAAAAAAAAGAGAGGAAGAGGAAAAAAGACAACAACAAACACCAATTCCAATGGGAAAAATCAGGCGCAGTATTTTCTCACCAAAAAAAGTTGCTCAAAGACAACATATTGAAACCAAAGCTTCATCAGGAAAACAGTAGAATTAGATATTATTTGATATTTGATATTGGATATTAGGAGAAAAAGTTTTTAGTTTTTAATTTGAAGTTTTTAATCAATTTTTATTTATTAGTTCGTATTTTTTAAATGTTTAAAAATTAAAAGCTGCGAATTGATTAAAAACTGTGAACTAAAAATTACGAACTTATTCTTACTTAATTACATTTCTTTATTTATTTATGTGATTATTTAATTATTTCTTTATTATTTAATACCTTGATATGAGACATACGGAAGAAGAGCTAAAAAGCGAGCGTATTTTATTTGTTTAGTAAGGAGTCTTTGATGCTTGGCGCAAACACCAGTTTTGTCGCGACCTAAAATTTTTTTTCTTGGTGACAAAAAACGCTCTAAAGTATCAGGATCTTTAAAGTTTGGCTGAATTTTGTTTTGACAAAAATAACATCTCATACATTTTATACTTTAAATTTTAAAAAGGAATATCATCCGGATTAATACTCTCTTGAGAGTCACTTGTTTTTTTGTCTTGACTTTCAGCAATCATAACTTCGTCATTATCAATTTTTTCAGTCTCCTCAGCTATATTCGGTTCTTCACTGGTAGTTTGTTCAACTGCTGTTTCTTCTTTTTTTGTTTCTTGATTATTATTTTTTTTGCCATCATTAAAGACAATAAAGTCGTCAAGGACAATTTCAGTAATAGAGCGTTGTTGACCATCTTTTCCAGTAAAATTACGATAAGTGATTCTGCCTTCCAAGTAAACTCTCTTACCTTTTGTTAGTAATTTTCCACAAAGCTCTGCTAATTTTTGCCAAGCAACAATACGGTGATATTGGACTTCGTCTTTTACTTGACCTTCGGAGGTGGTCCAGCTTCGGTTAGTTGCGATTCCAAAAGTACATACGGCTGTACCTTGAGGAGTATACTTAAGTTCTGGATCACGAGTTAAATTGCCAATTAGTATGACTCGATTTAATGATCGACTTGCCATATAATTTTTTATTAATTATTAACTTTTAAAAGCAAAAATCTTAATATATTGTTATTAAAATTAAGTTTTTGGCGAAGCTGAGAGACGATTTTTTTATCAATTTCCAATAGATAATTGAAGTATGTGGCACGATTTTTTTTCTTTATAGGATAAGCCAGGGTTTTTTGACCCCATTTTTCCTGATTAATAATTTTTATTTCCATTTTTTTTAATAGTTCTTCGATGGTTTTTATTTCTTCTTCTTTGTCAAGAAGAATAACAAGTTCGTATCTCATCTATAATATAATACTAATTATGTGGAAGAAAATCAAGAGTAAAAAACTAGTGTCTTTATTAATTTATTTTATTTTGATATTTTTGCTTTTTTTTACTCGAATTTTTGGTATCGATTGGGGGCTCCCCTATCCAATGCATCCTGATGAAAGAAACATGGCAGTCGCTATCACACAGTTAAAATGCCAAAGTTTGGATCTAAATAATTGTTTTCATCCTCATTTTTTTGCTTATGGTCAGCTTCCGTTGTACTTGGGGTATGGACTTATTTTTCTTTATAAGTTAATAACAAGTCAAATAAGTATATTAGATTTCGGCAGGATGGTAGTCGATTTTAATGAGGCAATACTAAGCTTAAGGTTTATTAGTGTTTTATCTTCGATTTTTACAGCAATATTAATTTTAGAAATTCTAAAAATTGTTATTAAAAAAGAGGTTGATTGGTATTATTTGTTACTAATAATTTTTTCTCCTTTTGCAATTCAGTATGCTCATTATGGGACGACTGAGGCTCTGCTGATGTTTTTTTACTCCTATCTGACATACCTATCTTTAAAAGTTATTAATGGCAAAATAGATGATCTTAGTTATTCGATTAATTCAAGTTTGCTAATTGGCTTAGCTTTAGCAACAAAAATATCAAGCGCTATTTTTTTTATTATTCCAGTACTTGTAATTTTTATTAGAAAAACAGGTTTTAGAGTTTTTACTTTTTATGAAACTATTTTAAAATTGTTTGATTTGTTTATTTTGTTTTTTTTAAGCATTTTGTTTTTTATTTTTTTCTCTCCGCATAATTTTCTACATTGGAATGAGTTCTTAAGTTCTTTTGATTACGAAAGTAAGATTGGGCTGGGAAAAATCAATGTTTTTTATACACAACAATTTTTTGGATCATTACCAATAATATTTCAATTAATTAAAATTATTCCTTTTGCTGTTGGGTTAATAGGTCTTGTTGGTCTTATAGGATTTATAGTAAAAAAAACAGATGAAAGACTTTTATTTTTGGCGTTTTTAGTCTATTTTTTGCCTAATGCTGTTGTTTTTGCTAAGTGGACAAGATTTATTGCCCCAGCTTTTCCAATCCTTTTAATTTTGGGAATTATTTTTTTGGAGAAAATAAAAATTATAAAGATGATAAAAGCTTTATTAGTTGTAATTTTATCCTTACATGGCGCAGTCTTTTTTTTAAATTATCTTCAACCAGACATTAGATTTCAGGCTTCTGAGTGGATTTTTAAAAATATTCCCGAAAATGCTTATATCTTATCAGAGACAGCTAATGTCGTTGACTTACCTTTAGTTTATAAAGAAAAGATTTATAAAAATTATCGATATGTTTCTTTCAATTTTTATGATTTAGATTCAAGCCAACAACTGCAAAAAGAATTAGAAGAGCATTTAAAAAAGGCTGATTATATTATTGTTCCCTCAAGGCGAATTTTTGCTAATTATACTTGTTTGTGGCCTGATAATAAAAGTAATTTTATTGATAAGTTTGTTTATCAAAAAGATAGATGTGAAAAGTTAAAAAAACAATATCCCCTTTTAAATGAATACTATGAAAAACTTTTTAATGGTCAGTTAGGTTTTAGATTAATAAAAACTTTTCAGCCTTTTTCAAGCGCAATATTTTTTAATGATGAGGTGGCTGAGGAAACCTGGAGTGTTTTTGATCATCCAACAGTAAGAATCTATAAACGAATTTAAGTTGAATTTAAGTTTTTTTAATTTCAAAAGCATTGTTTGGAAGATCTTTAATTCTAAATCCTAGTTTTTCAATCTCCTTTCTTAAATCATCGGCTTTTTGAAAATTTTTTTCTTGGCGATATTTTTGTCTTTCTTTTGCTAATTGGACAACTTCATCAGGTATTTTTTCTTTTTGGATATTTTTTAAATCTAAACCAAGAACTTGATCAAAGTCAAAAATAAGATCAAGTTTTTCCTGAGGATTAAGTTTTTCATCTTTAATAATCCGCCAAAGCAAAGCAACTGCTTGAGGAGTTTGTAAATCATTACCGATAAATTCGCGAAACATATTGAGATATGTAGTATAGGAATGATGAGATTTATTGGATTGATATGAGGAAGAAAGATTTAAAAGATCAATGATGTTTTGTCGCAAATTTGAAAGAGCATTTTGGCTAGCTTTGGCTGATTGCCAGGTAAAGTTCATCACTTGGCGATAATGAGTCTGTAAAAAAAGATAGCGGATCGCTAAAGACTCAATATTGTTTTTTCTTAAATCATCAATTGTGTAAAAATTTCCTAAAGACTTGCTCATTTTTTGATTATCAACCATTAAGAAGTTATTGTGAAACCAAAAGCGAACAAAAGGTTTTTCATTGGCGGCCTCAGCTTGTGCTATCTCGTTTTCATGATGGATCGGAATATGATCGACTCCGCCAGCATGAATATCAATTGGTTGACCAAGATAATAAGTGCTCATTGCACTACACTCAATATGCCAACCAGGAAATCCATCGCCCCAAGGCGAGCCCCAGTGCATAGTATGATCAGCAAATCGGCCAACTCGAAAAAACCATAAAGCAAAATCAGCTGGATGTTTTTTATCAGGATCAATATGGACTTCTTCTCTGGCTTTTTGAATTTTTTCTTCAAGCTTTTGACCAGAAAGCTTTCCATAGTTTTTAAATTTGGAAACGTCAAAATACAATGCTTCTCTTGTTTTGTAGGTATAGCCTTTTGCTTCAAGTTTTTTTATCATCTCAATCATTTGAGCGATGTGTTTTGTTGCTGGACAGACAATATCAGGCCGCCCGATGTTCAAAGCCTCAATAGTTTTGAAAAAATAATCAGTGTAAAAATCAGCGACTTCCCAAACAGTTTTACCAGTTTTTTTAGCACCTTTTTCTAATTTATCCTCACCACTATCATCATCACCGGTTAGATGACCAACATCAGTTGTGTTCATCACATGCTTAACTTGAAAACCTAAATATTTTAAAGCTCGCTTTAAAACATCATTATTTGTATAAGTGCGCATATGACCGATGTGAGTGTAGTCATAGACAGTTGGACCACAAGAATAAAAGGTAACAATTGGTGGATTAATTGGTTGAAAATCTTCAATTTTTCGAGTTAGAGTGTTATAGAGTTTCATAATGTAAAGTATACAAAATAAATTGAAAATACTGATAAAATATTAGTACTTTCGGGGTGTAGTTCATCGGAAGAACGTTCGGTTCGGGACCGAAAGGCAGTGGGTTCAATTCCCGCCACCCCGACTGGATAAATAAACAAATAATCAAATAATTAAATAAAAAAATAAATGAAAGTAATTAAGTAAGAATAAGTTTGTAGTTTTTAATGAATTCGCAGTTTTTATTTTTTAGACGTTTAAAAGATACGAACTAAGAACTAAAAATTCACTAAAAACTACAAATTAAAAAAATAAAAACTAAACTGTTTGTTTAAAAACTTCGAACTGAAAACTAAAAACTTTTTCTCCTAATATCCAATATCCAAATATCTATTAATATATATTTATTTAGCTTTATTTTTGTTGATTTTTTTTAATGGCATCGGCGATTAAAGAAGCAATGGAGACTTCTTCAAGTTGAGGGAATTTTTGCTCAGGTTTTAAGGGAATAGTGTTTGTGGTAAAGATTTTTTCAATTGGGCTTTGAGCAAGAATTTCGGGAGCGCCAGGTGAAAAATCATGATGGACAATACCTGCTATCACTCTTTTGGCACCTCGTTTAAGGCAAAACTCAGCCGCATGTATTAATGTTCCGCCTGAGGTGACAATATCATCGACAATAATGGCAGTTTTTCCCTCAACATCACCATATAAATTGAGAGCTTCTGATTGGTGAATTTTTTGTAAATTACGTCGTTTCTCAATGACAGCAATATCAACATCGCTGGTGTGAAAAAAATTTTCAGCAAAAAGTTGAGCTCTCTCTACTCCGCCTTGATCAGGTGAGACAATCGCGACTTTTTCAATTTTCTTTTCGTCTTTTAAATATTGAGCAATTTTTTTTCCTAAAATATCAAAACCATTAAGATTTTTAAAAGTAATTGAAAAAACTCCCTCAGTTGCCTCGTCATGAAGATTGATGGTGTAAACGGCTTTGATGCCAATTGTTTCAATGAACCTTATAACAACATTAACAGACACACACTCTCCTGGTAAATGTTCTCGATTTTGCCTGGCATAACCAAAATAAGGAATGATGGCAATAATTTCCCTAGCGCCATTTCTTTTTAAAGCATCAACAAAAAAGAAAATTTCCATTAAATGAGTGTCAGTTGGATTTGAGGTCGGTTGGATGATAAAACAGGTACGATCTTTCACATTTTCCTTAATTGTTACTTTTACCTCTGAATTGTCAAAACGAGTTACCTCGCTTTTAGATAAAGGAATACCCAATAATGAAGAAACTTCCTGAGACAATTTTGGATGAGCAGATCCACTAAAGATTTTTGTCATTGAAAAAAATTAAATGTTTTATCTTTGTTGAGTCGAAATTTCAATTAATTTTCTGGCGGCTAACTCTTGGGTTTTTTTAACAGCCTCATTGACAGCATCGGCAATTCTATTTTCAATGATGCCATCAACCTCAATTGACTCAACAATCTGATCACCGCGCAGAACAACTTTAACACCGTTTTTTTCAACAACTACCTGCTCTTTTTGTAAAGCCTGCTGCATTTGTTGAGCTTGTTGTTGTAATTTTTGCAAGTCTCCTAACCCGCCTAATGGATTGAACATATTTATTTTTATAAATTTATAAAAAAGCTAATAATTTTCATTATAAAATTCAGCTAAGGCAATTTCAAGAGGAAGCGAGTCAATTGGAGTAAGTTTTTGCAGCTGATAAGCTTCCATTAAAAGTTTAATTAATTTAGCAATTTCTTTAACAGAAAGATTTATTTCTTTTTCATCTTCTTGTTTTACTCCTTTTTTAATCAATAATTGAAGATGAAGCTTATTTAATAAGTCCTCAATTAAATTTTTAAAATTACCATTATTTTGAGAAAATTCATCAATCCACGCAAAGGTCTTTTGTTGGTTTTTTTCTTCAATGATTGCCAGTAAATTATTTTTGCCGCGAATACCCAAATATTTTTCAAGTTCCTCTAGACTGTTAATTTTCTGCAAAACTACCTCCTCAAGGATTTTGGCAGCGTCGCGAAATGAGTTATCAGAATGCTCAGCAATTGACGAATAAAATTGAGAATGATATTGAAGATTTTCACTTTTGGCAATTCGCTCAAGCATCCGGATGATATCAGATTTTTTAGCTTTTCCAAAATTGATTTTTAAACATCGGGAAACAATTGTTTTTGGTAGCTTTTCAGGATTTGTAGTTGCCAAAATAAAAATTGCTGTTTTTGGTGGCTCCTCGAGAGTTTTTAATAAAGCATTAAATCCCTCATTTGTAATCATATGAACTTCATCAATAATAAAAATTCTGTAGTTTCCAGTCATTGGTAAAAGTGAGGTTTCTTGAATAATTTTTTTGACATCATCAATGCCTCGATTTGATGCCGCATCCATCTCAACAACATCAGGAGAAGTACCGTTATTAATTGCTAGACAGTTTTGGCAGTGATTACAAGGTTCAAACTCTTGATTCTTTTGCGAAAATTTATTGTTAAGACAGTTTAATGCTTTGGCAAATATTCTGGCACTTGAGGTCTTGCCAGTGCCTTTTTGACCAACAAAAAGAAGAGCATGAGGTAATTCATCAGCCTCAAGAATTTTTTTTAATTGTGAAGCTACTTGGGAATTGTCAAGTTCGCTTATTTTTTTAGGTCGATATTTAAGATAAAACATATTAAGATTGGCTTTTTAATAAATTATCAACACCATGAATTATTAATTGTTTAATCATCTCATCAACTTTTTTATTACGTTCTGCTGCAAGCAGTACTGCTTGAGGATAACAGATAAAGATTTCACCCATTAAAATATCAGTTTCTTGTTTTTCATTATAAAAAAAAGAAAGAACAGGCAAAGCAACATCTTCTTGTTTATAGTTTGCTGAAAGCTTTCTCATCTTATTTTTACCTACAAAAATAATATTCAAGGTATAGTCAGGAGGAATATTTTTTGATATAAAATACTCCTCAAGGTCTTTTTTAATCGTTTTCTTATTGATTTTATATCGAGATGGCGAGATGATATTAAACATATCGATGTTTTTTTAAAAAACGATTTTTTTGTTTTTCCTTTTCCTCTTCTTTTCGAGCCAATGATGGTTTTTTATAAAATTGTTTCTTTTTTAAAGTATTAATAATATCTTCTTCAATAAATGTTTTAGAAAATTTTCGAAAAAGAGAGTCTTTAGTCTCGCCTTTTTTCTTGTCAACAACTACCATTTTTTTTCCCTCCTTTCTAAAAAAGAAATGATAAATTAATTATACATTTTTTATTATATCAATTATTTGTTTTAAAGTTAATTGAGAAGCAATAAGATGAGGGTTTTTTGATGATCCATTTAAAAGCATATTACCTGAGGCATGTAGAAACCAGCTCCCCTTTTTATCAATTTTTATAATTTTTAGGTAAAGGGATTTAAGATTAAGTTCTTTTTTTGGTTGAGTTTTGATGCGGATATGACCTGTTTGCGGGTCTTTTCTGATAGCTAATTGAAAACCTTTTTTTAAGGCCAGCTTAATAACTTCTTCGTTCTTTGAGTTTAAAGCAATTGATTTACCCCATCTTGACTGAAAGATAATTCCTTTTTTCATTTCCTTTTCAGCATTAATTTTTTTTGTGAATGTATGAAAAAGACCATCAAGGAAAGGAAAAACAAGAAGCATAATATCTTGATCATTTTTAATAACTGACTTAAGCCCAGAATCAATTATATTGTTAATGAGAAATTCGTACTGATCAGCGGCTGGATCAGAAAAATTTATTTCTCCAAAATGATCAAAATTATTAACTTGATCAACTAATCTTTTTAATGGTTTTTCGTGTTTTTTTTTAATAAATTCTTTTGACTTTAAAAATTGATAGACAAGAAGTGAGGCACAAGTGTTTTTTTTAGTTTGGTGATGATCAAATTTTCCAAAACCAGTATCAACATGGATAATATCAGGATTTTCATCAGCCGGTTGCTTGTCCAAAGTTGAGCCAGCTGGAACAAATTTTAAAACTGCATTTTGCCAACCTGGTAAAAATTTTTTTATCAGCCAAGTGGCAGTAATTGAGTCAATATCTGGTCCCAGATGAGAGACAATAGTTTTCATAAAATTAAGTTAGGTATTGCTTTTTAGAAAAGATAAAAGTTGGTTAAAAGTTAAAAGTTGTGATTTTTTTTCATCACGTCTTTTTATCTCAATTTTTTCAGCAGTTTTTTTTGAGATTACCAAGCGCAATGGTATGCCAATTAAATCAGCATCGGTAAATTTTTCTCCAGCACTTACCTCTTCTCGATCATCAAAAAGCACCTCGATTTTTTCAGCTATCAATTGCTGATAAAGTTTGTGAGCTTTGGATTTTGCTATTTGATCTTTTTGATCAAGGCCAATTAAATGAACTTGGAAGGGAGCAATATTTTTTGGCCAAATAATTCCGTCTTGATCATTGAAAACCTCAACAACTGCGCCCATTAATCTTGTTGTGCCAATACCATAGCAACCCATAACTGGATATTTTAATTGGCCATCAATATCAGTAAATTTTAGTTCAAAAGCCTCACTAAAACGGGTGCCTAAATCAAAAATATTGCCAACTTCTATGGCTTTGTTTTTAAAAAGTGGCGATTGGCATTTTGGACATTTATCCTTCACAGTGGCAATCTCTTCATTTTGAGCAAAACTGCATTTTGAGCAATAAACTAAATCAACCTCACCAGCTGGAGTTATGATATTAAACTCATGTGAAAATTTTTTTGTAAAAGATCCACCAGATGCCTCAGTGATCTTAACATCATTCAGACCACATCGAGAAAAAATTTTTAAATAGGCGTTAATGACTTTTTGATAATAATCATCAAGATCTTTTTTGCTGGCGTGAAAAGAGTATAAGTCCTTCATTCCAAATTCTCGACCACGAAGAATTCCAGATTTAGCTCGTTTTTCATCTCTGAATTTTGTGGTGATATGATAAAGGGCTAAAGGTAAATCTTTATAACTTTTGATAAATTTTTTGGCAAATGGAGTTACGGTTTCCTCGTGTGTTGGCGCTAAAGCATATTCCTGGCTCCATTGACTTTTGATTTTAAACAAAACATCAACACTCTGCCATCGGTCAGTTGACTCCCAAAGATTTTTTGGGTGAATTAGAGGCATCAAAATCTCTTGAGCACCAATATTATTCATTTCTTCACGGATGATATTTTCTATTTTTGCCAAAACTCTTTTTCCCAATGGTAAATATTCATATATACCCGAGGCAACCTGATCAATAAAACCTGCTTGAGTTAAAAGTTTATGATTAATTGATTCGTATTGACGAACTTCTTTTTTTGTTTTGCCAAAAAGATGAGAATAAAGCATGAAAATATTATACAATACTTTAAGTAAAGTCGATTAGATAAATTATGATATAAATATAACCGAGTTTAAAAATTGTTGGATTATTAAAAAAATATTGAGAATTTTTTATCCTAATTACTTTACTCAATTTATCAATTTTTATTGACTGATTTTTTGGAAGATTTTTTCAAATATTTGAGGTTTTTCAACAGCGATTTTTGAAAGGATTTTTCTGTCGATCTCAATTTTTTTATTTTTTAGTGAGTTAACAAATTGAGAATACTTCATTCCCAATGCTCTAACTGCGGCATTTAACCTGATAATCCATAATCTTCGAAAATCTCTTTTTCTTCGTTTTCTGCCAACAAAGGCATACTCACCAGCATGCAAAGTTGCCTCTTTAGCTTTTTTAAATTGCTTGTGGCGAGTCATCCAATAGCCTTTGGCTAGTTCAAGAACTTTTTTATGACGTTTTCGCGTGGTTTTTCCTGGCTTGACTCTAACCATATTTTATTTTTTTCCTAACATTTTTAACAGTTTTTTTTTCATTGTTCCAATTACTGATTTCATTTTTTTTGCAGTTCTTAACCATTTTTTGTTTTTTTTGCTTCTTAAATGTCTAAAACCTTGTGATCTGTGTAATAATTTTCCTGTGGCGGTGATCTTAAATCTTTTTGCCGCCGATTTTTTAGTTCTAACTTTATTTTTTGCCATAAGGAATATGATATCAAAAAAAATTAAATAGTAAATAGGTAAATTATTTCTTTTTAGCAATTACTACTCTAACAACCCGTCCCTCAAGCCGCGCAGGTTTTGCAATGTTAATTTCACCCAGATGAGAAAGAAATTTATTGATTAATTCAAAAGCCATGTTTTTTTTAGCGATTTCTCTACCTTTTAAAGTTAAATTAACTCTTACTTGATTACCATCTGCTAAAAATTCTTTAGCCTTATTTTCTAATCTGATTAAATCTGCTTCGGCAATAAATAATCCTAAGTTAATATCCTTAGTAATGCTTTTTTTAATTCCCTTTTTGGCTTCCTTTTCTTTTTTTTCCTCCTGATAAAGAAATTTACTAAATTCAATTAATTTTGCCACCGGTGGGTTAGCCTTTGGAGCAATTAAAACTAAGTCAACACCCAGAGTTTGTGCTTTATTTAGTGCTTCTTGTTTGCTTAATAAGCCAATTTGCTCACCTTTATCATTAAGAACTCGCAGGGTCTGTGCAGTAATTTGGTAGTTTATTTGGTAGAATTTTTTTTTGGGTTGTCTGAGTTTATTTAAAGTTCCCAAGTTGTTTTTTTAAATCAATAATAAATTTATTAATCTCAAGTTGACCTAAATTTTTTCCTTCTCTACTTCTGACTGAGATCATTTGATTACTTTTTGCTTCCTTTTCTCCAATTATAACTAAATATGGAATTTTTTGCAAGGTGGCATTGCGAATTTTTTTACCTAATGTCTCATTGGATTCATCGATCTCAACTCTAAATCCATATTTAGCAAATTGATCTTTGACAAAATTACTATAATCTAAGTATTTTTCAGATATTGGTAAAATCACGATTTGAGTTGGCGATAACCATAAAGGAAAAGCGCCAGCATGATGCTCGATTAAAATTGCTGTAAAGCGCTCAAGTGAGCCAAGCGGCGCCCGGTGGATCAAGGCTGGTCTTTTAATTTGACCATCTTTATCAACATACTCCAATTTAAAGCGTTCTGGCAACATAAAATCCACCTGAATTGTCCCGCATTGCCATTCTCGACCGATAGCATCTTTGATGATGACATCAAGCTTTGGTCCATAAAAAGCGGCATCACCTTCACTTCTAACATAATTTAAATTTTTTCTTTCTATAGATCTTACTATTTCCCTTTCTGCTTTTTGCCAAATCTCATCGTTGCCAAGGTACTTTTCTTTTGGTGAACGCAAACCCAATCTGAAGTAATAGTCATTTAAACCAAAAATTTTTAATAAATAAATCATATAGTCAAAAACCTCCAAAAATTCATTAACCACTTGATCCTCACGACAAAAAATATGAGAGTCATCCTGAGTAATATGGCGAACTCTAAGCATTCCTGAGAGCTCTCCAGCTTTTTCATATCGATAGACAGTGGCAATCTCGGCAATTCGCAAAGGCAGATCTTTATAACTGCGCATTTGTGATTTATAAATCATCATGTGAAAGGGACAGTTCATTGGTTTGACTAAATATTCATCATCATCGATTTGCATTGGGCTATACATTTTATCACGATATAAATCCCAATGACCGCTAGTCTGCCAAAGTGATTTTTTGCCAATATGAGGAGTGTAAACATGCAAATACCCTCGCTTTGTTTGCTCATTAACTATCAATTCCTCAATTTTTCTTCGGATAAAAGCGCCTTTTGGAGACCAGATAAGCAGTCCTGAACCAATCTCAGGCGTTAGAATAAATAAACCTAAACTTTTGCCTATTTTTTTGTGGTCTCTTTTTTTTGCTTCTTCAAGTTGCCATAAATATTTATCTAATTCCTCTTTAGTTGGAAAAACTGTGCCATAAATTCGAGTTAACATCTTATTTTTTTCATCACCTCGCCAATATGCACCAGCAATATTTAGAAGTTTAAAATATTTTATTTGTTTGGAAGGCCTGTCTATATGGCCACCACGACAAAGGTCAATAAAATCACCACTTTGATAGATAGTAATTTTTTCTTTTCTACTCTTAATTTCTTCAATCAACTCTAATTTGTATGGATTGTCCTTAAACAATTTTTTTGCTTCATCATAGGTTATTTCTTTTCCCTCAACTTTATGCCAAGTTTTAACAATTTCCTTCATTTTTTGCTCAATTTTGGCAAGGTCATCAGCAGTTATTTTCTCATCTCCAAAATCAATATCATAATAAAAGCCACTATCAATTGGAGGTCCAAGGGTAATTTTCGCATTTGGAAAAAGATTTAAAATAGCAGCAGCTAGAAGGTGAGCTGTAGTGTGCCTTAGATTGTTCAGATTTGAATTCATAATTTTTTATTAACTTGTGGTCGCGAGAGGACTTGAACCTCTGACCTTTTCAATGTCAATGAAACGCTCTAGCCAACTGAGCTACGCGACCAATGATTACTATTTTAACACAAAGTCGACAAAATATGCAAATTTGCTAAAATTGTTTAAGACTATTATATAAAAATAAAAAAGTAACTAATCAATTAAGCAATTGGACTGTTAAGGAAAACAATTACAAAGTTTTGACTTTCTCTTGTTGCAAAGATAACGTGCAAACATATATTAAAAAAATTACTTTCTTGACAGTCTTATAATTATTTGCTATAATACAATTTAGATCCTAAGGTTTTTCAAATATTTTGAAAAGCTTTAGGATTTTTTTTATGGCTAATAAATCATAAAACAATTTATTAGTCATAAAATTTATGATGAGAAAAAACCTGGCTAGTATTATTACAGGGTTATTAATCATTATTTTTTTTTCGCGACCAGTTCTTTCAACTGAAAAAATCAGTGGTTCCTCAGCCCAACTGGTAAAAAATCAGTCTTTAGATTTAAATAATAATATTTATCAATTTAATATCAAACAATTAGTTATTAGAAAAATTTTAGAAAAATATCAATCACCTTTGCTTGGTCAGGAAAAATATTTTGTATACGCTTGCAAAAAATATCAAATAGATTGTTATCTTCTGCCATCGATTGCTGGTTTAGAGTCAAGCTTTGGTAAATTTATTTATCCAAACTCTTACAATCCCTTTGGTTGGGGTGGTGGTTATATTATTTTTGATAGTTGGCAGGAGGCAATTGATGCAGTTGGCAAAGGACTGCGAAATCATTACTTTAACAAAGGTGCCACTGATATCTGGTCAATTGGACCATTATACTCAGAAAGTCCAACTTGGGCGCAAAGAGTAGCCTGGTTTATCGAGCAATTTAAAAACGAAGAGGAAAAAATCCCATTGCTTCCTGAAGATTTTCTTGTAAAATTATAAGAATATGTACACCTACAAAATAAAAAAGCTTCCCAAAAGCACTGTTGAAATCGAAGTTAGCATTTCATCTTTGCAAATAAAAAAGGAGAAACACGAGGCTTTAATAAGACTTCAAAAAGATCTAGTTGTTGAGGGATTTAGAAAAGGAAAAGTACCTTTGTCTATTACTCAAAAATATATTTCTGAAGAGGCGATTTATCAAGAGATGCTTAAAGCTTTGCTTCCTAAAATCTACGAGGAAATTGTCAAAAAAGAATCTTTAAAGCCGATTGCTAATCCAAAGGTTGATTTAGTAAAAGCCAAAGAAGGTGAAGATTGGTTAATCAAGATTACTTTAGCAGAAAAGCCAGTAGTAAACTTAGGTGAATACAAAAAAAAGATAAAAGATTTGAAAACTAACTCTAAAAAAACTGAAATCTGGTTACCAGGCAAAACTAAAGAAGTAAAAAAGGACGAAGACAATAGCAAATTGTTAAACCAGATACTAGAGGCAGTCTTAAATGAAGTAAAAGTTGAGATACCGGATTTAATTATTGAAGATGAATTGAACTACCGTTTGTCTCGATTGGTTGATGATATCCAAAAATTAGGTATGACAACTGATTCTTACTTAAAATCAAAAAATTTAACAATGGAAAAGTTAAGGGAAAATTTTAGAAAGGAAATTGAAGATACTTACAAACTTGAGTTTATTCTAGCTGAGATCGCTGATAAAGAAAATATTAAAGTTGAAAAAGCTGATTTAGAAAAACTTTTTGTTAATATTAAAGATGAAAAAGAAAAACAACAAGCATATGAAAATAGTTACTTTTATGCCTCAATAGTACGAAAACAAAAAACAATTGACTTCCTTCTTAACCTATAGTATAATCGGATAAAAATCTATGTCAGCTTTAAATCAATCAAAAAAAATTCAAGTAAAACCATTTAAAAATCCACTAGAGGCTCTGCGTGATTTGGGCACAGACACCGCTCGAAAAACTGCTGATGTTTTTACTAATATTGCTGGTGGAATGGTTGATCAATTATTTGGAAATACTGATTATGAAAGTGGTGAATTTGAACTGACACAAGAACAAATTAACAAAGACAAAAAAGAAACAAAAAGAGTCGGTCAAGAAAAGAAAGGGATTATTTTTAATTACAATGAGTACTATGAAAGCACACTAATTAAAAGACAAATGAAAGAATTAACTAAAGCAATCAAGCAAGAGATTGAAGCTTTAAAAAAAGCAGATAAATCACTTATTGCTCAAGTTAAAGACGTTGAGAAATTGACTATTAATGATTTGCCAGAAAAGCCAGGTGTTTATCATATTAGATTCTTAGAGATTGTTTTAAGTATTTTGCGAATTCTTAGAGCAAAGGTGAGTGAATCAAGCACTTGGCTTGAAGCAATGATCAGTCGCAAGAAAAAAAGAGGATCATTATTTGCAATCCGCAGTAAAAAGGCAGGTACTCAGTATTCTTTATCTCAAGAATTGCAAAATGCCAGAAGCGTTCAATGAAACATTATTGTTCTAATGCTTTTAAAAATGTGTTAACTCCATAAGCCCAACTACCAGTTGACGGTGGTGTATATTTTTTCATAATAGCTGAGGCAGTTACTAACCCTTTGTCAATATATTCTTTTTTAAGCCCTCTTGCAACAGTTTCAATAGCTTCATCATATGACTTAAATTTTGTCACTAAATCTCCATATATTCCCCAACCCCAACAGTTATGCGAGTCCTTAGGAATGTATCGGCATAGATTTGACTCTTGCATAGCAATTGCTGGTAAAAGACGATAATCAAAGCCATATTTATCAGATACTTCAACAATTTTTTCAGCATAGTCGTATAACGGTGAATTATACTTTCTAAAAAAAGCTTTTAAATTAGCGACACGACCATCACTGAGACCAACTTCTGTTTGAATAAAATTTTCTTTATTCAAATGATTGTTATTGCTAATAGAAAATTTTGAAAAGTTTTCTTTACTTTGAGCAATACTTATTAAGATTGATTCAATTTGCGCTTGCCTATTAAAAATATCATACGCTTTAAGTGTTAAAAAGATGTTTACAATTATAAGAGCAATAAAGGTAATTAAATAAATAGAAATTCTTTTGATCATAATTTTATTATAACAAAAATAACAAGCAAGCTGTGAGTGTTTACGAAAAAATTAAATGTTTTTAAAATGAATGACATTATGAATCAGTTCCTCGCTTGTCCGACTTCATCGTTTTTTCCTTCGTCGCTATTTGCGTTGTGCGCTTCGCCCCAATTCGCTTTGCTTCCGTTATTTTTTGCGCGCGATTTTTTGCTCGTCTCCACCTAGCTTTTAATAATTATTCATTTTTTTATTATGCTCGTTTGAAATATTCTGGGTTTATTATCGGTTAGTAATTCCTCAGTTGAAATAGTTATAGTTTCTAAAATTTTTAAGTCAGGGGGTAAATTGCCTAAATATTCATTTCCTGATTGTCTTGAATATGTTTTTACCAAAGCCCATCTCTGATTCTCAAATTGTTGTATAGTTTCAAAAGGCAATTCTACACCAAAAATTCGATTAACAAATTCATTGATTGTATTAATTCTTTTATTTAAGTCAGATTTTGATACTGATCTAGCATGCGGCGGAGGTGGTCCATTTGGTTCTACAAGTTCTCTTGTTAACCACGTGCCATTATCCGATAACGTATTTTTTATAACGTTAATTAATTGTGTATATTGCTTTGGTGATAAATAATAACCAAGAACATCACTTATTATCAGATTTGCTTCTGGTGTATTTTTTGGCAAAGATAGGACATTAGATTGAATAAATTCAACGTTAAAGTCTGCAGGTATTAAACCAAACTGTTGATATAAACGACCAATCAAGATGGGTATCGAGGATATATCATAAACTAATAGTCGACCCCTAAATTGTTTTGTTTTTAACCAAGTCAAAGCCTCAACAACGCTCGGTATTGATATTGCGCCAAACAACATTACGTGTGCTGCATTTGTTATTTCGTGGTCAATTTGTTCTTGCAGTTCATCTGGCATATTTAATAGCGATAAAAATATTTCAGAAGGACTGCCACGTAATTGTGAAAATACTTTTATATCACCATACTCACTTGTTGCCTTTTTATCTAACCACAATGATTTTATTTCTTTTTCAGAAGGAGGTATTAATGAACCCCATCCACAAAAACTTGAAAGCTGTTGTAACGGACTGTGCAATCCGCCGTCATAGTATTTTTCCAATTCCGGAGAAAAAGCCAGTCGTGTTTTTCCATCCTTTTCAATAATGCGAAAAAGCTGATGAGCCAAATTCCTCTCTGTTTCATTTATAGTAAATTTTTCCATTTATAGCTATTTTTTCTTTATATAAAATTATATAAAATTTTTTGTACATTTGCAAATTTTTAAATTGTAAAAATTTCAATGAAATCTGTACGGCGTATTAAGCCAAAAATTAAATTATTATTCAATATTTGCCAATACTTTTGCAGCAGCTCCAACAATCCTAACAATTAAAATGGTTAAAAAAAGACAAGAAAGTTTAAAGTGATTGGTCATCTCGATTGTTTTGTGTCTTACAAAATCAACTAAATTTATAACAATTTCTACTAATCCAGCCAAAATCTAAATTAATTATTTTTTTATAACATAACCTAATTATAAATTTTTACTGATTCTGAAAATATCAATCGGTATTGTTTGTCTTTAGGGAAATTTGTATAGTGTAAATTTATTCAGAAATATCTCTCGATTTTTTTATGGCTGTCTTGATTAAGATAACAAGGTCTGACTAAAATTAGAGTCGTTATTTGAGTTTATAAAAAGTTCCTAAAAGTTTTTGCGTTTTTCTTTTGTTTTTTAAGGTAAGTTTGGCCGAACTCAAAATATTCCTTTGTAACACTGTCTCCAATTTTCATTTCGTTTCAAAAATAGTGAGTCCGGGGAGACTCGAACTCCCAACCAACGCCTTAAGAGGGCGCTGCTCTACCAGTTGAGCTACGGACCCATTTTTAAGAGATATTTTAAAGTGCGCCTTGGAGGAATCGAACCTCCACCAGCGGTTCCGAAGACCGCTACTCTATCCGTTAAGCTAAAGGCGCTTAACTAAAATATTATAAAAAATTCATCTAAAAATTACTACAAAACCTATTTCTTTATTCTATTATCACTGTCAAAATAATCACTCAGAAGCCAGCTATCCGCGATCAATAGATTATTTGAAAAATTTTTCTTAATTTTTATCAACTGGTTTACTACCAATAAAATTTAAGCGATTTTTTAATTCAGGATAATCTTCAAGTTTATAATTATTATAAAAATATTCAGCAGCTTTTTTAGTTTCCTCAATTAATTGATAATTAGAAAAACTGGCAATTTTTAAATCAATAAATCCATGCTGTTTTGTGCCATAGATATCACCTGGACCGCGAATTTTAAGATCTTCCTCAGCCAGCTTATTGCCATTATTAATTCTTGAAAAAAGTTTTAATCGATTAATAGTATTAGTATTCTCATTTTCGCTAAATAAAAAACAATAACTTTGTTTGTTATTTCTTCCCACTCGTCCTCTTAATTGATGCAGTTGTGCCAAACCAAATCTATCGGCTGCTTCAATTACAATAATAGTTGCTCCTGGAATATCAACACCAACCTCAACTACTGGTGTTGTCACTAAAATATCAAATTGATGATTTTTAAAATCATTCATTATTTTTTCCTTTTCTTTAGTTTTCATTTTTCCATGTAAAAGTCCTAATCTAAATTGATCAAAAATTTTTTTTAAATTTTCATATTCTTTTTTGGCAGCTTTGATTGATTTCATTGTTTCAACTTTTGATTCTTCAATCAAAGGACAAACAATAAAAACTTGGGCGTGATAATTCTTAATTTGATCTTTTATCCATTGATAACAATTATCTCTTTTAATTTTTGGAACAAAAAACGTTTTGATTGGTAATCTTCCTTTTGGCATCTCATTAATTACAGAAAAATCAAGCTCGCCATAGATTGTCAGGGCAATTGTTCGAGGTATTGGGGTGGCTGTCATTGTTAAAAGATGAGGGTTAATTCCTTTTTGTTTTAGCATAGTACGCTGGGCAACTCCAAAGCGATGTTGTTCATCAATTATAACTAAGCCTACTTTTTCATAATTTCGCGATTTAGTAATTAAAGCGTGCGTGCCGATGATAATATCTGCAGTTTCTGATTCTTTGTTTTTTCTTGTTGATGATGTAATTAAAGAAATCTTTGGTTTATAAATCAATTTTTCATTTTGAAAAAGACTGTTAATGGTTTTGTAGTGTTGATTGGCTAAGATTTCAGTTGGCGCCATAATTAAGGTTTGATAGCCATTTAAAAAAGAAAAATAAGCTGCTAGCGTTGCAACAACTGTTTTTCCGCTACCTACATCTCCTTGAAGTAGGCGGTTCATTGGTTTTTCATTATGCAAATCAGTGAATATCTCTTGCCAAACTTTTTTTTGATCATTTGTTAACTGGAAAGGTAAGTAATCGATAAAGTTATTTAGTTTTTGAATGATTTGCGGGTTAGAGGCAAAAATATTGCCAACGGTTTCTTCTTCCCACTGTTTTTTAATTAATAAGTTAGATAATTGTAAAATAAAAAATTCATCAAACTCTAATCTTTGACGGCTGATTTGTATATGTTTTTTGTTTTCTGGAAAATGAATTTGCTGATATGCTTTTATTTCATCAATTAATTTATGTTGGTTAACAATTTCTTCTGGCAAAAATTCTTTGATTTCTAAATTGATTGAAGGATTAAAAAGTAAATTGTAAATTTTTTCTCTTATTGTTCTTGATGATAACCCTTTTTTTTCCGGGTAAATTGGGATAATTCTTCCTGTGTGAATTAAACTTCCACCTAGCTCATATTCAAAAGGATTAAAAACCATTTTTTTAGCAAAAATTTCAACTTTACCAGAAAAACTGATAATTTGATTTTTTTGAAAAAGCTTTAATAAATATTCTTGATTAAAAAAAATCGTCTCAATTTCTCCACTGTCATCGGCGATTTTAAAAATCTGTATTTTTAATCCTGTCTTGGTTGTTTGATATTGTTTATCAATGATTTTTCCTTTAATAGTAACAATTTCACTTGGTTGAAGTTGGTTTATTTTTGAGATAATTGAATAGTCTTCGTATCTAAAGGGAAAATAATTTAATAAATCGAAAAATGACTTAATTTGCAAAGACTTAAATTTTTTTATTGTTGATAAGCTTGTGTGAGGAAGTTTTTCAATTGATTGACTATTTATCAAAGTCATAATTTTTAAATAAGTTATCTTATAAAAAATGGCGCCAGTGATGATAATATTAACATTAGTGTAGAAATAAAAATTATGACCTTCAAAGCAATTTCCTTATTGATTTTTTTTCTTAAAAATTTCATATTATAACTTAACTATATTTTAGCATATTTTGTTATAATCTTTTTATGCATCATTCTAATCGTTTATCACTCCGCCAGAAATATAAAATGCAGAAATTAATCGTTTATGGACTAATTCTGGTAACGATTTTTATTTTATTTGGCTTTATTTTATCATTTATTGTTTTTGCTTGGTATGCCAAAGATTTACCTTCGCCCTCCAAGCTTTCACAACTACCCAGCGCCTCAACTGTATTTCTTGATCGAAATGGTAAAGTTTTATATGAAATGTACAAAGATAAAAATAGAGTTCCGGCCACTTTTGATGAAATTCCTCAATACCTAAAACAAGCCACAATCGTCATAGAAGATAAGAACTTTTATAAACACTCAGGAATTTCTCAATTTGGAATTTTAAGAGCATTTGTGAACATTTTACTAGGTCGTGGTCTTCAAGGAGGCTCAACTATCACTCAACAATTGATTAAGAATGTGCTTTTGACTCCCAAAAGAACTTTTTCCCGTAAAATGCAGGAAATGATCTTGGCAATTGAGGTTGAGCGTCGATATAAAAAAGATGAGATTCTTTTGATGTATTTAAACGAAGCTCCATATGGCGGTAGTTTGTGGGGAGTTAAAACTGCAGCTAAAGCTTATTTTGGTAAGGAACTAAAAAATTTAAATTTAGTTGAATCAGCAATATTGGCTGGTTTACCTCAATCACCATCTGTTTATTCACCTTTTATTGGCCAAAAAGATGCTTGGAAAACCCGCACAAAAGATGTTTTGCGTCGGATGCGTGAAGATGGCTATATTGACAGAAATACAGAAAAAAAAGCTTTAGCACAACTTGATGACATTAAATTTTCAACACCTAAAATCAATATTGAAGCACCACATTTTGTCTTTTACGTTAAAGATTTAATTGAAAAAGAATATGGTCCAAAAATCATTGATCAAGGAATAAAAATTAAAACCACTCTTGATTTAGATGTTCAAAAAGCAGTTGAAAAAATTGTTAAAGAAGAAATTGAAAAAATCAAAAGTCTTAACGCCACCAATGGTGCAGTGGTTGTCTTGGATTCTCAAACTGGCGAAATCTTAGCTATGGTTGGTTCTTATGATTTTAATGATGAAAAATATGGAAAATTTAATGCGGCTTTAGGTCTGCGTCAGCCTGGCTCAACTGTTAAACCGATCACTTATGCCCTAGCATTTGAAAAAGGCTATACTCCAGCAACAGTTTTAATGGATGTTAAAACCGAGTTTACTTCAGGAAAAACTGGTGATCATCCTTATGTGCCAGTTAACTATGATGGAAAGTATCGGGGACCAATGCAAATTCGTTTTGCCTTAGGCAACTCAGAAAATATCCCAGCAGTAAAGATGCTTGCTATGGTTGGTATTGAAAATTTTTTAAGAAAAGCATCAGAAATGGGATTA
>CAYUCK010000003.1:0-38211 GCA_964443335.1 uncultured Gammaproteobacteria bacterium | reverse complement strand
AGTTTTTGTTTTATCAAATATCGAAAAAAACTGCGCAATGCCACTAAAAAATAGTTTTGAGTTTGTCTTTTAAGTTGGCCTTTATGAGGGTTTTTATAGTAATGAGAAAGATAAAGTCTAAAATTTCTGATTGTATTTTCATCAATGTTTTCTACATTTGTTTGATTTTTTTCTTTTTGATACTGATTTAAAAACCAGTCTTTAAAAAAATTTAAGTAATAACCATACATTCTCACTGTTTTTAAAGAAAGATTTTTATCAAGTTCACAGTACTCTAAAAATCTTAAAACCGCCTCATTTATACCCATATTAACAATCTTAACTGAGGCGATTTACTTTTTCAAGAAAAAACAGATTGTCTACTTATTAAAAGTTGGACTATAAATTCTTTTATTTGATAAGAAACTGTCTTCCCCACCAAAAAGTTGCGATATAAATAACCGGCAAAATAACAGTGCTTGCATACCAAACCATTCGTCCAAGTTTTGGACTTATAAATTCAGCCAAGCGCAGAAGAATTACAAAAGCCATAAACCAACCCAAAAGAAGTCCAGCCCCAGGCAATTCTGGATGGGCAAGCTCTTTATCTCCACCACTTTTGTACCAGTTTAACCAACCATTCCATTTCATGATAAAAACATGAAAAAGAACAAAAATAAAGGAAATGCGAACTCCCCAATACTGCAACTTCCACCATTTCTCCCTACCAATAAATATCATAGCGCGATTATTAGATATAAAAAAAATCGCCATTAGGACAATAGTGGCCATAAGACCGAAAATAAATGGCAAATTAAAAGTTCCAAGAAACCTTGATAAAGGAAATTTTGCGGGCAAAAAAAAGAAAGAAATAATCCCATGAGTAAGAGCAAGAAAGAAGGCACCTATACCTAGTTCTTTTCGATATTGAACAGAAAGATCAGCAAAAGAAAAAAGGCGACATAATGGACCGATAAGAAGAACAATACCGAGAAGAACTGCTGCTACGCCGGCAAAAACTTTATTGGCAATATATAAATCATAATATCCAAAGCGGTAGAAAAGGTATGTTGATAGGATTACAAATAAAATTATCGTTACTATCAAAACCACGCCGTATTGCCTAAACTGATGTTTCCAATATATTTTCGATGCCGTTTTTTTGAGGGCTAAAGATGATTTAGCCGGTTCAATTTCCATAAATTTTTAAAAAATATCCAAAACTAAAGCTTTAATTTATTATAAAATGATATCAAAGTTCATACAACTATTTTTTGAGTTCTTTTTTAGAAAAAATGGCTTGTTAAAATCTCCTGCACCACTAAAGGCTTATGGGTTGATAATTATTACAATATTCTCAATTTTAATATCCTATAGGTGTTTGATAATCAAGTGATTGATCAGTTAATCTTCCATTGACTTTAGCATGATTACTTTTCTTAAAATAAGAATCAAAATATTTGTTTGTCTTAATAAATTTATGCAAAAAAGTAATATTTCTGCAATACCAAGTTTTTCTATCGCAAAAGTTATTTCTATGCTTTGATGAAAAATTGTTCTTGGTGGTTCTCAACTTAGGCATAAAATATTGGCGGAGAAGGCGGGATTCGAACCCGCGATGACCTTTCGGCCATACACGCTCTCCAGGCGTGCCGAATCAACCACTCTCGCACTTCTCCAAAATCCTATCTTTTAGATAAAAATTATATCATTTATATCCTTTATTCTGAATCCTAAAACCAAAAAAAATCATCTAAATAAAAAAATCTAATTTATTAAAAATACCTTCAAAACAACCTAAATCTAAATATTACTCTAAATTCCAAGTACGACCACATCAAAGATGCCAAAAAAAATAAAAAACCTTAGACCCTCTCACAACGCCATAAAACAAAACTATCGATTAAAAATTTACACAATCTTAGCAAAAATTAATCTTTTTTATATCAATCCTTTACCTCTGAAGATTTTTGGTCGAAGAGGATTTTGGGGATTTTGCTCAGATTGAGTTTGAGCTGATTGTTTTTCTTTTTCCACTTCTTCAATTGGTGTTGATTGAGTCTCTGATGTTGAAGAAAACGAATTTTGCATTGGCTGAGAGCTAGTAAAAGATTGACTGGCCAAAACTGAAGCTGCTGCCAAGGTTGGTTTTCTTATAATTTTTTTAATGGCTCCTGATCGAAGCAAAAAAGCAATGTTCTCAAAAGTATCAGCATTGGTTGAATATGAAGTAAAATTATTAGTTGAGGCAGCAATTCCAGCATAAAGATTTGTGGCAATATCTTTATCAATCTCAACTTTTAAAATCTGTAAAATTTTTAAAACTAGCTCAGAAACTGAAGAAATAGTTTTATCAACAAAATTTACTGTACCATAATAAGTGTTAGTTAAATGTCGATCAATATTAATGATCTCTCGGCCAACAAATTGTTGTTGATTTTCAGTATAAATAGCACCAAGACTATTCAAGTTAGGTGCATCAATAACAATTATAAAGTCAACGGATCCACCAGTATAAGAATAAGTCACTTTGCTTGGGTCAAGCTTTGGAAAGCCAGCTCGAGGAGTAATTATTAAATTAAACTTTTCACCTTGAATGTTGTAATCAACTTTATCAATTGCTCCATCAACATAAGGAAAAGAGATCATTAATGAGTCTCCACCAACGCTGACTGTATTTTGGAACTTATCAACTCCGACTAAATCAAACTCAGGTTTTTGAGATGAGGCTAAAACCACGTTTTTACCAATTTTTATAAGACCTAAATACAAAGATGTAGATGCAGCAACCGCATCAACTGTTGCGTTAGAGGGAGTAATAATTACTCCCGATTGCCCTTTATTAATTACTTCAATAATTCTGCTTAGAATATTTTGTTTATTATCCATAACTATAGGATAGATTTTACCACATCACCCACCCTTATGTCAAGTGGAGGATAAAACATCATTCCCGCCTCCTGATCTTTTTTTACTTCATCAACTGATTTTGCTCGAATTTTCAAAGATATGAGTTTAGTTTTTCCTATAAGTCTATTTTCCCGATAACATTCAATTGGATCATTAAGGCTGATTTTTCCTTTAACTACTTTTACTCCATAAACAGCTTCTTTATCTATATTAAAAATTGCTAAGATTTTTGCCTCACCTTTAAGATGTTTTTCTTTCTCTTCTTTTTCTTTTAAAAGTAAAGCCACCTCAGTAATCTCATCAATTAACTCATAAATGAGTCGATAATTTTTAATAATCACTTTTTCTTGCTTGGCTAAATCTTCAGCTTCTTTGTTAGCTTTTACATTAAACCCAATAACAATTGATTTAGTCGTTTTTGCTAAAAAAATATCTGATTGATTAATCTCGCCAATCCCTTTTAAAGCAATCTCAATATTTTGATTGTCTTTAATTGATTGTTCAATAGCCTCAAGACTACCTTGAGAATCAACTTTAATAATAAGAGAGAGTTTTTTTTCATTTGTTTCTTTTTGCAAAATCGCCTCTAAAGAAAAATTTTCTGGCATTGAAGATTTTTTTTTAAAACTATTTTGATCATTTGTTTTTGGCTTGTTAGTAATAACCGAACCAACCTCAGGTAACTCTTCAAAACCAAGTATCTCAAAAGGAGTAGAGGGGATAACCTCATGAACATTTTTTCCTAAGTCATTAATTAATGATCTCACTTTTATTTTTTTGTCTTGATAGTACAAATAATCACCAACTTTAATTTTGCCATCTTTAATAATTGCAGAAGCAACTAGACCACGCTTGTCTTTTTTTGTTTCAATAATATAAGCTAATGGAGGATTATTAATATCATAAGTTAAATTAAGATCATTTGCCAAAATAAGAATTGCCTCCAAAAGCTCTGTGACGCCTTTACCAGTTTTGGCTGAAACTAAAGCAATCGGCACTTTTCCACCTTTTTTCTCGGTTACCACTTCATATTTTAAAAGATCATTTTGGACTTTATCAGGATTAGCTTCTGGCAGGTCTATCTTATTAACAACAACAATAAAAGGAATTTTAGCATTTTTTATATGGGCAATTGACTCGATTGTTTGTGGCATTAAAGAATCTTTACCATCAACCAAAAGCAAAGCAATATCAGCTACATTGGCTCCACGAGAGCGAAGTTTTGAAAAAGCTTCATGTCCTGGAGTATCAATGAAAGTAATTTTATTTGTATGATAATCTTTAAAATTTACATTGATCTCATAAGCACCAATTTTTTGAGTGATGCCACCTATCTCTTTTGCTGTTAAATTACTTTTTCTAATATAATCAAGAAGAGTCGTTTTTCCGTGATCAACATGACCTAAAATTGTCACAACTGGTGGTCTAAACATAGGTTTAATTATAATAAATTATTTAATAAATTGCTTGAGATTAGTTAATTTAATTTTCAGTTGATTGATTTGAAGTAGAGGAGGATTGTTTGGCTTCTGCTGAGCTAATCTGAACAATATCAATCTCATATCCCGTCAGTTTTGAAGCTAAATTAACATTGATTCCGCCTTTGCCAATGGCAATTGGTGCTTCCTTTTCCTCAACCATTACTTTTGCTTTTCTTGTTTTTTCATCAATCTCAATATTGCTTATTTTTGCTGGAGATAGAGCAGCTGTTATAAATTGCTTACCATCATCAACCCATTGAATGATGTCAATTTTTTCCTGGCCACCAAGCTCATCAGTAACTACTTGTACTCGCACACCTTTTTGACCAACACAAGCACCAACAGGATCTACACCTCGATGAGAAGAAAAAACTGCCACCTTAGCTCTTTCACCAGGTTCACGAACAACTTTCTTAATCTCAACAGTACCATTGGCAATTTCTGGTACTTCTCTTTTGAAAAGTTCAACTAGTAGATGAGGATCGCTCCGCGAAACAATAATTTTTGGATTTCCAAATCTATCATTTGCAATTTCTTTAAGATATAGAGACATTCTTTCATTTACTTTATACTTTTCATTTTTTATTTGTTCATCTTTTGGCAAAATTGCCTCAGCTTTACCAATATCAAAAAAAGCGTTAAAGCCATCGTATCTAATGACTCGGCCTTTAATTAAAGTACCAATTTGACCTTTGTAATGGCTAGCAACTGTTTTTTTCTCAGCCTCTCTTATTTTTTGCAAAATCACTTGTTTTGCAGTTTGAGCAGCAATCCGACCAAAGCCAGCTGGAGTGACATCTTGGCCATTTTTAATAATTTTGGTTTCACCAGTATTTCTATCAACTTTAGCAATAATCTCATCTTCCTTGCTAAATTTATCCGGATAATCTCTTTTGTAAGCAGCAATTATTGCTGCCTCAATTGAGGCAATCACATCATCAGCTGAGATGCCTCTTTCGGTGGCAACTTGATTTAAGGCTAAAGCAAACTCACTTTTGATAATTGTCATATTAATAATATTGTAACAAATTTTTATTTTTGCGGGGTTTGATTTGGTAATTTATTGCCTCCAGATACAGTTGCTTCTGTTTGAGCTTTTTTAGATTCAGTGATCACCTCAGGAGAAACTGCAGTCGTATCCGGTGCAGTACTTTCTTCTTTATGAGCAACAACTGAAACAACAACCTTTTCGGCATTAGTCTTAACTTGATACTTTTCTGAATTTGCCAAATCACCTACTTTTATCTCTTGACCAATTTCTCTAAGAGAAGATATATCAACCTCAATTTCTTGAGGAATATCCTTAGGCAAAGCTTCAACTAAAATTGTCTCTGCTTGAGTCAACAAAACTCCACCAAGATTTTTAACTGCCGGTGATTCACCAACTATTTTTATTGGTACCTCAGTAACAATTTTATTTTTTAAATCAACCTTTCTAAAATCTACATGAAAAATTTGATCATTAATTGGATGTTTTTGAACATTTTTGATTAAAGCAGGGATTTCTTTTCCCTCCAAATCAAGATAGACAATACCAGTTTCTTTAACAACTTTATAAATTTTGATAAAATCTTCAAAATTCACACTGACTGCCTGTGATTTAAAATCTGCTCCATAGATACTCGCAGGAACAACACCTTGATTTCTTAACTTTTTAACTTTTTTTCCTGTTAGTTGTCTTAAACTAACTTTTAAAATAATTTTTTGAGGTGAATTAATTTTTTCCATAGTTTTATTCATTCAGCAACTCCATTAAAAATAATTTATCTGCTGATAAGTTAGTATTATAAACAAGAGAATCATCTTTGACAAGAGGAGAAAAATTTTTATTTAAAACAGAGATGTTTTTATTAAAATTAAAATCCAAAATAAAATCACTATTTAAAGCGCCAATTTGCTTTTGTGTAATTAATTGGTAAATTTGTCTTCCCTTCAGAAAAGGAGTGTTAAGATAATAATTAATTTTTATTTCAACGATTTTTTTTGGTGGAACCTCAAAATAAAAACCAATTTTTTTGAATTGATAATCCGTTTGGTCATAATCCTCTATCAGCGCCCCATCTTTGGTAATCGACTTTATTGCTGAATCAACTGGCAGCATTACTTGAAAATAATTTCTATAATACCCTGTTGGAAAAACCTCAGCAGGCGAGTTATTTTGATATTGAATTGATAACAAATGATTGATTTTATTGAAACTATCAAGATAGGTTTTTAAATAAAAAGATCGATTAATAAAAAAGTTAGCTTTATTGGCGCCAACATTGGCATCATACGGAAAAATATAATCAATTATGCAATTTTGAAGGTCAAGCAAGCATTTTGGTTCAGTTATTCTTCCTGACCAAAAAGCATTATCAATCACAGATTGAATCTGCGAATCGTCAAAGTACATAACAATTTGTTTTTCATCTAATGATTGTTTTAAAGACTTTAACAATACTATTGAAGAAGCTTTCGGTAGTTGAACAAAAACTTGTCTAACCAATGAAGATAAAAAAACTTGTTTTTGCCTTGATCCAGGAAAAAAATTTTTTTCAACATTAAGTTGAGTTTTTATGTAAAAATTTTTAGCATTGATATATTCTTTATAGTCAGGCAAATAAATATCACCAAAAGCCTTTAAAATATTTTCAACAGCAGTTGTCGTCAAAAGAATTGATCCTTGAAAATCTTTTAAATTTAAAGTTTTTTCAATAAAAAACAAAGCTTTCTGATAATTTTCATAAAAATCAGGGGAAAAATTTGAATCACGCAAAAACCAATGGGGTAAAGATAAATACTTGACTAGTGGCTTTGGTGGATCAAGATGTACCCTTAATTGACCATCGATATCATAAATATCATAGATTCTTAATTCATCCATACGATAATTACCTATAGTTGCGATTGCCAAAGAACCTAAAAATCCTCCTCCAGGACGCAATTCCATATTGTTGGCAAAGAAAATTAAAAACTTACTTTCTTTTTCACTTAATAAAATTTTTTTAAAATAGCTGAAGATGTTTTTGCTTTTGTTTAAAAAGTCAGCTAGTTCTAAAAATTCGTCTCTATTTTTTCTATAAAATGTCCAGTTTAGCTTTTGATTTATAATTTCTAAGTTAACACTTAATTTATTTAAAGAATCATTCATTTTGTTTAGGACTAGCTTTAAATTCTCTTTTTGATTATCGCTTTTGTTCTTTACAAAAATTAATTCTTGAATTTGCTTACTTGAATCAGCAAGATTTTTAATCTGATTTAATGCCTCAATTGAATTGCTATTTAATAAAAAAAAGTCGTCAATAAAGCTTGCTAGACTAAACATTAAATAAATAGTACGTGGTTGTCGGTAAAAATCTTTAGCAATTTGATTCAATTCAGTCGCCAATTTTAAATTTTTTTCAAATAATAAATAATTTTGTTTTTTAAATGATGAATAAGATTGATAAGTAAAAAATGTCGACAAAAATAAAAAAGGAAAAAATAAAATATTAAAAAGAAAAAATCCAATTAATAGCATTAAAAAAAGATTTTTTTTTGTTAAATATTTATAAAAAAATACAAAATAATTTTTTTTAAGTTCATTTTTTTTTGCTGGTATGGTGAAAAGTCTTAAGATTTTTTCTTGGCTTCGGGAAAAACCAAACCAAAAAATATTATCAATATCTGACTCGTTTAAATAATGGCTATTTGCTAATACAATCTTGACATTTTCAGGTTGCTGCTTTTTAAAGATGTCTGGAAGCTTATTATTGGTAAAGATAAAAATAAACTTTGTATCTTTGCTTTGCTCGATTTTATTTTTTGCAATTATTAGATCAATAACAACAACATAATTTAAGTCAAGAAAATTTTTTGGTTCAACAGTTGAAAAGTAAAATTCAACATTAAACTTTTTTAATTTTTTTTTAAAAAAAATAATAAATGAATAGTTTTTTTTAGACAAAATCAAAACTTTTTGTTTTTCATCAACAATCTCAGTTTTAAATTTCATAGTATAATTATACTGTGAGAAAACAAGTAAGAATTATTCCTTATTCGCAAATTTTTTCTTATAGAAATTTATATCAAGAAAAAAAATCAGTTTTAGTGGGCGGTTGCTTTGATTTAATACATTATGGACATTGCCGGTTTTTAAAAAAAGCCAAAGAAACTGGTGAATTTTTAATTGTTGCCTTAGAATCAGATGATTTTATTATAAAAAACAAAAAAAGAGAGCCAATTCATACTCAAGATGAACGAGCTGAGATCTTAGCGAGTTTAGTGATGGTTGATTTGGTTATTAAATTACCTTTGTTTTCAAGTTATGACGATTATTCTCAGATGGTAAAAAATATTCAACCAAAAGTAATTGCTGTAACAGCTGGTGATCCACAACTGAAAAATAAAAAAAAACAAGCTGAAAGTGTTGGTGGACAATTAAAGATAGTTTTTGATTTATTAAAAAAATTTTCCACCAGAAAAATTTTAATCGATTTTAATTTATGAGATTATTTTTAGCAGTTCCCATACCAGAAAAAATCAAGCTAAAGCTGGATAAACAAATTGAAGCTATTAAAAAAGATTACCCCCAATTTAACTGGGTCTCAAATGAAAATTATCACATTACCATTCATTTTTTTGGAGAAAGGCATGATGTTGAGAGGATTATTGAAAAAATTAAAAGTATTCTTTGGAATCAATCAACTTTTTACCTTTATTCTTTTGAGCTTGATGTTTTTGTAAATCACAAATTAATTACTTATTTAAATTTTCGCCGTCAAAAAGAGATTGAAGATCTTGCTTGTTTAATAAAATCAAATTTCGGAATAAGTTATCGCTCACAAAAATTTATTCCTCATTTGACTTTAGCTCGGGGCCCTAGATCATCAAAGCAACAGTATTTTGCCTTAAAAAGAAAACTTAAAAGAACTAAAATTGATATTTCTTTTCCTGTTGAAAAATTAATCTTATTTGAAAGTATTTTAATTGAAAAAAAACCTTTTTACAAAGAAATTGCCAGTTTTTATTTTTAAAATAAATTTATTTTTAAAATAAAAAGGACAGAATCTTTTAGAGAAAGATTCTGTCCAATTGAAAAAATATTTGTCATGCAGCTCCGATTTTGTACATTCCGGTTCCACAATCTGGACATTTAGCTTTCATGGCTGGTTTACCATTTTTCATAGTTACTTTTTCTGGATTAGCCACTTCTTTTTTGGCTCGACATTTGACGCAGTACATTGTTACCATATTTTTTCACCCCCTTCCTAAAGCTTTAAAGACTCACTAATTTGTTATTTAATCAGCTTAGCAAAATAAAAAGCAATTTCAAGAGTAATTATCAAAACAACAATCATTAAACTTTTTCTAAAATCAATTAAAAAATATTTTTTTAAAACGTCATCTTGAGTATTTAGAGCTTTTTGATAATCTTTATTAACGTTTTCTTTTTTTGGTGACATTGGTAATGAAGATGGTTGACTAATCAAATTAGTTTGCTTTAAAAGCTGTTTTTGTCGATGAAGCTTGGCTAAAATTTTTTGTTTTTTGGTTTTTTTAGGCATAAATTTAATCTATTATAAACACATTGACAGACAATTTTCAAATTTATAGAATGTTATTAATGAATAATTTTTTAATTTTTATTGTTATTTTTTGGTTAGCAGGTTTAACATACTTTTTTTTGAAGTTAAGAAATCATTATTATCGTTTAATCTCATCATCAAAAAAACAAAATTTAGATGATATTTTAGACTGGCTTTTAAATAATGATAAAAAAAATAATAAAGAAATAGAATTGCTAAAACAAAAACTTGAGGAGGAGATTAAAAAATCAAACTTTTATTTTAACAAAATTGGTTTGGTGAGATTTAATCCTTTTTCAGGAGGAGCTAATGATCAAAGTTTTGTTTTAGCTCTTCTTGACAATCTAAATAATGGTATAATTTTAAATTTTATTTATACAAAGGAGGGTTTACGAGTTTATACAAAAAGAGTTAACCAAGCAAAAGGAGTTGAATATCAATTATCAGATGAAGAAAAAAAAGCCATTGAAAATAGTCAGTAATTTTTAAAGTTAATTATTTTAAAATAAAAATTTAATATGATATCTAAAAAACTGGCCTGGGGGGTAATTTTTATTATTTTTTTATTTTCTAGCGTTTCTTCGTTTTGGATTTTTTCTTCACTTGAAACTAGCTCGGGAAAAATTATTAGTCCATTGATATCCAATCAACCACCAAAAAATGGCAACAGTCATCAACTAACAGAAGACAACCTACCAAAAACAGAGGAGTGTCCTTTAAATGGAGCATATTATTCAAAAAATCAAAAAGCTAAATGGGAAAGTCGAAGACCACTTGGAGTGATGATTGAAAATCACACTGAAGCTCGACCCCAATCAGGATTATCCTCAGCTGATGTGGTATTTGAAGCAGTTGCTGAAGGTGGCATCACTCGATTTTTAGCAGTTTTTTATTGTCAAGATGCCCCATATATTGGTCCAATCAGATCAGCGCGAATTTATTTTATAAAACTACTTCAGGGTTTTGGCAAGAATCCTCTTTATGCTCATGTTGGTGGCGCAAACACTCCAGGACCAGCTGATGCCTTAGGAGAAATCAAAGATCTTGGTTGGGTAAATTATAATGATCTTAATCAATTTTCTGTTCCTTTTCCTTATTTTTGGCGCGATTATGAAAGGCTACCTAATCGAGCTGCTGAGCACACTGTCTACTCTTCAACAGCCAAACTTTGGCAGTATGCTAAAGAAAAAAGAAACCTAACTAATGTTGATAGAGAAGGAACTGCTTGGAATAAAGATTTTGAACCCTGGAAATTTAAGGATGATGAAAAACTCACACAAAGAGGAACAATTGATAAAATTGATTTTGGTTTTTGGGATAACTTAGCCTCAGATTATGCAGTGGTTTGGAACTATGATCAAAAAAACAATCAATATTTGCGCCTCAACGGTGGCCAACCTCATCTTGATAAAAATAATGGTAAGCAAATCTCAGCTAAAAATGTAATTGTTGTTTTTGCTAAAGAATCACCAGCCAATGATGGTTATCCTGGTGGTCATCTTTTATATAAAATCATTGGCAGTGGGGAGGCTTTAGTTTTTCAAGATGGCAATGTCATCAAAGCTAACTGGCAAAAACCAAGTGAAGATGAACAAATTAAGTTTTATGATGAAAAAAATAAAGAAATTTCGCTAGTACGCGGTCCAATCTGGATTGAAATACTACCCATTGGCAATAAAGTTAATTACTAAAAATATGCTAAAGCATATTATTCCCTCAAAAACTCGAAGAAAAATTTTAGAGCTCTTCTATCACCATCCAAACCAGATCTATTATTTAAGAGCAGTTGTCAGAGAAACAGGGGATGAGGTGAATGCAGTAAAAAGAGAACTTGATATTTTAACTGAGGAGAAATTACTCCTTAAGGAAAAAAGACTCAATAAAACTTTTTATACTCTAAACAAAAACTATCTTTTTTATGAGGAGTTTTTGCGAATTTTTGCCAAAATGAATTTTTTATCAACTATGATTTATCAAAACCTCTCAAAAATAGGTAAAGTAAAATTTATTGCTTTGTCAACAAAATTTGCCAAAAATATTGAGATTAAAGAAGATGAAATTTATCTTTTATTGGTTGGAGTGATTGTTATCGCTGAGGTGGAAAATATTTTTGGGCAGGCAGAAAAAACATTTGGTCGACCAATTAACTACACTGTGATGACTGAAGATGAGTTTAAATTTCGCAAAAAAAACAATGATCCTTTTATCTGGAGATTTTTAAAACAACCAAAAGTTATGTTAGTTGGCAGTGAGGATGAACTAATGAAATAGTTATGAAAAATGTTTTTAAATTTTTTTTTATTCTTTTTTTAGTTTTATTTATTATCTGGGTTGACATTCCAGAAAATTTTAAAGAAAAATATAATATCCCTAATGATATAAAACTTGGTCCAATAAACAAAGAGATAAAAACCGCCTTAGGTCTAGACTTAAAAGGAGGTAGTCACCTGGTTTTTGATTTAGAAACAAAAAATATCAAAAAAGAAGATTTGGAAGATGCTCTTAAATCATCGCGCGATATCATAGAAAAACGAGTTAATTTTTTTGGTGTTTCTGAACCAGTGGTACAAACTTTAAAATCAGGTAATCAATATCGAGTTGTTGTTGATTTGCCAGGAATTGAAAATACTGATGAAGCAATCAATCTAATTGGAAAAACTGCCCAACTGCAGTTTATGGAAGAAAAAATCATTGACAACAAAACAGCCACTCCAACTGCCACATTTGTTCCAACTGAGTTAACTGGTAAAGACATCAAAAAGGCCAGTCTTACTTTTAGTCAACAAGATGGTCGGCCACAAGTGGCTTTAGCTTTCACTGAAAAAGGGGCAAAACTTTTTGCTGAAATTACCAAAAGAAATATTAATAAACCACTGGCAATTGTAATTGATAACAGTTTAATTACGGCGCCAATTGTCAAACAAGAAATCATTGATGGCAATGCCGTTATCAGTGGTAATTTTTCAGTGGATGAGGCAAAAAAACTGGCTATTGCCATAAACTCTGGAGCATTGCCTGTGCCAGTCAAATTAGTTGAGCATAAAAATATTGGACCCACTTTAGGTCAAAATGAGGTCAAAAAAAGTATTTATGCTGGCGTAATTGGTCTTTTGGCAGTAATGATTTTTATGATTTTATATTACGGAAAACTTGGGCTAATAGCTAATTTAGCGCTGGTTATTTATGGGTTAATATCCTTGGCAATTTTTAAGTTAATTCCCGTTGTTCTCACCTTACCAGGAGTAGCTGGGTTTATCTTGTCAATTGGTATGGCAGTAGACAGCAATATTTTAATTTTTGAAAGAATAAAAGAAGAACAACGAGCAGGAAAAGACTTTGAGACAGCTGTTAGACTTGGCTTTGGTCGAGCAATTGATGCTATAAAAGATGCTAATATTACAACTTTGACGGTGGCTTTTATTTTATTTAATCCTCTCAACTGGGAATTTTTGCCGCAGTTTGGATTAGTGCGTGGATTTGCTTTAACTTTGGCAATTGGTGTGGCAACTAGTTTATTTACAGGTGTTGTAATTACAAAAAGATTAATTAATGCTTTTTTTAAAATTAAATAAACTATGATTAATTTTTTAAAATATCGCTGGTTTTATTTTTTGATTTCATCAATTATTATTGGCATTGGTCTTTTCTCAATTTTTCGCTGGGGATTTTCTTATTCGATTGATTTTGTTGGCGGAACTAATCTCCAGTACCAAACTAACAAAAATATTAATCAAGAAAAAATTAAAACAATTTTGAAAAAGAATAAAATTGATATTATTGATCTTAGTGTTAAAGATAAAATTATAAGTTTAAAAACAAAAGCTCTTGATGAAAAAACTATTGAAAGTTTAAAAACAAATTTAGAGAAAGATCTTTCATTAAAATTAATTACTCTCAAATCTGAAACCGTTGGGCCAAGTTTAAGTAAAGAAACTTGGCAAAAAACCATCATTGCTTCAATTTTGGCAGTAATGGGAATTTTGCTTTATATGAGTTTTGCCTTTAAAGGATTAAACTATGCTTTAGCAGCAATTTTGGCAATGATTCATGATTTTTTAGTTCTTATTGGCAGTTATTCATTGCTTTCTCATTTTTTTGGCGCTGAGATTGATCTTATGTTTGTTACTGCTCTTTTGACAGCAATGTCTTTTTCTGTTCATGACACAATTGTTATTTTTGATAAAATCAGAGAACATCTTAAAAATGAAGAAAAAACTGACATTGAGTATTTTGCCAATAAGGCCTTAACTGAAACAATGGTTCGCTCTCTCAATAACTCAATGACAATTGTTTTTATGCTTTTAGCTTTGGCTTTAATGGGAGGCTCAACAATTAGATTTTTTGTTATAACTCTTCTAATTGGCACCATCACTGGCACTTATTCGTCGCCATTTGTTGCCACACCAATTTTAGTCTGGCTTGAAAAAAGAAAAAATAAAAAAATATGAGAGTTTTAAGTTATTCGCTTGGTCAGCTTCAAGCTAATTGTTATTTTTTAATTCAAGAAAATGATCTAATAATAATTGATCCAGCTGATGAAGCCTCTTTTATTCTTGAGGAAATTCAAAGACAAAGGTTAAATTTAGTTGCTATGCTTGCCACTCACGGTCACTTTGATCATCTTATGGCAGTTGGGGAAATTCAAAAATCATTTAATGTGCCATTATATATTAATAAAAAAGATCAATTTTTAGTTGATAGACTAGGGGAGACAGCAGAGTATTTTTTAAAATACAAACCAGTTATTTTTCCAATTTTTAAAATTAAAAATTTAGAATTTAGTAACTCGTTAAAATTTAAAAATTTTAAGTTTAAAATTTTAAAAACTCCAGGCCACACACCAGGAAGTGTTTGTTTTTATTTTGAAAAAGAAAAGATAATTTTTACTGGTGATAGTTTGTTTAAAGGATCAATTGGTCGCTATGATTTTTCTTACTCCAACAAAACTGACTTAAAAAAATCCTTAAAAAAAATTTTATCCTTGCCTGATGATGTGATTGTCTATCCAGGCCATGGAGAAAAAACAAAGATTGAAAGTGAAAGAAATATTATATATCAATTTTTTTAATCTCTTCAAGAAGTGCTTGGCGGTCATTGGGAAGTTTTTTGTTAACTACTTTTTCAAAAAGACTTTTTAAAGCCTCACCAACTTTTGGTCCTGGTTTAATTTTTAAAATCTCCATCACATCATTACCATTAATCTTTAAATCAGTGATTTTAAATGGCTCTCTCTGGACTTCAATAAGTCGTTTTTTAAAAAGCTCAAATCGCCAAGAAGTAGGCTTAGCTCCTGACCCAACTCTATCACCAACTCGCAAATCCAAAATATCTTGTAAATATTCCTTACCAACTTCACGAATAAATCGCCGAATAGCTTTGTCAGTTTGAATCTCAGAAACTGTAAATTGATGATATTTGACTAAACGGACTAACTTTTCTTTTTGTTTATTGGAAAGTCGAAAACGATCAGCAATTTTTTCTGCTAATTTTGTCCCAACAACCTCATGATTGTAAAAAGTGATTAAACCAGTATTTTGATCTTTTTTAAAAGTCTTGGCTTTACCAATATCATGAATTAGAGTCGCAAAACGAGTGATTTCATCCTTTGACGGGCAGTATTTTAAAGACATTACCAAATGAGTGCCAACATCATAGATGTGGTGACGCTTTGGGCTTTTTTGAGGTATAGAAAAACAAACATCAAGCTCTGGTAAAATATAGTGTAATAGCCTTGTATTGCGCAAAAACAAAATCCCCTCTGAAGGATGATCACTTTTTAAAATTTTTAAAAACTCATCTCTTATTCTCTCCCAAGAAATTTTTGTGATTAAATGACTATTTTTTTCAATTGATTTTCGAGTATTTTCTTCAATTAAAAAACCAAGCTGTGATACCAATCTTATTGCACGAATAAGTCTTAGGGCATCTTCACGAAATCTTTTATCTGGATCACCAACAGTTTTAATCAGTTTATTTTTTAAATCAATCTGTCCTTCAAAGGGATCATAAATTTTTGAGCCATCATAAGCAATGGCATTAATGGTAAAATCTCTTCGAGCTAAATCCTCATTTAAAGTCTTTGCCCATACTATTTTTTGGGGATGACGATAATCCTGGTAATCATATTCTGCTCGAAAGGGAGTTATCTCAACAAAGGTGGAAACTTTTTCTTTTTCTAAATTAATAGGAATTGACACTGTACCATAATCATTGTTATAAAATGAATTAGGTAAAAGTTTTTGAATCTGCTGAGGATCGGCACTAGTGGTAAAATCAAAATTAGTTGGCTTTTTTCCAAGAAGCAGATCCCGAACAGCGCCACCAACTAAATAAATCTGAAAATTATTTTTTTTAAAAATCTCAAAAATTTCCTTTACTTCTTGAGGTAATTTAAACATGAGATAATTATATCAACGTTTTTAAGATGTCTATGTTTTTCTTATCTGGACCTTGATTATCAAAACCAGGAGTTTCAATAATAAAGGGGTAGTTTTTTGTCTGAGGATGATTAAGTAATGTTTTAAACTCATTTAAACCAATTTTTCCTTGACCAATATTTTCATGTCTGTCTTTTCCAGAATTAAACTCATCACGACTATCGTTTAAATGCCAAACCTCAAGCAAATCTAGTAAATTTAACCTTTTTAATTTAGCTAAGAACTCATCTAGCTCTTGATTATTTTCAAATTTATAACCATTGGAAAAAAGATGACAAGTATCAAAACAAAGTCGAATTCGTGGGTTATCAACGTCTTGAACAATTTGGGCAATTTCCTCAACTGTCTGACCAATTTTTCTTGTGCCTGAATTTTCAATGATAAATAAGGTTTCCTTTGAAGTTTTATCTAAAATCTCTTTAATATTTTTAATCAAAGTCTTATATTTTGATTGATTTTTTTGATCTTTATAAGAGCCCAAATGAACAATTGATCCTTTGATTTCAAGTTTTGCCGCTAAATTTAACTCATTGATAAGAGAAGTTTTTGACAAATGACCAATTTTTTCTTGGTCAGCTAAATTGACAAGATATGAAGCATGAAAATAAATAGGGGAGATGTTTAGATTTTTTTTATTATGCAAAAAATTTTTTATTTCCTCTTGAGTTAATTTTGGAAAACTCCAGCCGCGAGGAGAAGAAGAAAAAATCTGCAAACAATTACCACCAATATTTTTCACTCTTTTTAAAGCTTCACTATAACCACCAGCAATTGATTGATGAGCACCAATAATCATAATATTTGCAAAATTCTTTTTTTAATGTTTTGGGGAAATTGAAAATTGTTGATTTCTTCTTTTTTAAGCCAGTGATAATCAACCAGGCTTTTTTCTAATTTAATATTTTTGATATTATCTGAAGTAGCGCAAAGAAAATGCTGGGCATGAAAATAAAAACCATTGCTTTCAAAAACATCCTCACCAATCCATTGGTATGAGCCAATTTCTAAATTTACCTCTTCTCTTACTTCCCTTTTTAAACCATCAACAATTGCTTCAGCTACTTCAATTTTTCCACCTGGCACAACCCAAAGTCCAGGATCAACTTTCTCGTTTAATGATTTTTTAACAATCAAAAGCTTATCATCTTTAACAATAAATGCACCAACTGCCAAAACAACATAAAATTTTTGTAACATACAGATAAATTATATCAAAAATTCCCCTTGACAAATTAGCAGAGTTAAAGTATATTTGCTAATATAGTATTAATTTTCCAAAATTATGGAAGATTTAACTCAAAGACAAATTGATATTTTAAAAGCAATTATTAAAGAATATACTGATACCGGCAATCCGGTCGGTAGTGAAGTTTTGGAAAAAAAATATAAGCTTGGAGTTTCACCAGCCACTATCCGCAATGAGATGGTGGAGCTAGCTAAAAAAGGCTATTTAAAAAAAACTTATTTTTCCTCAGGTCGAGTACCATCAGCAAAAGGTTTTCGTTTTTATATCAAACACTTGATGAAAGAAAAAGAACTAACAACTAGTGAAGAAGTTGCCTATAAAAACAGCATCTGGGATGAAAGAAACGAAACCCATCGTCTTTTATCTCAAGCAGCAAAAGTATTATCAGCGCGGACTGGACTTTTATCTTTAGTTGCCACCAATTTTGGTGATCTTTATTACTCAGGAATAGCTAATCTATTTAATCAACCAGAATTTTTAGATATTAATTTATCAAAAAATTTATTTAGCCGTCTTGATGAAATCAGTTTCTGGGAGCGAATATTAGATGATTTTAACGATCTAGAAGAAGAAATCCGCTGTCTTTTGGGAGAAGAGGATTTTCATGATCCAATCTTTGATAATTGTGCAAGTGTCTGGGGCGAATTTGAAGGAAAAAAACTTAAAGGAATCGTTGGTGTTGTTGGTTCAAAAAGAATGTATTATGATGATATCATTCCTCAAATCAAATATTTTTCCAGTTTAATTGAGGAAATTATCAGAGAACAAGGATTATAAATTAATTATCAAATAAAAATAATTATGGATAAAAAAATAAAAAATACTGAGATTGAAGAATTAAAAAAACAACTTGAGGAACTCAAAAAAAATGCAGAAGAGTTTAAAAATAAATATTTGCGCGCTTTAGCTGATTATCAAAATTTAGAAAAAAGAGTTATTGAAGAAAAAAAAGATATAATAAGTTTAGCTAATAAAAACTTAATTTTAAAACTTTTGCCTTTTCTTGACACCTTAGACAAAGCTGAAATATTTGTCAAAGACCAAGGATTAAAGATGGCCAAAGAGCAAATTTGGCAAGTTTTAAAAGAATACAGTCTTAAAGAAATAGATGTTTTGGACAAACCTTTTGATCCCAATATTGCAGAGGCTGTTGATATAGTTTCTGGAGAAAAAGATAATTGGGTAGTTGAGGTGTTAAGAAAAGGTTATAAGTTGGCTGATAAAATTTTGCGAGTCGCTCAGGTAAAGGTAAGCAAAAAATTATAAGTTTATTTTAAAATCATATGGCAAAAATAGTTGGTATTGATCTTGGAACAACAAATTCTTGTGTTGCTGTGATGGAGGGTGGCAAACCTAAAGTTATTCATTCTGCTGAGGGGCGAAATGTTATTCCTTCAGTAGTTGATCCAATAAAGCGAGTGGTTGGCGATGTTGCCAAAAGACAAATTGTTGTCAATCCTAAAAATACAATTTTTTCCATCAAAAGATTAATGGGTCGTCGTTTTAAAGATGAGTCGGTTCAATATGATATGAAGTGGCTTCCGTATAAAATCAAAGAAGGACGAGATGGGATGGCAGTAGTTGAGGTTGAAGGAAAAACCTATACTCCACAAGAAATCTCAGCAATGATCCTTCAAAAAATTAAAACCGATGCCGAGGCCTATTTAGGTGAAAAAGTAGAAAAGGCTGTAATCACCGTCCCTGCTTATTTTGACGATGCCCAAAGACAAGCCACCAAGCAAGCTGGTGAAATTGCTGGACTTGAGGTGGTGCGAATAATTAATGAACCAACCGCTGCCTCTTTAGCTTATGGTTTAGACAAAAAACATGCTCATACAATTGCTGTCTATGATTTGGGGGGTGGTACTTTTGATATCACAATTCTGGAGCTTGGTGAAGGAGTTTTCCAAGTTAAAGCCACCAATGGCGACACTCATTTGGGAGGTGATGATTTTGATCAAATAATTTTAAACTATTTTGCTGATGAGTTTAAAAAAGAGCACGGTATTGATCTTCGCAAAGATCCACAAGCTTTGCAAAGACTAAGAGACGCAGCTGAAAAAGCTAAAATTGAACTATCCTCAGCTATGGAAACTGAGGTTAATTTACCATTCATCACTGTCAAAGATGGTCAACCACTTCATTTTGTAATGAAGCTAACTCGGGCTAAATTAGAATCATTGGTTGAGCATCTTATCGATAAATCATTTGAACCTGTTAAAAATTGCTTAAAAGATGCAAAAATTGATGTTTCAAAAGTTGATGAAGTGGTTATGGTTGGTGGAATGACAAGAATGCCACTTATAATTGAAAAAGTAAAAAAGTTTTTTGGTAAAGATCCTAATCGCTCGGTTAATCCAGATGAGGTAGTAGCTGTTGGAGCCGCAGTACAGGCTGGTGTTTTAACCGGTGAGACAAAAGATGTAGTTTTGCTTGATGTAACACCTTTAACTTTGGGAGTTGAAACTTTAGGTGGAGTAATGACTCCCCTTATACCAAGAAACACGACTATTCCAACTTCCAAAACTGAAGTGTTTTCAACCGCTGCCGATAACCAAACACAAGTAGAGATCCATATTTTACAAGGTGAGCGACCAATGGCAAAAGATAATAAATCATTAGGTCGATTTATTTTAGATGGCATTCCACCTGCGCCACGAGGGATACCGCAAATTGAGGTAACATTTGATATTGATGCCTCAGGAATCTTATCTGTAACTGCTAAAGATAAGGCTACTGGTAAATCACAAAGCATTAAAATTACGGGCTCAACTGGATTAAGCAAAGAAGAAATAGAAAAAATGAAGGAGGAAGCAGAAAAAAACGCAGAAAAAGACAGACTAGAAAAAGAAAAAATTGAGGCAAAAAATAAAGCTGATCAAATGATTTATGTAGCAGAAAAATCTATAAAAGAAGCAGGTGATAAGGCTCCAAAAGATGTTAAAGAGGCAGTTGAGAAAAAAATTAAAGAACTAAAGGAGATACTAGAAAAAGGAAACAAAGAAGAAATTGAAGAAAAAACTAAAGAGTTATCTGATGAGTTATCTAAGATTGGTCAAGCAATGTATGGCCAAACTAATCAACAACAGACACCAGGCGCTGCCTCAGATGATTCAAAAAAACAAGAAAGTAAAAAAGATGATGATAAAAATGTTGAAGAAGGTGAGGTAATAAATTAATAATTAATAATGAATGATGAATAATTTGATTTATGGATTACTATGAAGTTTTGGGTGTTTCAAAAAATGCCACCGCTGATGAGATAAAAGCTGCCTATCGACGTCAGGCATTAAAGTGGCATCCTGACCGAAATAAATCGCCTGAGGCAACTGAAAAATTCAAACAGATAAATAAAGCTTTTGAGGTTTTATCTGATCCGCAAAAAAGACAAATTTATGATCAATATGGTGAGGCTGCTTTTGAAAAAGGTGGATTTCCTGGTCAGGGTGGATTTGGTGGTCAATATTATCAACAAGGTCCATTTCGAGTTTATACAAATTTTGGCGGTAATAGTAATCCTTTTGAGGGATTTGATTTTGAAGGTTTTTCTGATCCTTTTGAGATCTTTGAGCAATTTTTTGGATTTTCCTCTCCTTTTTCACGCAGTCATAGAAAAAAAAGAGAAGTTTACGAAACAACTCTTACCTTTGATGAGGCTGTTAACGGAATAAAAAAAGAAGTTATCATCAAAGGAGAAAAAAAAACTATTAAAATTCCAGCTGGAGTAGATGATGGAACAAGAATTCGTTTCTCAGATTTTGATTTAATTGTTCGAGTCAAGCCCCATCCTTATTTTCAAAGACAAGGTCAAGATATATATTATGAAAAAGAAATTTCGTATCCATTGGCAGTTTTGGGTGGAACAGTAGAGGTACCAACTATTAATGGAATGGCGCAATTAAAAGTAAGACCAGGGACTCAATCAGGGACAAAAGTGCGCCTTCGCGGCCAAGGTATACCATATCCCAATAGTTACCAAAAAGGCGATCAATATGTGATTTTTAAAATTACCGTTCCTGAAAAAATTTCATCAAAGGCAAGAAAGTTATTAGAAGAATTAAAAAAGGAAATCTAAATAAAATGAACATTCAAACTAATATCGAAAATCTTAAAAATTACCAAATCTATCTTCAGATTCAAAAAGCAACTGAAGAATTTTTGGAAAAAAAAGGTTATTTAAAAATTGATCTGCCAGTTTTATCTCCGGCCTTAATTCCTGAAAGCTATCTTGAGATTTTTGAAACTAAGTTTAAATATTTTAATCATAAAGAAAAACTTTATTTAACTCCCTCACCTGAACTTTTTTTAAAAAGACTGCTTGCCTATGGAATAGGCAATTGTTATTACCTTGGTAAATCATTTCGCAATGCTGACCCACCATCAACTCTTCATTCTTTTGAATTTACCATGCTTGAAATCTATAAAATGAATGTTAATTATCTTGAATTGGCTGATGAGATTTTAGAAATGCTAAAGTATATTAATAAAAGTCTAAATACAAAAATCAAAAATCAAAAATTTAATTTAAACAAGTGGGAAAAGGTAACAGTGGCCCAAGCTTTTGAAAAATATGCTGGAATCAAAGAAGGAGAATTATTTAATCATCAATTATTTTTAAAAAAAGCCAAAGAAAAAGGTTATCAGATTGAAAATTCATCATATGAGGATGTCTGGTCACAAATCTATGTTCAAGAAGTTGAGCCAAATTTAGGAAAAAATGGTTATCCAACACTACTTTATGACTATCCAAAAGAATTTGCTGCTTTAGCAAAATTAAATCCTGATGGAAAAACTGCTCAAAGATTTGAATTTTATATAAACGGCATTGAAATAGGAGATTGTTATACTGAGTTAACTAACCCAAAAGAGCAAGAAGAAAGATTTTTCAATGAAGACAAACAAAGAAAAAAACTTAAAAAAATCTCTCATCCTATTGACAAAGGCTTTATTGAAGCTTTACAATATGGACTTGGTCCTTGCAGCGGCATTGCCATTGGTTTTGAAAGATTGGCAATGATTTTTGCCCAAGTTGACTCTATTGATAAATTAAAATTAATTAATATTTTATAAACCATGAGAGTTAATGCCGGAAATTTAAAAAAAGGTGAGTTTATTTTGTACAATGGTGAAATTTGGCAGATTCAAAAAGCTGATTTTTATTCACCTGGCAAAGGTTCAGCCTTAATGAAAACAAGAATAAAGAATTTAATTTCAGGAAAAAATATTGAGTATGCCTTTAAATCAAATGAACTAGTTGAAGTATTAGAAGTACAATCAATTGAGATGCAATACCTTTATCATGACAATGAAAATCTATATTTTATAGATGAGCGGACTTTTAATCAATTTAGCTTGCCGATAAATATAGTTGGCGATACATATAAATATTTTAAAGAAGGTGAAAAAATGTATGTTTACATTTACAATGACAAACCGTTAACAGTTAGACCCCCCTTAAGCGTAAAACTAAAAGTAATTGAAACTGAAGATGCTGTTAAAGGCGATACAGTCTCTGGAGCAAAAAAACAAGCTAAAGTTGATACAGGTGCTACAGTGATGGTACCTTTATTTATTAAAGTTGGAGATACCATTAGTATTAATCCAGAAACAGGTGAGTACACTGGCCGGGTGTAAGGTATAATTTAAAAATATGCTCTCTGTTGGAAAAATTCTTCAAAAACAAAGATTAAATCTTAATTTAACCCTAAAGGATATTGAAAAAAAATTAAAAATTAGGGAAAAGTATTTAAAAGCACTAGAGGAGGAAAACTGGAATTTTTTTTCATCAAAAATATACATTATTGGCATAATCAAAAATTATTCAAAATTACTTGGCCTTGATGAAAAAAAAATACTAGCTTTTTTTCGACGTGATTATGAAAAAAAAGAGGAAATAAAATTTAAAGAAAAAGTTTCAGTAAGATATCTTACTCCTGAAACAAAAAAAATTATTTCTATAATATTTGCTGTAGTATGCTTATTTTTTCTTAGCTACTTTAGTTATCAATTTTATCTTTATTTTAAACCACCATCATTAACTTTAATATCACCAACAACCGATAAATTTGTTCGTCAAGATAAAATTACTATTACTGGTAAAACTAGTAAAGATACTATAATCAATATTGCTGGTCAAAGAATCTATCAAGATAAAAATGGTGTTTTTAATTACAATTTTCCTTTAACTCAAAAAGTTAACAAACTAAGAATTGAACTAATTGGTGCCAATGGAAAAAAATCAGTATTTGAGAAAGTTTTTTACAACAAGTTAGATTAAGTTTCTTAACTGCTTAACACTGTCAATATTTTCACATGAGAAAATTTTTTTAAATCCAAGCCTTTTGCCTTCAGAAATAATCTTATCTTCATAATAAGTTTTTCTGACTTCGCCTAACAAACCAACTTCACCCACAAAAAGCCAACTATTATCAATTGGTTTATTTTTTATTGAAGAAATAATTGAGGCAATCAGTCCTAAATCAGCGCTCGTGCTTTTAATTGAAACCCCACCAACCACATTGACATAAATATCAAATTTATCTAAAGCTAAATTAAGATTTTTTCTTACAACTGCCAAAAGTAATAACAGCTTATTAAAATCAAAACCATTAACTACTCTACGTGGCACTGGCAAAATCGTTGGCACCACCAATGTTTGAATCTCAAAAAATAATGGTCTTTTGCCCTCAGTCACCCCAACAATAGCTTTTCCTGGTTCATAAATTTTTTTATTTTCCAAAAATATTAATGAATTATTAACCTCTTTTAAACCTGCTGATGTCATTTCGAAAATTCCTATTTCGTCAGTTGAACCAAATCGATTTTTTAATGCGCGAAGTAGGCGATAATTGGAAATTTTCTCTCCCTCAAAGTTTAAAACACAGTCAACAAAATGCTCCAAAGTTTTTGGACCGGCAATTTCACCTTCTTTGGTAATATGACCAATAATTAAAATTGCTAAATTTTTTGTTTTTGCTAGATTAACTAATATTTTTGTCACTTGTTTTAATTGACTAACACTACCAGCAGGAGCATCAATTTCTTTTGAATATAGAGTTTGAATTGAATCAATGACAATAATATCAATTTTTTCTTTAATTTCTTCAACTGATTCAACAATTCCCTCAATTTGAAGATCATTGGAAAATAAAAAATTTTCAAGATTAATATTGAGTCTAAGCGCCCGATTTTTTACTTGCTCCCCTGACTCTTCTCCTGAGATATAAAGGACACGAAGATTATCTAAAACTTGCAAAACTAAGGTTGATTTACCAATCCCTGGCTCACCTGTTAGCAAAATCACTTCGCTCTCAACAATCCCTCCACCCAAAACCCGATCAAACTCAAAAATTCCAGTTTTAATTCTTAATTTTTTTTCATTTTTTATATTTTTAAAAGAAGTAATACTAATTTTTTTTACTGGTTCATTTTTTGTTTTTTGACTTTTACCGAAATCTGGTTTTTCTACTAATGTATTCCAGCTACCACACTCAGGACATTTTCCATACCATGAAGCTGATCCAAAACCACAATTTGTACAAACAAAAAATGTCATGCTAGTTTATAAAGTTTATAAAGTCTTAAAGTCTATAAAGTTGCCTTCTTTACAAACTTTACAAACTTTATAACTTTATGACTTTATGACTTTCGACTTTACAGACTTCTTTACATTTTATTGACCGTTTTTATCCCCAACAATTCCAATCCTTTTTTTATGATATTTGCAGTTGCTCTGGTAATCAATAATCTTAAATTTTTAGTATTTTCATCTGCTTTTAAAATAGGATTTTTTTGATAAAAAAGATTATACTGAGAGGCTAAATTGTAAAGATAACTGGCGATTAGATTAGGAGCGTATTGATGCGCTGATTTTAAAACTACCTCACTAAATTGATAAAGTAAACGAATTATAAGTAACTCATCATTGTTTAATGAAGAATAATCATCTAAGTTCTTTTCCTTAAAATCAACTCGAGCTTTTTGCAATACTGAAAGACAACGAACAAAAGTGTAGATTAAATATGGCGCTGAATTACCTTCAATAGCTACTGATTCTTCAATATCAAAATTAATCGGCGTTTTTAAACTACTTTTTAAAAAAGAATATTTAGCTGAGGCGACTGCTAAAACCTCTGCTGTGTTTTCATCACATTTAAATTTTTCAATAATTTTTTCTTTAATCTGGTCAATTAGCCAATTAGCCTCAACAACATTGCCTTCTCGTGAAGACATTTTACCAGTTTTTAAATTTACCCATTCATAAGCAAGGTGAAGTTGTTTACCGGAAATTTTTGGATTAATTAATTCTTGGACTTTAAAAGTGACTTTAAAAAAACTAGTTTGCTCAGGAGTGACACAGTGAATATTTTTATCCAATTCACCAAACTCACCAAACTCTTTTTCTGCTAAAGCTAACTCCTTACCCTCATAAGTTGGATATCCCAATGAGTTAATAAAAACTCTTGTGTCCAATCCATATTTTTTTCCATTAAAAACAATTGCTCCTTGACTTTTTTCCAAAATCCCTTTTTCTAAAGCCTGTTGACAGATTTCAATCGCTCTCTTGGCCATTTCACTTTCAAAATAAAATCGATCAAAATAACTATCAACCCTTTTATAAATTTTGTCAAAATAATCTAAACTCCATTGTCTTGTTTGAATCCACAAAGGCATAATTTCTTGATCTTGATTATAAATTTGTTGATTAATTTTTATAATTTCTTTTTTGGCCGCCTCATTTTCTTCATAAGCTTTAGTGCCCTGCGTATACATTTTCCCAATAAAGGTGATTTTTTCTTCAAGTGTTTTAAATTGGCCTAGGTCAAAGTTTTTATTTTTTATTGCGTATAAGCATTTGGCAATATGAAGGCCAACATCCCCTTGATAATTAGCCCTGATTACTTGGTTACCTAATGTATTAAAAATTCTTACTAAAGCCTCACCGATTGAGATATTTCTTAAATGACCAATATGAAAAAGTTTATGGGTATTTGGGTGTGCAAATTCAATCATGATTTTTTTATTTGGTCCAAGATGGTAATAAGAAAAATCAAATTCATCTCTTGTAAATTTAGTAATTTTTTTTATTAACTCTTCTTTTTTAACAAAAAAATTAATAAAACCTGGGTTTAAAACTTCAATTCTATCTATAAAATCATTCTCCTCAAAATAATCTTTAATTTCACTAGCAATTTCAATAGGATTTTTTTTAAAAAAATTTGCTAACTTCAAGGCCAAAGAAGTAGAGTAGTCGCCAAAATTAATATTGCTGGGAATTTCAACCTCAATAATAACTTTTTTATCACAGTGATTATTTTTTAAATAATTAATCAATTTTTCAATAATTTTTTCTTTTACCATATGATAATGATATATGATAACAAAATAAACTTTAAATATTGAATTATTTTATAAGTTTAAATACAATAATTACATGAAGAAAAAACTTGTTATTTTGCTAGCTTTAGCTGTTGCTTTTATTATTTTTATTTTTATACGCTTTTTAGTATCAGAAAAACAAAACGATTACGGTGAGATAAAAATTACCTCATCACCAACAACGAGTGTTTTTATTAATAACGTCATTGTTGGAAAAACTCCTTATACTAGTAAGATAAAGGTAGGTGAGCATCTTATAAAACTCATTCCAGAAGGAGTAGCCACCGAAACTGCTTCTTGGAATGGAAAAGTTAAAGTCTTTAAAAAGTCTCTAACTTATGTTAATCGTGAACTTGGATCATCAGATATTCTAACTTCAGGCGAAATCATAACAACCGAAAAAATTAGTAAATCAGATAATAATCTTGGTGAAATCTATGTTGAAACTGATCCACAAGGAGCAATTGTTAGTCTTAATAATGATGAAAAAGGAGTAGCGCCGCTTATCTTGCAAGACGTTCCAAAGGGCAGTTATGAGTTATCGGCTTATATGCCAGGTTTTTTTCGACGAACTCAAAAAATAAAAGTTCATTCTGGCTATCGAGTTAATGTCATTTTTAAACTAGGTCTTGATCAAAATCAAAAACAATTAAACGACCTTGAAAAAGAAAAAAATGCCTCAGGAAGTGCCCAAAAAACAAAAACAATGATAATAATCAATAATAATCCTCAAGGTTGGCTGCGAGTTAGAGCTGATGCCTCAATCAATGCTACTGAAGAGGCCAAAGTCAAGGTAGGTGAAAGATTTGAATTTTTAGAGGAAAAAAATGGTTGGTATAAAATAAAATTTAATGGTAACTCTGATGCTTTAATCTCTGGTGATTTTTCTGAGGGTTGGGTATCCAAAGAATATGTCACTAAAGAATGATAAAAAAAAATTACTTTCTCCAAATAAATTTATTGTACAAAAAATAAGAGTAGGGAATAATAATAAAAATAATGATAATAACTTTTGCTAAAACCCATGATGACTGGCCAAAAATGTTTACAGCAATTTGTAAACCCACTGACTGAATTAAAATCGAACCTAAAGAAACTAAATTAAACTTAATAAATCCAAAAAATAAATTATCTTCTATTTTTTTATGTTTAAAACTCCAAAAATTATTCAGTAAAAAATTGTTGATAATGGCTGCCTCAGCCGATATCGCTTGCGCTAACCAAATTTTTCTAGCTGAAATTTTTAATTGATGATTAAAAAAATACATTAATCCAAAATCAACTATAAAACCAATAATACCAACAATAAAAAATTTTACAAATGAAGAAAATTTCAAAATATATAAAAAGATGCTAAAAATATACTGAAGAAAAAATATTTTTGATTGTCCATATTTGCGATCAATAAAATTAATTGGCACCTCAACAATATTGGCTTTATTTTTAAGGGCAAAATCAAGAAGAGCAATTTGAAAAACATAACCAGAATAATCTTTAATATGATCTAAAGAATTATTTAAAATCCAAAATTTAATGGCTCGATAACCTGATGTCCAATCGTGAATCTTCAAATTCATAAAACCTAAACGAATAATCAAATTACCAAAAAAGGAAAAAATTTTTCTGTGTAATCCCCATTTTTTTGGAATAGAGCCGCCAGCTACATACCGAGCACCAATCACTAAATCGGCTCCTTTTTCAATTTCTTTTAACATTTTAGAAATGTCTTTTGGGTTATGAGAAAGATCTGCATCCATTTCAAAAACAACAAAAGGCTTGATATATTCTTTTGCGTATAGAAACGCCTGATAATAAGCTTTACCTAATCCTTCTTTTTTTGTCTCTAAAAGATAAAGTTTGTTTTGATATTTTTTTTGAAGTTTTTTAACAATTTCGGCAGTTCCATCTTTTGATTGACTATCATTAACTAAAACCTCAAGTTGCCATTTATCAAGATTTTTTTGTTGTTCAAAAATTTGCTCAATTAATTTTTCAATATTACCGGCTTCATTGTAGGTTGGCAAAATAATTAAGGCTTTTTTCATAAAAGATTTTTATAATAATTAATAGTAATTTTTAAACCATCTTCAAGATTAGTTTTTGGCTGCCAATTTAGAAGTTTTTTAGCTTTACTTATATCTGGTTGTCTTTTTTCTGGGTCATCAATTGGTAATGGTTCTTTAAATATAATTTTACTTTTTGAATTAGTTAGTTTTTTAATCACTTGCGCATATTGCAAAACTGTGTGCTCTTCAGGATTACCTAGATTAACTACTTGTTGATTTGTATTTTTTTCAGTCATTAATTTATAAAGACCATCAACTAAATCATCAATAAAACAAAGAGATCGAGTTTGCTTGCCATTTCCATAAATTGTTATTGGTTCATTTTTTAAAGCTTGACAGATAAAATTAACAACCATTCGCTGATCATCTATTCTCATCTTTGGACCATAAGTATTAAAAATTCTGGCAATCCGAGCATTAACTTTTTCTTTTCGCCAATAATAAGAAACGATTGTCTCACCAAATCTTTTTGCTTCATCATAAACAGCTCGAGGACCGATAGGATTGACATTGCCAAAATATGTTTCTTTTTGAGGATGAATCAAAGGATTACCATAGACCTCTGAAGTTGAGGCAAATAAAAATTTAGCTTGGTGTTTTTTTGCTAAATCTAATAATTTAAAAGCTCCTTGAGTATTAACAAACATTGTTTCTCTAGCTAAACTATGATAACTAATTGGACTATGATGATTAGGTGAGGCTGGTGAGGCAAGATGATAGATTAAATCAAAATTAGAAGTTAAAAGTGAAAAATTAAAAGTTAAAATATCATCATTGATAAATTGAAATCTTTTATTTTTTAAAAAATCTTTTATATTTTCATATGAACCAGTAAGAAGATTGTCAATAACAACAACATCATCCTTTTTTTCTAAATGAAACTTAGTTAAATGACTGCCAATAAAACCAGCACCACCAACAATTAAAACTTTCATAAAGTTTATCTGCCAATTGAATAATATTTAAATCCTAATTTTTTCATAAGTTGAGGATCATAAATATTTCTTCCATCAAAAATCACTGGATGTTTTAATAATTTTTTTACCTTATTTAAATCAATCTGTTTAAACTCATTCCACTCAGTAACAATCACTAATTGATGAGCGCCATTAATCGCCTCATATGGATCTTTGGCATAGGTTATTTTTTCACCAAAAATTTTTTTAGCGTTTTTTACTGCTTCTGGATCATAAGCGATAATCTCAAAATCATTTTTTAAAAGATTTTCAATTAAAAAAATAGAGGGCGCAAATCTCATATCATCAGTGTTTGGCTTAAAAGCTAGCCCCCAAATCGCAATTTTTTTTCCTTGATTGAATTTTAAAATTTTTTTCAAAAAATTTTCCTTTGCTTGATAATTAATTTTTTCAACAGCCTCAAGAAGTAAAGTATCAATTCCTAATTTTTTTCCGGTATCAATTAGCGCCATCACATCTTTTGGAAAACATGATCCACCATAACCAACTCCAGGATACATAAATATTCTTCCAATTCTTTTATCAAGACCAACTGCCTCCAAAACTGCCTCAACATCAGCGCCAGTTTTCTCACAATAAAAAGAAATCAGATTAGCAAAAGATATTTTTGTTGCCAAAATCGCATTTGAAGTATATTTAATTAACTCAGCTGAGGCCAAATCAGTAATAACTTTTTTTCCCTCAATTGGTTGATGAAGTTTTAAAAGCAGCTCAATTGCTTTTTTTGATTCAGAGCCAATCACCACTCGGTCGGCATTGATGGTATCTGAAATCGCTGTTCCTTCACGCAAAAACTCAGGACAAGAAGCAACAGCAAACTGAATGGTTTTTGGCGCATGTTTTTTTAAAATTAGCTCAATTTTTTTATTTGTACCAACCGGTACTGTGCTTTTGCAAGAAACAACGGTAAAATGATTACCTAAATTTTTAGCAATATTTCTGGCAACTTCAAAAACAGCTATCAGATCAGCTTCGCCATTTTCCTTTGGTGGGGTACCAACGGCAATCAAAACAACTTCTGATTTTTTAATTGAAGAATAATCTAAACTAAAAAAAATCCTCTGAGCTTTTAAGTTTCTCTGAAGTAGTTCTTGCAAACCTGGTTCATAAATAATTGGATCACCATTTTTCAATTTTTCAATTTTTTCTCGACTTCGACCAATAACATAAACAGTGTTACCAAAATCAGCAAAAACACAAGCCGTAACTAAGCCAACATATCCATGACCAATAATGGTAATTGTCATAAAATGAAAATTTTAAATTCTTAACTCTAAATTTTCAATTGTTTTTTTATTTCTCTTAATCCTTCCTCAAATGTCTTCATTTTCCAAAAATTATTTTTTTTAGAGCGAATATCTGAGTATTGTGGCAAACCTGGTTTTGCTTTTATATACTCTTCAAAACTAGTAGTACCAATCAAACTTTTATCTAAATTAAAAATTTTAGCAACAGTAATCGCTGCCTGATAAGGAGAAAGCGCTTGAGAGCCAACCAAATGAAATACATCATTGGCAAAATTATTAATTAGATATTTTAATCCATAAGCAATGTCATCAATAAATGTTGGTGTCATTAAAGAATTAGTAATCATTTTTAATGGTTTTTTTTCTTCCAAAAACATTTTAAAAGTGCGAAAAAAATCGCGCTTTTTTTCAAATGCTGCTCGATAGGGATAAGAGATGCGAACAATCATCCCATTATTTTTAATAATTTCTTCTCCTTGGTATTTTGTTTGTCCATATACACCAACGGGGGAGGGGATTGAGTCCTCAAAGTATGGTGGATTTTTTCCATCAAAGACAAAATCTGTAGAAATGTAAATAAATTTTTTCTTTTTGTGAAAAACATTCTCAAAAATATTTCTTGTCCCTTCAACATTTATTTTATGTGCTAATTCTTTCTCCTCATTGGCTTTGGCAACATTAGTATAAGCTGCTAAATGTAAAAAAATATCAAAGTTTAAATTTTTCAGCACCTTAAAAACTTGGTCTTTTTGAGTAATATCCATTTGTTGACTTGATAAAGAAATAAACTCAAATTCATCATCCAATAACTCAATAATTCTTGAACCAACTAATCCTTGAGCTCCGGTAATGGCAATTTTAAGCATAGCTTTAAAATTTAAATCATCGCTGATGATATTGTTTTTTATAATAATCCAAATACTCTCCAGTTTTTATTTTTTTCCACCAATCTTGATTTTTTAAATACCAATCAATTGTTAATTTTAAACCAGTATCAAGATCCACCTCAGGCTGCCAGCCTAATTCCCTGTTAATTTTACTCCAATCAATCGCATAACGGCGATCATGACCTGGTCGATCTTTAACATACTCAATCAAACTTTCATCTTTCTTCATAATTTTTAAAATTTTTTTTACCACTTCAAGATTTGAAACACTATCATCTAAACCGCCAATAAAATAAGTTTCACCAATTTTTCCTTTGTGCAAAATCAAATCAATGGCTCGACAATGATCTTCAACATAAAGCCAATCTCTAACATACAAACCATCCCCATAAATTGGCACGTTTTTTCCTTCAATAATATTAGTAATTGCTAATGGAATAAATTTTTCTGGAAAATGATATGGACCATAATTATTTGAGCAATTTGAAATCGTCACTGGCAATCCAAAAGTAATATGATAAGCTCTAACTAAATGATCAGAAGCGGCTTTTGAAGCTGAGTAAGGACTGCGCGGACTATAAGGAGTTTTCTCATTAAATTTTTCTTTTGTATTAAGTGATAAAGCTCCAAAAACCTCATCGGTTGAGATATGATGAAATCTGATTTTACCATTTTTTAAAGCTGCCTCAAGTAAGGTATAAGTTCCTTCAATGTTAGTCTTGATAAAGGGTGCTGGATCTAAAATTGAGCGATCAACATGAGACTCAGCCGCAAAATGAACAATCACATCAATATGATTTTCTTTAATTAAGCGATCAACCAATTGAAAATCGCCAATATCACCATAAACAAATTGATAATGAGAGTTTTTTTCAATAGCTTTTAAATTTTCTAAATTTCCAGCATAAGTTAATTTATCTAAATTGACGATTTTATCCTGGGGATATTTTTTTAACCAATAAAGAATAAAGTTACTGCCAATAAACCCAGCTCCACCAGTCACCAAAAGCTTCATAGATTTATTATAAATCAAAAATTTAATAATATTTTTTTACTTTTAAAAACCAATTACAAAAATTACAGTCAGGATCTTGATCAGGAATAGGTCCTTCAAGGACTTCAATAGCTTTTTCAATTCTTTTTTTAATATCCTGAACTTTTCTTTCAATTTTCACAATATGAATTATCATCGGAAAACCATTAGAAAGCTCAATGCTCATTTCAGGAAAAAAATAAATTAAATAACCAAAACCAGCTATTTTCAAATGATTTTCCTCAAGTAAAAAAAGATATTCATCAATTTGATTTTGATAGGCAGATAAAATCTCTTTTTCTCGAGGATCAGATGAGGCAGTTTTAAAATCAACTGGAATATACTCACCTTTATCATTAATTAAACATTCGTCAAGTTTTCCATAAAAACCAAATTTTTCATTAAATCTATAAAAATAAGTTTCTTTAAATGGATTTTGTAATTTGCCCTCAATTTTTCCATCAATTAAGGGTGGCAGTTGATTTTTTTGTCGGTAATTGTCAAAATATTTTTTTAATATATTATCAAAACGATTAGCTAATCTTGATTGAATTCCCTCAGGTTGCTTAATTCCTTGATTATGCGAGAGCCAAAAACAACGAGGACAACGATTTAGCTCTTCAATTGCTGAATGAGATAACCATTTGGTTTTTTTCTTTTCTGTTTTTACATTAATATCATTTGAAAATAGATCTTGCTGCGAAGACATTTTTTTATTATATCAATTTTTGTGAAATTTTTTATTGATTAAATTTTCCAAAATCTGCCAGCGATTTTTTTTAATCTCATATGGAACATCATCTTTCATTACTTTAGTGGCTGCTGTCATTGGTCGAGGAGAGTACATGGCAATATAAGCTTTTTCAAAGCCAACTTGCTGACAAAGCTTAACTGTATTTTCAAACTCCTCATCTGTTTCACCGCAGAAACCAACAATAATATCGGTTGTTATTTTTAAATCTTTAATTTTTAATTTTAATTTTTCAACTAAGTTTAAGTATTCTTGGGCGCTGTACCAGCGATTCATTCGCTTTAGAACTTGATCATCACCTGATTGAACTGGCAGATGAATAGTACGGGTAATATTTGGGTATTTAGCAATTACTTCAATTAGCTCATCAGAAAAATCCCAAGGATTAGATGAGATAAAGTCAACTTTTTTAAAGCCCATTTTTGCAACCTCCTCCAAAAGGTAAGGAAAAAGCGTTGGAATTCTATAACGACCCAAGTGCTTTACATAAACAGGTTTTTTATTTTTAATAATTTTTAATATTTGATTTGTATTTTTGATTTTTGATATTTGATATTTGATATTTTTAAAAATATCTGCTCCATAAGAATTAACATTTTGACCAAGTAAAGTCACTTCTTGATAACCTTGCTCTTTTAATTTTTTTACCTCAGCAATAATATCTTCAAATGGTCGACTAATCTCTCGTCCACGAGTAAAAGGGACAACACAAAAAGTACAAAAATTATTGCAACCATTAGATATTGGTATCCAAGCATGAGTTTTATTAGTTCTTATTGGTTCGTTATCAAAACCGACCTCCTCAATTGGTAAAAACTCATCAACCTCAGGCATTCGCTCTTTTAATTTTTGCAGTAATTTTCCTGTTTTATCACGATGAGCAACACCAACCATACAACCAGTAATGATAATTTTCAATTTTTGATTTTTAGTTTTTAGTTTGGATAAATTATGAACTAATCCATAGACTCTATCCTCGGCTGATTGGCGCACCATACAGGTATTAATAATCACATAATCAGCATCTTGATAATTTTTAGCTGGCCTCATCCCTCGAGCGTGAAAAGCAGCAGCAATGCGCTCAGAATCAGCCTTATTTTGTTGACAACCAAAGGTTTTGATAAAATATTTCATAAGCTATATTATATAAAAATTTAAAAAAATTAACTGAATTGATAGGATTATTAGGAGTAATTTTAATTTTATTAGCTTTTTTTAAGTTTTTCGATTACTACTCAAAAACCACTTTGTCATTTTTTAAAATTTTTTGGTTCTTTAGCAATCATTTTAGGTTCTCTGTTAAAAAGAGATTATTATGTGATCGTTTTAAATTTCATTTGGACATCAATTGCCCTTTTTTCATTGATAAAAATGTTATATCTTAATAATTAAGGCCTTATTAATCTTGCCTTAATTAAACTCTCCATTGCATTACTTCCAAAACTAAGAAATACTGGATAAATATCTACACTTTCAATTTGATTTTGATCATTAAAATTTATGTAAAACTTCCATGGCATATTCTGTGGAAGTCGAAGTCTTAGTGAAACATTTTGCCAATCTTCTCTAAATTTACTTGCAAAATTTTTAATTTCTGTAATCATTGTTAGTGGCAAGTCCCATTTTTTGAGCAATTTTTCTAATTCATTATAATTTGGTTTTTTTCTTAATAATAATTTATATATTTCTCCCCAACAGCTACCAAATGATTGAAGAAATCTTAAGTAATCTATTTCACTTGAACATTTTATTCTTATTCCTTCAACACCACTAGCATTTATTAATTCAGATTTAATTATTGGAATATTATTAAATTTTTGCTTTTCATTTAAAAAATTTGAAAAATTCTCAGTTACTGGATTAGCCCATTGGCTAACTTGCGAGTAAATTTTCATTATGTCATAAGCAGAAATTTGATCATTTGATTTTGTGTTTATTTCCGGCAAAGCAGCAATATGCAAATGAAAAAATGAAACCGATTGCGGACTTGGGCCATAATTTTGCTTATCAAAAGTATAACCGATTGAAGAATAAACTGCAATTTGTTTATTAGAAAAGTCTCTTAAAAGAAGCATCTCTCTAGCTTGTCTTATTGAATTTAAAACTGATTTTAAATTTTCTTCGTTTGTTTCTAATCCAGCTATTCCTGGAATAGATTCAGATTCTATTGGTGTCTTAACCCAGACTATGAAATGAGCAGGAAATTCTGTTTGACCAATTCTAAAAAACGTATTAGTATGAGGTGATGCCGCAATAGTTATTACAACATTATGGTTTGTTAAATCACCAAATGATTCTTTTATTAAAGAATCCCAATTATCTGGATTGCCTCTTTTTGAAACGAGGTTGACCTCTACAGGGGAGTTAGAATTATTTCTTCCAGAATCTCGTAAAGTATTAAAAAAAATACTAAAAGGTCTTTCCATGTTCATAAACCTTATATTATACTATATAAATCTAAAATATAAATTAAATTTTTAAAATTTATAGTTTTAAAGATAAAATTGATGTTATAATTTATCTATTAATTTTGCCGCAGTGGCGGAATTGGCAGACGCGCAGGATTTAGGATCCTGTTCCCATTTACGGGAATAGAGGTTCAACTCCTCTCTGCGGCACAAAATTTATGAACAATTACTACAACCAAAAATTTTTCATCCCAAAAGTAAACGAAGAAGATATTATCATCGGCAAGATTGATCGCTGGGAAGCTCATAAAAAAGCTATCCTTCATAGAGGATTTACAGCTATTCTAAAAAACAAAGATAATTTGATTCTTCAATTAAGAAAACACATTGTCTTTGATAGGCGCTGGGATTTATCATTTTCTTCGCACCCCTTAATAATTGATGATAATCAACAAACATTTGAGGAAGCAATCAAGACCTCTTATAAAAGAGAATGGATTACTAATGATTTTAATCTAAAAATTAATTTTTTAGACAAATATCAATATAAAGAATTCGATGAAGAAAGCAAATTCTTTGAACATGAAATTAATTATCTTTACTTAGTTGAAATTGATCAGATACCTAAAAATAATTTAGAATTCTCTTATGATATGCAAGTTATAAAAATCAATGATCTTCCCAAAAAATTAAACCAATTAGATTTTGCTCCATGGGTAAAAAAAATTAATTTTAAAAAAATAATGAATTTTTTATTGTAAGTTTTTAATTATTCTGATTTTTATCTAAAGCTATATTATCTGCTCAACTAATTTTCTTCCAATAAAAAATATACTTCCAACTTTTTTATTGTTTTTTATTTTTTCCTAAAATCTATCAATCATAAAAAAAGTTATTTTTGCGCAAAAATTTTTTAGCAAAATAATAACCAAACAAAAACCCACCAATATGAGCAAACCAAGCCACGCCTCCTTGTTGAATATCAAAAGTTACCAAAGACCCTAATCCTGAAAAAATCTGAATAAAAAACCAATACCCCAAAAAAAACCATGCCGGCAATTCAACCAAATTTAAAAAACCAAAAAGTCCTGGAACTAATGCCTCAATTGTGGATTGTTTAAATAAAACAAAATAGGCCCCCGCCACCCCAGAAACTGCCCCTGATGCTCCAATCATAGGAATGTCACTGGTTAGATTAAAAATATATTGAAAAAAAACCGAAAAAAATCCTGACAAAAGATAAAAAAATAAATAAGTAAAATGTCCAATTTTATCCTCAACATTATCGCCAAAAATATGTAAAAACCACATGTTGGAAATTATATGAAACCAACCTCCATGCATAAAAATCGAGTAGAGGATATATTTATAACTTTCAAAGTTTAAAAAATCAAATCTTATCGGTACGAAACCATATTGAAGTATGAATTGCTCAAAATCAGGCGCAGCCAATTGAATAAAAAACAAAAAAATGTTGTTAAAATAATTAAATAATTGATAAAAGGAAATCGCCGTGCTGGTGTTGAGTCACGAATAGGAAACATTAAACATATTATAACTTTTTTTATGGAAAAAAAAGTAAATTTATTTTTTAAAAAAATAATCAACGATTTAAAGGAATATCAATTTCAGTCATTTCTTATCGCAATTATTTCTTTGAGTGAAAAAAATGATGAAATCGAAAAGACTTTTAAAAGACTATTAGGAAAAAAATTATCAAATCATCTTAAAAAAGAAGTTGATTTTAAAAATCCTGATATCTTAATTCAAATTAATTTAAAAGAAAAAACCGTTGGTTATCAAATTAAATCATTATATATCTACGGCCGGTATCAAAAAATAAAAGCCGGCATACCTCAAAC
>CAYUCK010000002.1:0-43998 GCA_964443335.1 uncultured Gammaproteobacteria bacterium | reverse complement strand
CTTTTAAAATCCGATTAAAAGTGCGAGCTTTTGTTGGTGACTCAACAATAATTAAAATCATAACTTAAAGTATAATCGATAAATTTTAAAATTTAAATTTAAAAGCATTTTTATGATTTTAAGTGATTTTTTTTCTTTTTTTTAGAAGTTTAGAATCAATGATAGCGCGGCGCATTAAAGATAGAGCCTCCTGACGACTTTTTTCATCTTTAGCTTGAGAAGCTAATTTTTTAGCCGCCTCCATTGCCTCATTAATCAACTTTTCATTAATCTCATCCTGACCGTAAGCGCGAGAAACTAAGATGACCAGCTCTTTACCATCTGTTTGCAAATATCCAGCACCGATAGAAAAATAGTCTTCATTTTCTTGGTACTTAACCTTTATAATTCCCTCTTTTAAAAGCGTAAATAAATTAGCATGATTTGGCAAAATAGTAATTTCTCCATCATCTGCAGGGGCAGTAACAGACTCAACATTCTTTTCATAAACGATTTTTTTTGGAGTAATGATTTTAAGATGCAATGCCATATTTATTATTTATTTATTTGTTTATTTAATTATTTGACCTCATCAATTGATCCAACCATATAAAAACTCATTTCATTTTTATCATCATGTTTTCCCTCTAAAATTTCTTTAAAGCCACGAATGGTTTCCTCGATTGGTACATAACGTCCTTTGCGACCGGTAAATGGCTCAGCAACAAACATTGGTTGAGTTAAAAATCTTTGAATTTTTCTGGCTCGAGCGACAGTGATTTTATCAGCCTCAGACAACTCTTCCATACCCAAAATTGCAATAATATCTTGCAAATCCTTGTATCTTTGTAAAGTTTTGATGACATCTCGAGCTATTTGATAGTGTTCTTCTCCAACAATTTCAGGATCTAAAGCTTTAGAAGAAGAAGTTAGTGGATCAATAGCAGGGTATAAACCTTGTTCGGCTAATGAACGCTCAAGTGTCAATGAAGCGTCAATATGGGCAAAAGTAGCAACTGGTGCTGGATCAGTATAATCATCAGCTGGCACATAAACTGCTTGAATTGAGGTAATTGAGCCATTTTCCGTTGAGGTGATTCGCTCTTGTAGCGCTGACATTTCTGAGGCTAAGGTTGGTTGATAACCAACTGCTGATGGAATCCGGCCTAAAAGAGCTGAGACCTCACTACCAGCTTGAGCAAAACGAAAGATATTATCAATAAAAAGCAAGACATCCATATTTTTTTCATCTCTAAAGTACTCGGCCATAGTTACTCCAGTTAAAGCCACTCGCAAACGGTTACCTGGTGGCTCATTCATCTGACCAAAAACTAAACAAGTACTGTCAAGAACTTTTGTGGCAGTCATCTCATGGTATAAATCATTTCCCTCTCTTGTTCTTTCACCAACACCAGCAAAAACTGAGACGCCATGATGTTTTTTGGCAACATTGTGAATCATCTCCTGAATCAAAACAGTTTTACCAACTCCTGCCCCACCAAAAACTGCTACCTTTCCACCCCGGATAAAAGGCACAAGCAAATCAATCACTTTTATTCCAGTTTCAAAAATGTTTTTTTGCACTTGCTGGTCAACTAATGCTGGTGGCTGACGATGAATTGAATATTTTTTATCAATTTTTTTCAATGGTTTTTCATCGATTGGATTACCCAAAACATCAAAAAGTCTTCCCAAAGTCACCTCACCAACTGGCACTTCAATTGGTTTACCGGTATTTAATACTTCCAATCCCCTTTTTAATCCAAAAGTATCACCCATAGCAATAGCTCTTACTAATCCTGGCTTAAGAATTGCCTCAACCTCCAAAACTAATTTTTTATCTTGATAAAAAACCTCCAAAGCATCATAAACTTTTGGAGTTTGATCAATCTCGAATTGAACATCAATGACCACTCCTCGAATTGAAATAATTTTTCCCTTGTTATTCATATAATTAAAAAAAATAATTTTTAAATATTTTCTACTGACATTTTTGCTGATACCATGTCTAATAATTCGTAAGTGATTTTTTCTTGTCTTATTTTATTGCGCAATAGCGTCAAGTTATAAATTATCTCACCCGCATTGTCAGTAGCATTTTTCATAGCCAACATTCTGGCCGAATGCTCGGCAACTTGTGATTCCATCACTGCGCCTCTAATTTTCTCCTCAACTAAATTTTTTAAAACTTCATTAATAACTTTTTTAGGATCAGGTTCAATGAGATACTCTTTATTACTATTTATTTCTTTTGTTTGATTAATATTAATATCTGTCGGTAACAATTGTACCTTTACAGTCTCAAATTTTGATGGACTAATAAAATGATTGTAAACTAAATAAACTTTTTGATAATCACCTTTCAGAAATTTTTCTACTGCCTCAGTAAAAATGGGCGAGACGGCATTAAGAAAATTAATTGAGGAAAAATCAGCAATAATTTTGCCACCAATTTTATTAATAAAAACACTAGCTTTTTTACCCAAAGTTATAAAATCAGTTGCTTTCAAATCAGCCTCCTCTGACAAAAATTTGAAAATGCTAAAATTAAAAAATCCGCACAATCCTTTATTAGATGAAATAACAATATATAAATTCTTATTTTTTTCAGTGTGAGAGTAAAGTAACGGTGAAGATTTTTTATCAATTATTGAAGCGATTTTTGTGACAATTTGATTTAAGTACTTTCGATAAGTTAATGAATCTAATGCCTCTTGTTGAGTTTTTTTCATCTTAACTGCTGAAACAAGCTGCATCGCACGAGTAATTTTTTTGACATTGGCAACTGATTTGATTTTTTTGCGGATAATTCTTAAATTCATACAATTTCACTAATTAATTTTTTTAATTCCTCCTCATCATCATCATCAAAAGTTTTATTTTTATTGACTTTTTCCAACCATTTTTTTCCTTTGGTTTCCATATGATTAACAATTCTTTGCTCGTATTTTTTTATTTCATTAACTGGCACTGAATCTAAAAAACCAGATGAAGCAGCATATATCACTGCCACTTGCATTGCCAGCGAATAAGGTTGATTTTTGTCTTGAATTAAAATTTGAGTTAATCTGGTTCCCCGATTTAAAAACTTTTTTGTCTGCTCATCAAGCTCACTTTCAAATTGAGAAAAAGCCGCCATCTCCCGATATTGAGCTAGATCAAGTTTTAATTTTCCAGCAACTTTTTTCATTGCTTTAGTTTGAGCGCTACTACCAACACGTGAAACTGATAACCCGACATTAACTGCAGGTCTAATACCAGAATTAAACAGATCAGTTTCTAAAAAAATCTGTCCATCGGTAATTGAGATAACATTAGTGGGAATATAAGTTGATAAATCACCCTCAAAAGTCTCAATTATTGGTAAAGCTGTAATTGAACCTCCACCGTATTTTTCATTTAATCGACAAGCTCGCTCTAAAAGCCGTGAATGAAGATAAAAAACATCACCAGGATAAGCTTCACGTCCTGCTGGTCGGCGCAGAATCAATGATATTTGTCTGTATGCCCAAGCGTGCTTAGTCAAGTCATCATAAACAATTAAAACATCTTTTCCTTGATCCATAAAGTATTCTCCAATGGCTGTAGCACTGTATGGAGCTAAATACTGCAATGAGGCTGGATCTGAAGCTGATGCAGAAACAACAATTGTGTAACTTATAGCTTTATTCTTGTTTAAAGCCTCAATCACTGAGGCAATTTTTGAATTACGCTGACCAATAGCACAATAAATACAAATCACATTTTCATTTTTTTGGTTAATAATGGCATCAAGAGCTAAAGTAGTTTTACCAGTACCGCGATCACCAATAATTAGCTCTCGCTGGCCTCGACCAATAGGAATAAGAGAATCAATTACTTTTAGCCCTGTTTGTATTGGAGTATCAACTGATTTTCTTTTAATCACTCCTGGAGCGATTTTTTCAACTGGATAAAATTTTGTTCTCTTAAAATTATCTTCGCCATCTAAAGGTTCACCTAATGAATCAACCACTCGACCAATCATCGCATCACTGACTGGAATTGCAAGAGTATAGCCTAAACCAACAACTTTATCACCAGATTTTAGGCCTAAATAATCACCTAGAACAATTACTCCTACTTTTTCCTTATCTACATCAATAACATATCCTTTTACACCATTTTCAAACTGAACAACTTCACCAAAAGTAATATCACTTAAACCACCAATAATAGCAACTCCGTCTTTTACTTCCTCGACCTCTCCGTATTGTTCGATTTTGACTTTTTTTATCTCTTCAATGATTTTTTCTGTTTTTTTAATGAGATCATTAAAGTTGCTCATAAAGTTTTTGACTAATCATTTTTAATTTATTTTTCAAAGATAAATCAATTATTTTATCAGCAAATTTGATAACCATTCCTCCAAGAATACTCTTGTCAATTATATTTTTAACTGCAAAGTTTTTTAGTTGAGGGATTTTTTCTTTAATCTTGTTTAATTCGTCATTCGATAACAAATAGGTAGTAATAATAATTGCCTCATTCATAAAATTAATTAATTTTCTTTAAATTTTTAAGAATTTGCTGATTGATTTCTTTTTGAGTTTTAGCGTCAATGACATCATCAAAAGCTTTTTCCAAAATAGTTTTCGCTAAATCAACCACTTTTTTTTCTAGCTCTTTTTCCATTGCTTTGCGTTCTGCAGCAATCTTCTTTTTAGATGAAGCAATGATTTCTTCAGCCTCAGCTTTAGCTTGTTCAATTATTTTTTCTTTATAGGCTTTAGCATCAGTTTTTGCTTTTAAAAAAGCTTTTTCATACTCTTTTTCTAAATCTTTTTTTTGTTTTTCCAGCTCTTTTGTCAATTTCTCTTGTTGTTGCTTAAGGTACAAATCTGCCTTATCTTTTTCCTCCTGTTTTCTTTTTTCCTCAGCTAAAAATTTCGCAAAAGGAGCCGCTAAATATTTTTTAAAAATGAAAAAGAACAAAGTAAAATTAATAATCTGCGCCACTAAATATTTTATATCAATACCAAGACCTTCCATATTTTTTTATACAAATTTAATAATAAGGGCAACCACCAAAGCATAGATCGCAACTGCCTCAGCAAAAGCAATTGCCAAGATCATATTGGTTTGGATTTGAGATGAGGCATCTGGGTTTCTTCCAATTGCCTCAACAGCCTTGCCACCAACAATACCGATACCAATACCCGGTCCAATAGCTCCTAAACCAATAGCTAATGCCGTAGCTAATAATTTTGTTGCCTCAGGACTCATAGTTTCACCTCCTTAAATCTATAAAAACTTTTAATGATGTTTTGATGTTACTCCACTTAAAAATACTGCCACAAGCATAGAAAAAACCAAAGCTTGAACAAATCCAACAAAAATCTCAAGTACTAAAAATGGAAAAGATACCAAAACTGGAATTAAAAAAGCCATCACTGTCAAAAGGACTTCTCCGGCAAAAATATTACCAAAAAGTCGAAAAGAAAAAGAAATAATTTTTGATATTTCAGAAATTGTTTCTAAAATTCCAACAAAAAAATTAATGGGATTGGTGAGATTAATAAACTTTTTTATATAGTTTTTAAAACCTAAATATTTAATTCCAGTATATTGAATATATATAACAGCAATAAGAGCAAGTGCTAAAGTAGTATTTAAGTCAGCATTATTGCCGCGAAAAATCGGAAAATACTCCGCTTTTCCATGCTCAACCACTTTGACCAAAACGCTTCCCACTCCTGGAAAAAGACCTGCCCAATTGTTCAGAATAATAAAAAAGAAGAATGAGGCAATTAATGGAAAAAAAGTATTTGTTTTCTCATGTAATGCTGATTGAAAAAAATTATAAATTCTCCTTAGAACAAAATTAATCAAATAATATAGATTTCCTTTCTTTTTAGATTGCGCTTGTTTATAGTAAGCTAATCCTAAAACAAAAAAACCAATTAAAACAAAAAAACTTAAAAAAAGAGAGTTTGTAAGATAAAAGTTGCCAATATGAAAAATTGGTTCAGCTTTTATGCTAATTTTTGGCATTTCAGTCAAAATTTTGAAGTCAAAATAACCCGCTCCTACTTGCTTGGTTAGTTCATTACCTGCAAGATTAATCTCTTCAGTTGTCATTTTTTATTTCTATATAAATTTTTTTTAAATTATAAAAAGTGCCAAAAATCCCGGTCAAAAAACCAATTATAAAAAAAATTCTATTTGTTTTCAAAAGATTATCCAATAAAAAACCAAATAAAATCCCTAAAATTATTGGAACTATTAAATAATAACCAAAACTGGAAAATTTTGCAAGAGCTAAATAATTAGTATTTTTTAAAGATTTTTTTTCTTCTTTATCTATCTTTTCTTGTTTTAAACTTAAATTTGTATCAAAAACAAAATATCTTTTTTCCATAATTTCAATTTAGCCTAACTGTTTCTAAATCAACAGCATTATCAACAATTATTCCGATTCTACCATCTCGATCACTTACTTTACCTTTAAATAAAATTGCTTTATTTAAAAGTAAAATTTTTTTTAGTTTATTAAAAATTTTTGGAAAAATAATCGCCTCAATATTGCCAGTTTCATCGAAAACTTGGATGACAGCCATTTCGCTATTGTCTTTTTTTGTTCGCAAAACTTTTTTATTGCTTATTATCCCAGCTAAAATTAAAGTTTTATTTTTATCATCCTCATTAATATCACCAATTTTTTTACTAATTTTTTGAGTAATGATTTTTTGATACTTTGTTAAGGGATTTTTACCGATTAAAAAACCAATCACTTCCCGCTCTACTGCAAATAGCTCATCTTCAGGTAACTCAGGTAGTGCTTTAAAATTATCTTTAAAATCATTTTGATGACCTGTTTCTTCAAACAAATCAAATTGACCTTTGTCAATTTTTTCTTTTTGCGATTGAATTTCAATTAATAATTTAGGATAATTTGCCAAAAGAGTGGCTTTATTACCAAATGCAGATAAGGCACCTGCCTTTATCAAACTCTCAACAGTTTTTTTATTAACTTTACGCAAATCAACTCTTGACAAAAAATCACGAAAACTCACAAATGGCTTTTTTTTACGAGCTTCAATAATTGAATCAATGGCAGCTTGACCAACATTTTTAATTGCTGAAAGCCCAAAGCGAATTGCCTCGCCTTCAATAGTAAAACCAAATTCTGATTTATTTATATCAGGTAAAAGTACTCTTATTTCCATCCGTTGACATTCTTCAATTGTTTGCGCCATTTTAATCTCACGTTGCGGACCAGCAACACCTTGCAACTCAGCTGAAAGAAGAGCTGTCATAAACTCAACTGGATAATTAGCTTTAATATAGGCAGTCCAATATGCAATTAAAGCATATGAGGCAGAATGGGGTTTATTAAATCCATATGAAGCAAATTTCTCCATAAAATTCCATAGATTTTCCACTATAGTTTTTTCATATCCATTTTTTAGACATCCCTTTATAAACTTTTCTTTTTCTTTTTTCATTAATTCCTTTTTCTTTTTTCCCATTGCCATTCGCAAATTATCTGCTTCACTCATTGTGTAACCCGCTAATTTATGAGCGATTTCCATCACCTGTTCTTGATAAACAAGCACACCATAAGTTTCCTCTAATATAGGCTTTAAGTCTGGATGAAGATATTTTATTTTTTTTGGATTTTTTTTACCTTCCAAAAACATTGGAATAAGATCCATTGGTCCAGGCCTGTATAAAGCCACCATTGCTGAAATATCAGAAATTTTACTTGGCTTAAGTTCTTTTGCCAATTTTCTCATACCCCCTGACTCAAGCTGAAAAACACCTATGGTATTGCCTTCGGAAATTAATTGATAGGTCTTTTTATCATCAAGAGGAATTTGATGAATATTGATTTTTTTGCCAGAGTTTTTTTCAACATATTTTAAAGCCTCCTCAATAATGGTTAAGTTTCTCAATCCTAAGAAATCGACCTTTAAAAGACCAACTGCTTTTTGATTTGAGACTGCATTTAAATCAAGGCAATACATATCATATTGAGTAATGATTTTTCCTTCTTTGGTGTCTTTTTGAATTGGGACATACTCTGTCAGTGGTTTATCTGAAATAACCACCCCAGCAGCATGAACAGATGAATGACGCGGTAAACCCTCAAGTTTTTGAGCAATATCTAAGATTTTTTTTACTTCAGGCTCTGTCTGATAAGAAAATTTTAGTTGAGTTGACTCCTCAAGGGCTTTAGCAATCGTCATCGGAAAGCCTTGCTTACCCAGTGGAATCATTTTGGCAATTCGATCACCTTGACTGTAAGGAAAACCCAAAGCTCTTGTCACATCGCGCACTGCCAACCTTGCCTCCATAGTACCGAAGGTGATAATCTGAGCCACTTTATCTTCACCATATTTTTTAGTGACATAAGCTAAAACCTCATCCCGTCTTTTATCAGCAAAATCAATATCAATATCAGGTGGAGTTGGTCGCTCTGGATTTAAAAATCGCTCAAAAGGTAAGTTATAATCTAAGGGATTGATGTCAGTAATACCAGTAATATAAGCAACCAAACTACCAGCAGCTGAGCCCCTTCCTGGACCAACTGCAATTCCATTATTTTTTGCCCAGTTTACAAAATCTTGAACAATCAAAAAATAAGTAGCATAACCTTTTTTTAAAATAATCTCTAATTCATACTCGATTCTTTCAATAACTGTTTTTTCTGGATAGTTTTTGACGCGATCTTTTCTTTGATAAGCAATCTCTCGCAAATAATCTTCAGGACTTTGATTGTTTGGTGTTTCAAACTTTGGTAAAATCCATTTACCCATTGGAATTTCTAAGTTGCATTTTTGAGCAATTTTAACTGTATTTTCTATTGCCTCAGGAATATCCAGAAAAAGACCTTTCATCTCAGCTGGTGATTTAAAGTAATAGTCAGGGACATCAATCATTGATATTGGTCTTTTTTTATCATTGATTGTTTGTTGAGTTTGAATACACAGTAAAATCTCTTGAGCAAAGGCGTCTTCTTTTTCTAAATAATGAACATCATTGGTGGCAACAAGAGGAACTGCATACTTTCTAGAAAATTTGATTAATTGCTCATTAACTTTTTCTAGATTTTCAATTTGCTGGTGTCTTTGAATTTCTAAATAAAAATCTTCTTTAAAAATCTCTAAATATTTTTCAAGAATTTTTTCTGCCTGATTTATCTGGTCTTCTAAAATTAAACTGGGAATTTCTCCTTGCAGGCATCCAGATAAAGCAATTAATCCTTGATGATATTTTTCAAGCAGTTCAAAATCTACCCTTGGCTTGTAATAAAAACCTTCTAAATGAGCTAGACTAACTAACTTTAATAAATTTTTATAACCAGTTAAATCTTTTGCCAATAAAACTAAATGATAATAATCTCGACCTTCTTGACCATTTTTGTCAAATCGGGATTTTTTGGCTTTGTATACCTCAACACCAATAATTGGTTTAATCCCTGCCTCAAGTGCCTTAACATAAAACCTAAAAGCACCATATAAAGCTCCATGATCTGTGATGGCAAGGGCTGGCATTTGATAGTTTTTTGCTTTGCTTATTAACTGATCTATTTGGCACATACCATCCAAAAGTGAATAACCAGTGTGAACATGAAGATGGATAAATGACATAAAAATTAAATTATAGATGATAAAATTTTAAGATTTTTTCCAAGCTTTATTTTTGTTATTTTCATTTAATTTTTTTAATTTTACCTTTTTTTGATACCTGATCTCAACTGATTTTTTATCAACAGTAAAAAATCTTTAGATTTTTAGCAAAGTTGGATCATGTATATTAGTTCCAATACCTTTTATAAATCATTCCTTTAGTTTTATCAGTTTCATTACTACCCTAACCTTTTAAAATATAAGCACGAAGTGAGATATTTCTTATTTAAAAAAATCACTCCAGTATGATTTTCAAAACTAACTAATTTTTTGTTTTTAAGTAAAATTAATTCAACAATCAAATTATTAATCAACCTTTTTGTCTTTAACCCAGACTGCCATTAAAGAAATCAAGTATTATTAATAAAAAAATTTATATTCCATCTATTACCCTAAAATATTTGATTAAAAATTAACAAGTACTTAAAAATAAAACATAGGTGGTTTTCCTTAATTTATCTTTTTGAAAAAAATCATTTTTCTCGCAGTTAAATCTTTTTTAACACTTAATTAGTATTTATCTAAAGCGCTTCCCATAAATAAAAGATAGACCTCGAATATCAACTCGTAAACTATCCTTATCAAATATCAAAAAATTAATTAATACTAATTCAGTAATAGATTAAGCTACATTTAAAACATCTTTTAATCTTCGGTCTTTCTTTAAAAAATTTACAAGCGATACTGAAAACATAATTAGTTTTTTATTTTTAGAATATTGAAAATAAACCATACTATCAAAAAAAGAATCATATTCAAGTAGTTTTTATATCATTTTTGCACTTTGAAAAAATCCTATCTGAATTTAGCATATTTTAAGCTAAAAGAGTCTCCAAACATTGCTGGGTGAAAAAACAGAGAAAGCTTTTAATAAAAAAAAGTCAAATTTAAGAAATCATCTGGGAAGATTATTTTTATTGTTTTTCATTGCCATCTATATTCTACTCATCGATAAGTTAAAGCACTTTTTTTCTACAAGGACTGCCGGCTTAACTAACGAACTAATTTATTAATTTTTTTTGAAAATATCAAGCTAGCAGATAACCTACTTAATTCATTTAATTTTCAATAAGATTGGTCGAATTACCCAATTTTATAGATTTTTAATCTAGAAACAATTTTTTGGGTGGAATTTATATATTGACAAATATTTTAGTTTTCTTAAATTAATTTCACTATCATTAAAAAATATTCTTTAAATTTAATGTTTGACAAATAAATTTTTCTTATTAAACTGCTTTAAAATATCAATAAGTAAAACCTACCTGATAACTTTCATCAAATAATTATTTTCAGTTATATAATTGCTTAAAATTTTGTTGGAAAGTCTAGCTAAATGAAAAATTTTATTTTGCGCAAATTATTTTTGTGCCAAAGTTAAAAAATTGTATTAAGATTAGTTTTTAAAAGCAACTATAATTAAAGGAGTTTTTTCTTTTGCTTGTCCCATGGGGTTATCCTTAAAGATATTTTCTATTAATTTATTGGAAAGGGTGGTAGTATTTCCCAAAACCTTTTGACCTAAATCATTTGCGTCAATTATTACTGTACCGATAAAATTTCTGTCTAAAATTTTTTTTAATTCTTGATCTATTTTTTTTGCAACTTGTTGTGGATTTTTTGGCGGTAACTTTGCTGAAACATTAGAAGGAAAAACTGAATACTCAGTTGGCCCATCAATGCTGCCAATATCGGCGCCAGCAACCTTATAAAATAAACCAGTTATGCCAAAAATCTTTGCTATACCGGCTACAATTACAGCCATAATTATTCTTAAAACCCCAGCTTCCTGAATAGCAAGTTGCATTGTCCAAGGACTACCTAAGCCAATACCATATGGTGTTTTTTTTACAAACTGGGATAAAATTTTTGCGAAAAGACTTGGTTTTATTTCCCAAATAAAATATGATCTTCCCTGAGTAATGGCAACAATTTTTTCACTAACAACTAAAAAATATTTTTTTCTTTTTAAATTATCTCCCCTGACAAATTGCAAAAGATAATCTTTAATCAATCTAACAAAATCATCATTTTTTTGGAAAATTTTTGTTCTTATCGGAAAACGATAATATTCTTTGTTATTTATTTTAATTGTCAACGATTTGCCCAAATTAGGCTGATATGAACATTTTTCCCTCTCAATCTCAACCTTATTTTTATCGAAAAATATTTGCAGCCAAATCTCTAAATTAAGCAAACGCCAAAAAAGCATTGATTCATTATTTTTTCCATTTATGAAATCATTGAAAGCTAACAAAATTTCTTTTTGGTTAAAATATTTTCTGCTTGAAAAGCTCTCTGAGCTAAATATTTTAAAGAAAACATCTTTCATTTCATAAAACCAATGCTTTTCTGGAGTAGTAAAACCAATTTTGTCATTTCGGTTTAAAATTTTATCGGGAAGCAAATCTTTCATTAACCAACGAAGGAAAAATTTATTCTTTCCATTTTTAATAATATCATCTTCCTTAAGTGAAAATATTAATTTTATCAATTCCACATCCAAAAATGGCACTCTTCCTTCGATGGAAAAACGCATGCTATTTTTATCTTCATAGCGAAGCAGTGCCGGCAGACTATTAAAGAATACATCATCAAGTAACCTTCTTTTTAAATTGTTATTTACCGGCTGAAATTTCTCTATTTGAATGCTTTCCTTCTGATTAGGTAAATTAATTAATTTTTTAATATTTACCTTTTTTCTAATTCCTGTTATTTCTAAAAAAAAATTTTTTAAATAATTAAATAAAATTTTTCTTCCATAAAATATCTCAAAAAATAATTTCAAGAATCTTTTCTCCTGCAAAAGTTGTCTCCAGTAAACAAAGTAATAAGGAGTATAGCCAGCTAACATCTCATCAGCCCCCTGTCCATCTAAAACTACTTTAACATGTCGACTAGCAAACTGCATTACTTTATACTGAGCATAAGGACCACTAGAAATTGTTGGCTCCTCTTGGGTAGAGATAAAATCTTTTATGTCTTTTAAAAATTCTGATATTGTTGGTTTTACTTTATAATTTTTAATTAAGAGACTTTTTTTAGCTAAAACATCTATGTAACTTTCTTCATTATTGCTTTCGTTGGGAAACACTGCAGAAAAAGTCTTTTGAAACTTTCCTAAAGATTTTGTTTCCTTATACTTATCTTTTAAAAGCTTATTGATTAATACCACTACAGTTGAGGAATCAATCCCACCTGACAAACAACTACCCACCGGCACTTCTGAAATTAGGCGCATTTTGACAGCATTTATCAAAAAAGATAGGAATTGCTTTTTTTGAGCCTTGTCATTGTAGTTAATAATTGTCTGGTCTTTTTGATTTATGAGAAATTCTTGAAGGTGGGTAAATTTTTTTAATTGAATATTTATCTTATTCTGATATTTTTTTTTAGCAAAATCAGCAATTAACAATTCGCCCGGCATGATTCTAAATATATTTTTAAAGAATGTTTCCCTTAGATCTTCGTGAATTCTGTATAAAAGATAGCGGTATATAACTTTATCATTTGGTTCCTGCTTAATTAATCCACTATAAAAAATCGGTTTTATTTCTGAGGAAAAAATTAACCAATTATCAGAAGCGGCAAAATATAAAGGCTTTATTCCAAAATGATCTCGAGCTAAAATTAATTTTTTTAATTTACGATCGTATAAAGCAATAGCAAACATTCCATTAAATTTATCAAAACAATCCAGCCCCCATTGCTCATAGGCGTGAACAATCACTTCAGTATCAGTTTCTGTATAAAAACTATGACCACTTTTTAATAACTTTTCTTTTAATTCCTGAAAATTATAAATTTCGCCATTATAAACAACAACCTTAGATTTATCTTCGTTGAATATTGGTTGATTACCAGACTTTAAATCAATAATGGCTAGGCGACGATTAAGCAAAGAAAGATTTTCATCAACAAAAAAACCTTCACCATCTGGCCCACGGTGTTTTAATTGATGGGATATTTTCTTTAGTAACTGTTTATCTTTAAAACCATAAAAACCACCTATTCCACACATAAAAAATTAATTTAAAAATAAAAATCACATTTCTCTTAATAATTTAATTCGCTCATCAATTGGCGGATGAGTAGAAAATAAATTAGCTAACCAATTAGTCGAATTTTTAGAGTTAAGTGGATTTACAATAAAAAGATGACTCATTGATGATGGAATAAATCTTGATGACTGATAATGACTGATTTTTTCTAATGCATCGGCTAAACCTTGAGGATTGCGAGTTAGAAGAACAGCTGAGGCATCAGCTAAAAACTCTCTTTTTCTTGAAATAGCAAGCTGAATTAATGTGGCCACTATTGGCACCAGAATTAAACTAATAATAAAAAAAATTGCCAAAAGAGGGTTTTTTCTTTCTTCATTATAATTGCTGCCTCTCCACCAGAAGCTCCTCATTAACAAATCAGAGATGATACTAACTGCTCCAACTAACACTGAAACAATTGTTGCCAGTAAAATATCATAGTTTTTAATATGGGAAAGTTCATGAGCTACCACACCCTCTATATCTGATCGATCAAGCATTTTAAGTAATCCAGTTGTTGCACAAACGACAGCATGCTTTGGATCCCTACCAGTGGCAAAGGCATTTGGAGCTGGATCATCAATAACATAAAGTTTTGGCATAGGCAGACCAGCGGCAATTGCTAAATTTTCAGTAACAGTATAAAAATCAAAATAATTTTTTTTTGAAGCTGGTTTTGCGCCCAAACTCAACAAAACAATCTTGTCAGCAAAAAAATAACTGCCAATACTTGAAGCAATGGAAATCAATAACCCTAAAAACAAATAAGTACCTGGAGAATCAAAAAATTTACCAACTAAATAAAAAAAACCAGTAAAAAGACCGACAAATAATAGCATTATTAACCACGTTTTTCTTTTATTTTGCGCAATTAATTTATACGGTGACATTTTTAAAACTTAACACTAACTTTTTTTCTTTCCTCTTCATTTGCTTGAAAGAACTCATATGGTTTAAAACCAAAAAGGTTGGCAATAATATTTGAAGGAAACACCTGCACCTTAGTATTGAAATCTAAAACATTAGTGTTGTAAAACTGTCTTGAATAAGCAACTTTGTCTTCAGTGTCTTCAAGTTGTCTTTGTAACTCTCTAAAATTTTCACTAGCTTGAAGTTGTGGATAAGCCTCAGCAACAGCAAATAATGATTTCAAAGCCTCAGTCAACTGATTGTTGGCTATTGCTTTTTCCTCAAGAGTCCCAGCCCTCATCAAATTTGATCGAGCTTTAGTGACATTTTCAAAAACTTCTTTTTCATGCTTGGCATAACCTTTAACAGTCTCCACAAGATTAGGAATTAAGTCAGCTCGTCTTTTAAGCTGGACATCAATTCCAGATAAAGCTTCCTCAATTCTTGTTTTTAAAATTACAAAACCATTGTATTGGCTAATAAGATATATAGCCAAAATGATTAAAATCCCTGCAATAAGAGGGTTCATAGTTTTTAAAAAACTAATAATGGCGCGATCGACGGGTCTCGAACCCGCAACCTCATCCGTGACAGGGATGCGCTCTGGCCAATTGAGCTACGACCGCTTGATCATAAACTTACTCTTTTAATTAAAGCTCATTTTGTCATTCTTAAAAAGATACGCTATTGTCAATTAAACTATATAAATTATTAATACAAATTAATTATAAAATCTTTTTTTAAAAAAAACAATCAAATTTTTTTCTTATAAGACCTATTAATCCTATAATAACTATATGTTATAATACCCTTATGAAAAAATTCTATCAGAAAACTACAAAAAACTATCAAAAAGCAATTATTCAATTGATCTATAAAAAATATTTAGACCTAATTTTAGGAATTTTAGTTTCTTTTTTTATTTCTTTTTTTACATACAAATTTTTAGATAAAAACATAAATCTCCACTTTTTTTTATCCTTATCAAAATTTAACCTCTTAGAATTTTTACCAAAAAAATCTTCATTTGAAAATCAAAAATCAACTATCAACAATCAATCGAATACCTATATTGTTAAAGACGGTGATAACCTTTGGAATATTGCCGAAAAATTTTATGGTTCAGGATTTAATGCTTATGATATCTCATCAGTGAACAACCTTGATCCATCAACGCCAATTTATGTAGGACAGAAATTAGTGATTCCTTCAGTTAAACCTCGAGTGTCAACTGTTGGAGAAATATCATCACTTTCAACTGGTCAAGTGATTTACACCGAAGATAAATATGTTGTTCAACCTGGAGATTCACTATCACTAATTGCTCAAAAAGCCTATGGAGATCTTTATGCCTGGCCAAAAATTCAACAAGCAAACAATCTTGAAAATCCTAATCAAATTGAAGTTGGTACGGTTTTGATAATTCCTCGATAATATTTTATAATAAAATAGTGAAATAGTAAAAAAAAATCAAGGAAAGATTTATTACTTTGACAAAAAGTCGTTCCCAAAAGGAGTAGACATTGATCCATTAAATGCGGGTGTAGTTTATCGGCAAAACGTCTCCTTCCCAAGGAGAAGACGGAGGGTTCAATTCCCTTCACCCGCTCAATAATCAACTGCCCTTTTAGCTTAATGGTAGAGCAGCGGTATCGTAAACCGTTGGTGTCAGTTCAATTCTGACAAAGGGCTCATGAAGAAAATTCTTTTTATTAACCATCGTAATTTTTCCAAAACAATTTTTGTCTCTTTAATAATAATTTTTTTGTTGATTTTATTTATATTAACAATTGGTTTAAGATTAATTTTAAATTTTTCAATTTTTATTGCTAATTTTTTTCCACAACAAAAAGTATCAAAAGAAACATTCAAAAATACGCCTATCTACGGAAATTTTACTATCGACGAAATCCCAACTGCTACTAATAGTTCTCGATTCATTGTTGCTGGATCACTAATTAACTATGATAAGCTAGAGTTTTACTTGAACAATAATAAAGTTAAGGAAAAAGAATTTTTAAACTTTGATAACTTTACAGAAGTTATTGATGGTTTGAAGGAGGGTGAAAATAATTTTTATATTAAAGCCTCAATAAAAGCCAATCCTCAATTAACTAAAAAAAGTCAAGTTTACAAAATTATTTTGAAAACTGAAAAACCAAAAATTGAGATCACTGAACCAGCCGACAAATCAACTGTCGCTATTCAAGAAATCTTTGTAAAGGGAAAAACTGACAAAGAAGTTTTTATAAAGATTGACGACTTACCTATCACCGTTGATGTTAATGGTAATTTTGTAACATCCATTAGACTAAAAGAGGGTGAAAATATTATTCAAATTCAAGCAGCTGATATTGCGGGAAACATCACGACTCAAACTCTTACCATCAATTATCAAAAAGACTAGTTAAAAATAGAAATAAAATAAAAGGATGCAGAAAAACATTATCGAAAAAGGAAACAATGCTAATAAATAACATCAACATTCTTTTCTTTTTAAATCTCACCAAAAAATATTTTAAAAAAATAAAAAATCCAAGCAATCCTAAAATCCCTGACGTTGTTAAAATTGTTAAATAACTATTGGAAAAATTTGAAGCAGCATTTGACTGGCTTATTCCTCTTACATACCTAAGACGATTATAACCAAACCCTAGAAATGGTTTCTTAAAAAACAATTTAATCCCCTCTTCAAAATCATTAATCCTAGCTTTAATTGTATAAACTCTTGTTAGTTTTCCACCTTCGCCAAATGGTTTTGGTAAGATTATTAACAATAATATCAAACTAAAAACAATTAATAATAATTTAGTAACTGATTGTTTTTTTTGCAAAAATAAAAAAATTAAACTAATTATAAAAGCCAAAATAGCTCCACGTGAAAAACTAAGAACCAAAAATAATAAATAAATTAATTTAATCATTAAAAAATTATTATTAAAAAAAATTAACCCATAAATTGCTCCCGCAACAGCGGTATCAAAAAAAACTCCAAATGTTCTCATTAAATGCGGGTCCCATCCCAAATACATTAAATTTCTTAAATCAGGATATAAAAAATATTGAGTAGTGGTGGAAATTATTGTAAAAAAAGTAAAAATTAAAAGACCATTATGAATAGTTTTTTTAAAATCTTCATTTTTGTTAATGAAATAATCTAAATAAAAGAAATATAGAAAATAGAATATCAATCTTAAAAAATACAATAAACCAACCAAATTTTGAAAAAAACTGTATTTATTAAAATCTAAAATAAATGACAAAAACAATATTGCAGGAAAAATAAATAATTTTTTATTGTTTTTCCATAAACTATTAATTGGTCCAAATCTTAATTTTAAAAATAAAATCATAAAAAAAATAAACAAAAAAATCTCGTATAGGTAAAAATTTATTTGTCTATCAAAAAACACTAATCGTCCCAGTTGACCAAAAGAAAATAAAATCACTATTAGATAAAAAAAGATATTCATAAAAGTTAATCAACAAACAAAATGTTAATTAATTTTAATTATTGTTGTTTTTAAGATATAATTTTGCTCGCACTAAAAATGAGTGAAAACTCATCATAAATGAATACACAAATCCAACGGCTCCATCTAAAAAACCCAAGTATATAAAATAAGTTTGAATAAATTTAAAAAATGGATAAAAAATTATCTCAAAAACATTGGTTTTTTTATTCTTAAGGTATAATTCATTAGCTCTAATTGTTGAGTAAAAATTAATTTCCTCAATAAATTCTTTTAAACTTTGATGAGGATAATGATTGATAAAATTTTTTAAGGTTGAAGTTTTAAAACTGTTATTTTTGATTTTAAACTCTTCGTGAACTTTGCCTTTCCATTGACCAATGCCTTTTCGCACTAGACGGATAAATCCTTTATTTCTTGCTTTAGCTATTTCTCCAAATCGCACTTCTCTACTCCAAAAAAGATCACGTCGTTTAATATAATAAGCTGCAATTTCATTGTTCTTTAACTCAACTGTATTTATAATTTCTTCTTTTAATTCATCAGTTATTTGCTCATCTGAATCAACAAATAAAATCCAATCGCCTTTTGCCTTGTTTAAACCAAAATTTCTCTGACTGGCAAAATCGCCATTTAATGCTCGCTCAAAAATTTTGATTTTTGTATTCTCTGAAAAGTTATATAGGAAACTTTTTGTTGCTTTGCCATCATTAACAAGAATGATTTCATCGGTAAATTGAACTGATCCTAAACAGTTATAAAAATACTGATCTTGATTGTTTTTAGTTAAAATAACTACTGTCAACATAAATATTAATTATGGTTTGGGTCACCTATACAATTTTATCAATTTTTTAACATACTTTTCCCAACTAAATTTGTCTTTTATTTCTTTTATTATTTTTTTTGTAGGCTTTTTTGGAGTTTCAAGCATCAATTTTAAAAACTCAGCCTCATCTTTGGCAATGTTAACATATTTTTTAAACTCAGGAATAATTGCTGATGAAGTGGCGATTACTGGACAGCCTAAAGCTAAAGCTTCAAGAACTGGTAAATTAAAACTTTCATAAAAAGATGAGGTTAAAAGAGCAGTTGCATTTTGGTAATAATTGATTAATTGTTTGCGATTTAAATTTGTGACATTAATTAATTTATAATTTTTATGATTCTTTTGGAATTCTTTAAAAACATTTTTAATAAAAGAAAAATTTTTAATCGGCTGAGAACCACCTACAAATAAAAATATCTTTTCTTTATTTTTTTTAGGTTTATTATTTAAAATATCAAAAGGCACTCCAAATGGCAAAACAACAATTTTTTTTTCAATATTTTTATTTAAAAACAGTTTTATTAATTCTTTTTTAACTCTAATTGATGAAACAACGATTTTATCTGATTTTTTAACTATCTCCTTTAGTTGACTATTTAATCTATTTACTTCACTTTTTGAATAAAACCCAGGATAAAAATGAAAAGATAAACCATGAGAAAATGAAATAATTTTTCCATTAACATATAAAGGAACTGCCTGATTTAAAGCTAAAAAAATCTTAGGTTGAAATTTAAGTTCAGCAATGCTTAAACCAATCTTATTCCAAAATATTTTTGGGTATACGTTTTTAAAATCATAAAATATATAAGTGTTCTTTTTATCATATTTAATTAATGCTTCTTTTAAATTTTGAGCAAATATTTTAGTCCCAAAATATCCTTGAGCTTGAGATGCTCCATAATCAATTGATATTTTCATAGACTTTAATGTTTTTTGACATGAAAAATCTATAAGACTTACTAATCTTATACAAAATTATAATAATGATTAAGTTCATTAATTCTGCAAACAAACTTATATAAGCGCTAGCATAATAACTATACTTTGGAATAAAAATTATGTTTAGTATAAAATTAAAAAATATCTGAAAAATCATTAAAATGACAATAATATTGGCTCGACCTATGGTATAAAAGTAATTAAAAAAAATAGAGGTTAAAAGAATCAAAGGTAAATTAAAAATGATAATTTTCAATATAGGAATTGCTAATAAATATTTGTTTTTAAAAAAAATATTTAGAAAAAAATCCGAAAAAAAATAAAAACCAAAAGCAATCAAGAATCCAATTGTCCCAAGAAAAACAAAATCTTTTTTTATTTTAAGGATAATTAATGATAACTGTTTTTTTTTATACAAATCAACAACGATTGGTAGAGACGAAAGATTATAAGCAGTTATCATGAACATCAATGCTTCTAAAAATTTATAGGCTGATGAGTAAATACCAACCACTTCTTCACCTTTTAAAAAATTAAGTAAAAAAACATCAATTCGGCTATACCAGCGTGCAAAAAGAGCAATTAGAAGATAGGTATATGAATTTTTTACAACCATTAAAAATTTTTTTAAGGTAAACTTGAGATAAAGATTTTTTTGACTATTTTTTAAAAAAGAAATTAAAAAAATTAAATAAATTGCATAACCTAAACCAATTACTAAAAATATTGACAAAATATCTTTTGTTAAAAAACCTACAATAATTACTAAAATAGTCAGAATTAATTGAAAAATAAAACTTATTAGCGAAGATAAATATGCTTTATTTTCATTGGTTAATTTAATTAAAACACTACCAAAAAAACTACTTTGTAACGCAACAATACTAATAAAAAAAATCGCTATTTTTGTAGTCAATTGGTACGGAATAAAAAATAAACTAACAATACTTAATAAAAAAACAAACAATGAAAGATAAAATCTAAAACTTAATAGATCATTAAAACTCAATTTTTTTTGTTGGGGTAAGTTAATTATCCCAAAATTAGTTGAGCCTAAATCACTGATGGGTAAAAACATTGATAAATGAGCCCAAGCTAAGGTGTAAATACCATAGATATTTGCTGGAAAAATTCTTATTAAAAAAACAAATTGAATAAAAGCCAATAGTTTATTTGCAATCGACAAAATATTGTAACTAAAAAAATTCAGATAAAACTTTCTTTTTTTTATTTCTTCATAAGCAGTTTTTGGTAACCTAAGAATCTCTTTTATTTTTTGGCTGTTGCTTGAATACTTCCAAAAAAATTTAAACCAATTTTTAAATAAATACCACTGTTTTTTTGAGTTGGTATTTTTTGATATTTCAAAATGATCATAAACAAATGATGAATCAATACCAACTTTAAAACCAGCTTTTCTTGCTCGGTAGCAAAAATCAACCTCTTCATAATACATAAAGTAACTTTCATCAAAAAAACCAATTCCCTCAATCACATTTTTTTTAACAAACATCAATGATCCAGAAACAAAATCTACCTCAACAAATCTTTTTTTAGGTTTATTTGTAATTAAGCCGCCGCTCATTCGCCATTTATCAATTTCTCCGCCATAATAAATTGTTCCATCCTGCCTCATCGTTAATCCCCAGATATCAAAATATTTTTCGGCTGCCAAAATCTTATTGATTTTTAATTGATTAAATGAAATATCAGGATTGGCAACAACAAATAAAGAACAATTATCTTTTAAGGCAAGCTTTATCCCAAGATTTACTCCAAATGCATATCCCTTACCAGTATCTGTATTATCAATAAAATAAAGCTGATAGTTTTTCACACCAAGATTTTTTACTTCTTTTTTTAGGCGATTAATATCTTTTTTTGGAGTTTGATATAAAACAAAAATAAAACCAATTTTTTTATTTTTCATGAGTTAATTTTATCGTCTTAGAAATTTTTTGCAAAAGTTTTTTAGATAAAACCAATAAAGTAACCAATAAGTCAATCCCTCCATATAGGAAAATAATAAATCAAGCAGAATTCTAAACAATCCGTCCTTATAGCCTTTATCCTTGATATAGCGAGCATAAAACATATGAGGGCCATATAGAAAAAGCTTTTTAAAAGTAATTTTTTCTTGATTTTGATATTTTTGTTTAGCTTCTTCTTTTGCATAGTAAGTAAATTTTTGTAGTATTTGTAGTAAACCTCGATACGAATGATGAATGATTTTGCCTTTTAGATATCCCACTTTTTTTGTTTTTAATAGATATTTTTGATGAATTTTTTCTGAGGTGATGATAACTTTATCTTTTTTAAACAAACGAAGCATTTGATAATTCTCACCACCATATTTTATTTGTTTACCTAAAAAATAATTTTGAAAAGGAATAAAATAACCATCATAATTATTAATTTTGTTATTTTTAATTAAATTTGTAATCTCACTTTTTAATTGAGTTGAAAGATATTCATCGCTATCCAAAATCAAAACCCACTGATTTGTAGCTTTTGTCAGTCCCCATTGATATTGTTTTCCCAAATTATCACCATTATAAAAAAAAATTTTGTCAGTATATTTTTTTGCAATATTGATGGTTTGATCTTTTGAAAGATTATCAACAACAATAATTTCATTAACTAAATTTTTTGCTGATAATAATGTTTTTTCAATTGTCTCTTGAGAATTTTTTGTTGCTGTTAAAAGTGAAATTTTTATTTTCATCAATGATAATTATATCTTAATGGTTTTATTTATTGTAAATTTTTGAAAAAAATATTAATAATATTATTTAATTTTTTTAAAAAAATATTTCCAAAAAATAAGGACAGATAAAATCACTATTGAAATCGCAACCAGATATAGATATTTTTTTGTATTTTGTTTTTTATCTGTCAATTTATTTTCTGTTTCTTTTTTTGTTTTTTCTCCTAAAACTTGATTATCATTATTTTTGACTGTTGTTGTGTCGGTTGTTAATTTTGAAAACAAAGTTGTTGTTGGGGTAGGAGTAATTGATGAAAACATTGCTTGATTAGTTGAGTTAATGTTATTGGAATTTGAGTTGGTATTATTAGCTGATGAAGTTGGGGTCGGTGTTAATTGACTAGTAATTGTTGAAGTAATGGTTGGGCTAGGCGTCAATAAAACTGTCGGTGTAGGTGTATTTGTTGACGCTGGTGTATTGGTTGGTGTTGGATAAATTGAATTGGCTGTTTGGTCATTATAGCTAATCAGATAATTATCAATCTGTAATTCTGGTTGCTCATTGGTAATTGAACCATTAATTGTTTCCCATAAATCATTATTTTGCGAAATCTGACCAATAATCACTTGATAATTGCCAATTCCTGTACCTTGAACATTTAGCTGATAATCGCCTGTTTGAGCATCGGGAATAAAAATTATTCCGTCGTCTTCACTAAAAATTTGATTATTGTTTTCTACTTTTATTGTTGCTGGTGATTTGATTAAAAAAATCAAGGATCTGGCAATATTTGTTTTTTCACCCTCTATAATTTGATCGTCAAAATAACTAATTGATAATAAATCTAAAATTTTTTTAATTGCCTTTTTTTTAGTAATGATTTCACCATGGTCAAAGTAAAATTTTTTACTATCAGAATCTTCATTAGCGCTTACTGATGGCACAGTATAATCGCCATAATCATAAATCATTTGTTTTGGTCTACCGTCAAGATAGTTTCCTAAATTTTGATCAATAATATTTGGTTGATCAACAATAAATCCATAAGGAGTGTTCTTATCTTTTTCACCATAAATGGAGGTAAAAATATCAAAAATATCTCCAAAATTGTTATTGTAAAAGTTTAACAAATCATTTCTTATTCTTAAATTGTTTACGGGTATAATTTCGCCAGAATTATTTTTTAAAAAATCATAAACTGGAAAAAGATCATAAAGAACTGGGATTTTTTGAGCAATTGTTTCTTTATCTGACTCAAATCCAGATTTATTTAATATTAAAATCAATTTTTGAGCTAACCACAAAAAAGTATTTTCTCGATCAATCTCTCCAGCTTCAAGCGGTTTATAAACCTGAACAACACCTTGATGAGGAGAACCGACACTAATTATTCTATCAACATTTTGCTTGTATTTTTGCGAATAGATTCTAGCCACCAATCCACCCAAAGAATGACCAACAAGAGCAAATTTATTGACAAGTGCTGATTTTTTATTATTTAAAAAATCATTTAAATCCTCAATCGTCTCTCTAATTGATTTTCGCCAATCATAGGCAAAAACATAAAAATCATCATTTTCTTTAAATCCTAAATTTTTTAAAGTATTAATCAAACCATTATACTCCTTAACAAAAGGCGCCAATTTCCACTGATTATAACTGACACTTTCATTATGCAAAATCGCCCTCCCACTCCACGACCCCATAAAGCCAGGCAAAATAACAATTGGTATTTTGGTAGGGATGGGAGTTGGGGTTGAGGTAGGAGTTGGAGTAGGGGTGGGAGTTTGGGTTGGGGTGGGAGTTGGGATTGAATTATTTAAATTATTAATCATTAATCCTATTCCCCAAATATTATTATGACGACCAGTGAAGTATAAATAAATATTATTATTAAAATAAATTGATTCTAAATCATTTAATATTTGATTGGGAAAATTAACGTTATCTTTCTTTAAAATTAAACTATTATTATTTTCAATCGACCAATTTATTCCATCATCTGAAACTAATTTATGAATTTCTTCAGTATTTCCGTCTCCTGTAACATACCAAATATAGTATTTATTATTAATAAATTTTAAAGTATGATTACCTACATGCCGAATGTTTGGATTAATATTAAGAGGGCTTGATCTTTTTGTCCAATTTATACCATCTACAGATTCTGCATAGGCTATTCTCCAAAAACCATCATTTCCCCATGCTCCGTACCACATTTGAAACTTATTATTAATGTATAAAACATAAGGATTTACTACTCCTTGGGCTTCCCAAAAATATGACGGATATATAATTTTATTTGAATTTTTTATCCAATTAATGCCATCTGTTGAAGTAGCAAGTCTAATAAAATATTTGTTATCATTATTTTTAAGAGAAAAATACCAAAGATAATAAATATTATTAACTTTTATTATAGATGGACCCATTATTTCAATTTCGTCGTTATCACTTAATAAAACAGGGTTATCAAGTGGTTTTATCCAATTAATACCATCATTAGATTCCAAATAATCAATGTTCCATCGATTATTATAATAATTTACAAACCACATTTTAAATTTTTGATCTTCAAAAATAACAGCTGGACTGCGGGAATCTTTTATATAAGTTTTTTTATCAACATTATCAGGAACAATGGGATTATTAAATTCAGCCGAATAAACATTTTTAGCACAAATAATTAAAATTAATATAATTAATGTAATAATTTTTTTCATAAAATCTTTATCTTAGAAAAAACACTTTATCTTAAAACCTAAACAATTTTTCGAAGCTTGTCTACTGCATATAACCTACAAAAATATTGATTTAGAAGATAGTATTAATAAAATTTGAATGATATTTTTTTATCTTAAAAACGCACCCTGAAGCAAATTCTTATATAAAGATATTAAATAGTGGACGATGTAGGATTTGAACCTACGACCTTTGCGATGTGAACGCAACGCTCTAGCCAACTGAGCTAATCGTCCATATCTGCTAATTCATTATTATATAAAATCTATTGTAATTTAGCCAATATTTCTTTAAAATAATTTTTTATGATAAAAACTATTAAAGATATCATTGATTTTATTTTTGATATCCTAGAAACAGTTGTTTTTGTTGGCTCAATGTTTATTGTCACCTACCTTTTTATCATCACTCCCAATCAAGTCAAAGGCGCTTCAATGGAACCAAATTTTCATACTGGCGACTATATTTTAACTAGCAGAATAACCTATAAATTCAGAAGAATAGAACGAGGCGATGTTATTGTTTTAAAATCACCAAAAAATCCTGATATCGAGTATATTAAAAGAGTGATAGGCTTACCAGGAGAAACTTTAATGATAAAAGATGGTGAAGTATATATCAATGGCAATCTAATCCAAGAAAATTATATCGCTGATAAAACTAATCTTTGGGAAGGTGGCTGCGTAAAAAATGGTGAACCCTACAAAATCAAAGACGATGAAGTTTTTGTTATGGGAGACAATCGACCACGCTCCTCTGACTCTCGAGAATTTTGCGCGATTCCAATAAGCAGTATTGTCGGTCAAGTATTTTTTCAATACTTTCCCAAAGTCAGACAAATCATCAATCCTTTACCCTCAGCAATCCGCTAACAATTCTTTTTAAAAATTTACTCGTTTTTTCTAAATTACCTTTAATCTCAATAAAAATCTTTCCCCGAGTTCTTGTTTGGTAAATTTTAATATCAACGTCTTCACTGTACTTTTTTTTGAACTGTTCTTTCCATTTTTCTTTTTCTTCTTTTTTTATAAATTCACCGTTATCTTTAATCCCATAAAGCTCATCCCGAATCAACTCATCAAGTTGTTTTAATGTCAAATTTTCGGCTAAAACTTTTTCATAAATTTTTATTAATTTAGTTTCATTTTTAATCCTTGAAAGAGTAAAAAGAGTGCTAATGTTAATTAAATTTGAATAATATCCATCAACAATCACCTCAGGTAAATAATTTAAGCGATTTAGATGACAGATATATGATGAAGTCATACCGAGCTTTTCAGAAAGTTCCTTTATTCTTAGCTGTTTTTCTCGGATTAAATAGTGGATTAATTTTGCCTTAACAAAAACATCTTTTTCTTTTTTAATTTTTTCCAAAATCTGCTCCATGAAGATATTTTACACTTTTTAAACAACACTGACAAAGACCTCTCCGCGTCGCCTGTAGAATTGGACTTTACCTTCCTTCAAAGCTAAAATCGTATAATCACGAGAAAGCATTGTTCCTGGGCCTGGATTAACTTTTGTACCTCTTTGACGGATAATAATATGACCAGGTAAAACTTTTTCACCACCATAAACTTTTACTCCAAGTCTTTTTGATTGAGAATCGCGATTGCCTTTGACGGCTTTTTGCGCTTTAGTATGTGCCATAAATAAATTAATTAATTTTAACTATTTTTAAAGTTGTCAATAATGGTCGAAAACCTTTAACTTTGCGATATCTGACTTTCGCCTTAAATCTTGCCACTCTAATTTTCTCTCCTTTTTGATGAGAGATAACCTCAGCAACCACTTTTTTTTCTAAAACTGGACTACCAATTTCAACATTTTTTCCTTCTTCATCAAAAGTCATCAATGTATCAAGTTGTATTTTTTCCTTTTCTTTTGCATCAATATGATCAACCACAATTTCTTCTCCTTCTTTTACCAAATATTGTTTGCCACCAGTTTTAACAACAGCAAAATTAACCATAAATTAAATTATACAAAAAAAATTGATTAAAGCAAATTATTTTTAAGGCAAAAGTGCTAAAGCAATCATCATTGCCATAATTGCTGAACCACCATATGAAATAAATGGTAATGCTACACCAGCTACTGGTAAAATCCCCATATTCATACCAATATTAACAAACACCTGAAAACATATATAAATTAAAACTCCAAAAGTATACATAAATTTCTTTTGCTCATCCTCACTATTGGAAAAAAAATATTTAAAACTTTTTTTTATTAAAATATAAATTAACCAACCATAAAAAAGAATTACAAAACTTCCTCCAAAAAAGCCAAATTGCTCCACCAGTGAAGCAAAAGCAAAATCAGTGGTATTTTCTGGCAAAAATGCCAGACGCGATTGAGTCCCAAAACCCAAACCCTTACCAAAAAACATTCCACTACCAATAGTAATAATTGCTTGGCTGATGTTATAAGCAGTTCCTTGAGTATCAAGATGAGGATTTAAAAAACTTAAAATTCGCGCTTTTTGATAATCTTTTAAAAAAAACCAACTAAACGGAATAAAAAACATAAAACTACTAAAAAAGAAAAAAATTTGTTTTTTGGGAATTTTTGAAAAGAATAATATCGAAAAATAAATCACCAAAAACGTTAAGGCATTAGCTAAATCTGGTTGCTTAAAAACTATAAAAAAAGGAATAAAAAAATAAATAAAACTTTTAAAAAGCAATCCTAAACTATCAAAAACAATATCAAATTTATATAAATATTCGCTCAAAAAAAGAATAAAAAATGGTTTAAATATTTCACTCGCTTGGAAGCGAAAAAAGTAAAAATCAAGCCATCTTTTTGAACCACGAATTTCTATAGCAATAATATAAGTAATAAATAAGGCAAAAATAAAAAAATAATAAAATAACCGAATATTGTTTTGGAAAAAAATCCGACCAATTTTTTTTATAAAAAAGTAAATAACAAAACCAAACAAGATATATATTAATTGACGAAAGAATAATTGTTGATTAATCCCAAAAAGATTAAATAGACCAAAAATTGACAAAAAAAAAGTAGCAATTAAAATCTCCATTTTATTTAATCATTAGTTTTCTTTTAATAAGATCGACACTTTTTTGAAAGCGTTCAGGAATAGGATATTGAAAATATTCAGTTGGTTTAAGACCTAATTCTTTTCTTTTTGCTTGACCTAAGCGAATAAATTCTCGCAACTCACCTTCATATTTTAACTCATCCTCTGTGACTTTAACTTCTTTTTCCGGATATTTAATAACATTATTAACTAAAATATTTTTCACGTTAAGTTCCTTTAGGACTATTTCCCAAATCTCAGACGGTATTTTTGAACAATCATTCTCAACTTTTACCTCAAGCCTTGCTAAAGGCATTCTTACCTTTACTTTCATCTCTTTTCGAAGACTATGACCTGCCTCAACTACTTTTCTGGCAATTGCCATCTGTTTTTCTAACTCCTCATCATACCAACTTTTATCAACCACTGGCCAATTTTCAAGAAACACTGACTCTTTATCAGTTAAATTTTTATAAATTTCCTCACTGACAAAAGGAATAAATGGTGAAAGAATAATTGAAAAATTAACTAAAACATAGTACATCGATTCATAAAATGATTTTTTGTCATCTTTGTCATCTGAATTTACCCAAACTCGATCACGACTGCGGCGGATATACCAAGTTGATAGATCATCAACAAATTTTTCAATTGCTAAAGCAGCATCCTTAGCATTGAAGTCTTTTAAACTTTTTTCAACAAAATTAACTAGCCAAACAAAACGACTTAAAATCCATTTATCAAGAATATTATTAGGCACAGGTTTATCAAAAAACTTATTAAATCCGTCTAAGTTAGCATATTCAACAAAAAATTTGTAAACATTCCAAAGCATTAGATAAAACTGGCGCCTGACTTCATCAGCTTTTTTATAACCAAAAAGCATATTATCGGCTGGATTTTGTCTTGCATACATCCAGCGCATCACATCAACCCCGATTTTATCAGCGCCCTCATTAAACTCAATCGCATTTCCCCAACTTTTGTGCATTGGCCGACCATCCTCGCCCAAAAGCGTCCCGTATCCTAAAACTCTCTTGAATGGAGGCTCATTTTCCATGACCGTTGACATAGCAATCAAAGCATAAAACCAGTTTTTGAACTGTCCAGGAAAGCTTTCAGTGATAAAATCAGCTGGAAACCATTTTCGCCATTCCTCTTTATTGATTTTATAAAGCGGTTCACCTTGATTATTTTCTTTAATGGTTGAATAGGCAACAATACCAGCATCAAGCCATGGATTGCCAACATCATCAATCCGAGAAACAAGGGCTCCACATTGAGAACATTTAATTTTAACTTGATCAATATAAGGCTTATGAGGAGAATGACCTTCAAATTCACTCCAACCCTCAACCGCTCTTTCTTTTAATTCTTCTTTTGATCCAATTACCTCAAAATGGCCACAATTTTTACATTCATAAATTGGTAGTGACAATCCCCAATAACGATTTTTCTTTGATATCAACCAATCATGCATATTTCTTAGCCAATCAAGCTCTCGATCAAGACCAAACTCTGGCATCCATTTAATCTTTTTTGCTACTTTAATCATTCTCTCACGCAATGTCTCCTCTCCTAAGTCTTTTTTTAAAGGTTTTTTGTCCATGGCAATATACCATTCATCAGCCACTTTCCAAACTAACTCAGTTTTGCATCGCCAACAAGCTGGATAACGATGTTTGTATTGATGAATTTTATAAGCAAAACCATTTTTTTCCATAAAATCAAGAATTAGTCGAGGATGTTTTTTGGCATTTTTTCCACTAAATTCACCTAATCCAGGTAAATAATTAGCCTCATCATCAATAACAGGAATCATTGGTAAACCAAGTTTTTTTCCTAGCTTGTAGTCCTCAGTACCCGCTGAAACTGCAGTGTGAACCAAACCTGTTCCTTCAGTAAGACTAATGGGCAAAATATTCTTATCGGTAGCAATCACAGTATGGAATTTGTCAGGATTTTCTTGAGCAACTTTTTTAACTGCCTCTAAATAATCAAAAGCTCCTTGATATTTTAAACCAACTAATTCTTTTCCTTTTACCTCTTTTAAAACTTTTACCAAATCATCACCTAAAACTGTTTTTACTAAATCCTTTGCCAACCAATACTTTTGACCAGATTTAACTTGAACTAAGCTATAATCAAAATCTTCATCAACAGCAATAGCGATGTTGGCTGGAATTGTCCAAGGAGTAGTTGTCCAGACCAATAAATACTCATCTTTTCCTTCGATTTTAAACTTCATATAAATTGATTCATGAACCACTTCTTTATAATCTTCAGTTAACATCTCATGCTGTGAAATAGCGGTTTGACAACGAGGACACCAAGGAACAGATTCTTGACCCTTATAAATCCAACCATTTTCATAACATTTTTTTAAAAAAGTCCAGATCATATAGTTATTTTCATCAGCCATGGTGTAGTAGGAGTGCTCCCAGTCAGCAAAATAACCCAAGCGTTTTGATTGATCAGTTTGGATTTTTGAAAAGCGATAAACTCTTTGCTTACATAGATCAACAAATTTGGCAATTGAGGCAAATTTATCACCAGGCACTAAATTCTCAATCTCTTTTTTATTTTTCAATCCCAACTCTTTCTCAACCTCAACCTCAACCCAAAGCCCTTGACAGTCAAAACCGTTTTGAAAGCGCTGACGATAACCTAAAAGATTATAAAATTTTGGCCAAAGATCCTTGTAGGTGCGTCCCCAAGCATGGTGAACACCCATTGGATTATTGGCAGTAATAGGCCCATCCAAAAAAGAAAAGTATTTTTCGCTTTTTTGATTTTTTTTTAAATACTTATCAACAACTCCTTTTTCATACCATTCCTTTAACCATTTATGCTCCATCTCAATAAAATCATGTTTTTCAGCAATTGGTTTTAACATATTTTTAATTATATAAAAATAAAGGGGAATTTAAAGAGGAAAAATTATTTTTTTCTCAAAAAAGCAGGAATATCAAATTCTGAGTTATCATCAAAAATCTCCTCCTCCTCCTCAATCTCTTCACTTATATCTTTTTTTTCTTCTGTTTTTAAATCAGTTTGAGTTTTATCCTTATCATCACCTCGTCTGAATCGAAAAAGCTTTAATTTATTGTCATCAAAACGAGTGGCAATGATTGTCACTTTTAATTGATCCATCATTTTATCATCTATAACAGCACCAAAAATAATCTCAGCGTCGGGATCAACACTTTTAGCAATTATTGAGGCAGCCTCATCAACCTCTGTCAAAGAGAGGTCAGGTCCACCAACAATATTAAACAACACTCCTCTTGCCCCTTCAATTGAGATATCAAGAAGTGGTGAGGAGATTGCTTGTTTGATCGCCGCCATTGCCCGTTTATCACCACTTCCAATCCCCAGACCCATCAAAGCCGTGCCAGAATTACTCATAATTGATTTAACATCAGCAAAATCAACATTTATTAATCCAGGAATAGTAATCAACTCAGCAATACCTTTGACACCTGAAGCCAAAACCTCATCAATTTTGCGAAAAGCTTCAAGGATTGGTGTTTTTTTATCAATGATTGTCAGAACTTTTTGGTTGGGGACAACAATTAATGTATCAACTTTTTCTTTTAATCGAGAAATTCCCTCCTCGGCAGTTAGTTTTCTTTTAACTCCTTCAAACTCAAATGGTTTGGTGACAACTGCCACTGTCAAAGCTCCAGTTTCCTTAGCTATCTCAGCCACAACTGGTGAGGCACCTGTACCAGTACCGCCGCCTTCTCCACAAGTAATAAAGATCATATCAGCGCCTGATAGTTCTTCTTTTAATCTTTCTCTTGATTCCTCAGCTGCTTGCCGACCCATCTCTGGATCACCACCACTTCCCAAACCCTTAGTTAATTGCTCACCAATTTGGATTTTAATGGTGGCTTTGTTATTTAGGAGCGCTTGAGCATCAGTATTAACGGCAATAAACTCAACTCCAGTTATTCCTCCCTGAGCAATCATTGAGGAAAGAGCGTTGCCACCACCGCCACCTACTCCAACCACTTTGATTCTGGCTGCTTGACCGGCTCTTGGTTTAATTAGCATATTTTTTTATGGAATAAACTGTTTAAAAAAATCCTTAATTTTTGTAAATGAACCTCCTAGATCAAATTCTTTCAAAATTTTACCAAAATTTTTCATTCCTGCATTTTGATAATTACTTAGATTTTGTGAACCATATAAGAGTAAACCTATGGTTGAAGCATATTGAGGATCGGTTGTTTCATCAATTAATCCAGTTAGCTTATCAGGAAGTCCAATTCTAATGGGTAAACCAACCACTCGTTTTCCAGTCTCAAGCATGCCCACGGTCAAAGCACCGCCTCCTGTAATTACTAATCCAGAGGGTACTAACTGAGCAAAACCGCTTTTTTCTATCTCCTCAAATATCAATTTATAAATTTCCTCCAACCGTGGAGCAATAATCCCATCAACCAAAGTTTTTAAAGAAACTTCAGTCAGCTGCTCAGGTAAATTTAACTCGTTAAAATTTAACTGAGAGGGCTTTTTTTTTGAAGTTAAATTTTTACTTAAAAAAAGCTTTATTTTTTCTGCTGAATCAAGAGAAACCCGTAAGCCTACCGCAATATCATTAGTAATATGGCGAGCACCAACAGGAATTGACGATGAATAAGATAAAGCGCCTTCAACATAAATAGCTAAATCAATTTTTCCGCCACCAATGTCCACTAACACTACCCCTAACTCTTTCTCAGTATTTGTCAAAACTGCCTCAGCAGAAGCTAGACCAGAAAAAACAAATCCTAAGTTTTCGATTCCTAAGTCGTCTAAAACTCGCTCAATGTTTTTTAAATTAATTGATGAGGCGGTGATTATATGAGTCTCAACTTCAAGACGTACTCCAGTCATGCCAACTGGATTTTTTATACCAGGCTGACCATCAACTATAAAATCCCTGGCCACGACTTCAATAATCTGCCGAGTTGAAGATAAAGAAAGAGCTCGAGCTGATTCAATAACTCTTTGTACATCAGATTGACTAATTTCATTGGAAGCATTAGAAATAGCAACAATTCCATGAGAGTTTAAGGAGGATATGTGAGGACCACCAACTGAGACATAAGCCTGATTGATCTTGTGTCCAGCCATTCTTTCAGCTTTTTCCACACTTTCCTCAACGCAATCAGTCACCCCTTTGATATCAACAATTAATCCTTTTCTTATACCTTTAGCTGGAGAACTATTAAAACCAATTATTTTAATTTCTTCACTCCCCTCCTGTTTTATACCAACAACGGTTGCAATTTTACTACTCCCAATATCAATGCCACAAATTAAATTGTCTGCCATAATTCAAAATCTAACAATTGGTTTATCAAAACGCAAATCAATTTCTTTGTAGTTTTCGCCTTTGATCTTGAACGCTTTAATAATTTGTTCTAACTGAAAAAGTTGTAATTGTTGATCTTTTAAACTGTCAAAAATAATTTTTTTATTTTCTAAATTAAATACTATCACATTATTCCCACTAATATCAAGGTCTTTGATAGTTAACCCAATTTGGTTAATTTTTTTTAATAAATAAAGACTTTTTTTTATTTCTTCAAAATAAATTTGTTGACCAGACTGGTAATCAGAATAGTAAATTTTTTGGTAAAAATTAATTTGGGGTAAAGAAAAAGATGGATTTCTTGTTTTTTTTATAATCTTACCATCTTCATCAAGATAAAAATAACCAGCATCCACGGCAAGCTGAGCTATTGAATTGGCAAAAACAACATTGAGCAATAATTTTGAAGGCAATTTTTTTTGAATAACAATAGTTTTAATTGCCGGATTTTCTTTAATTAATCTTTCCGTAGTTTTTTCTGAATTTAAAAATAAGATATTTTTTCCATAGAGATTTTCCAGTCCGATGATTTTTATATTTCTTTCATTGACTTCAATTTCTTTAATCTTAAAAAAATTTTCTAATAATAAAAAAAGATTAAAAAAAAATATTACTAAAAAAAAGAAAAAAATAATAATCTTTATTTTATTGAAAAATTTCTTTAACAATTGTATTGGCAGCATTTTTTTTATAATTTAAATTTAAATGACTAAAATTTTTTTTATAAAAATCTAGATTTTTTACCATTGAATCAATTAACCTTAATAATTTTTTGCTTGATTCAACTTGGTGAAATATCTGAGCACATCCTGCTTTTGTCAAAATCTCCGCGTGAAGTTGCTGCTCTCGTCCAGCTGACCATGGAAGAGGAATTAAAACAGCAGGTTTTTTTAAAGCAACTAACTCAAAAAAAGTATTAGCACCACATCGACTGATTACTAAATCAGCTAAGGAATAAACATAACCAATTTCTTTTTCAAAAAAATGTTTTTTTAAAAAATATTGTTCTTTTAATTTTTTTGGTAATTGATTTTTAATTTTTTCTAAATCTTCATAATCATGATATTGTTTTGTCTCTCCAGTTTGATGAATGACAATATATTTTTTTAACAAATCAGGCAAAATACTTTTTATATGAAGATTGATGCTGTGGCTACCTAAACTGCCTCCAGTAATATAGATGACTGGTTTTGTTTTTTTAATATCAAATGGTTTATCAACTACCTTTAGAACTGTTTCACGAATTGGATTGCCGACAACAAAAGTTTTTTCTTGGGGAAAATATTTTTTTGTTTCCTCAAAAGCAACAAAAATTTTCTTTGCAAACCTAGAAATAATCCGATTTGCCATACCAGGATTTAAAGTTTGCTCATGAGTAAAACATGGAATTCTAAATAGCCACGCCCAAAACACTAAGGGTAAAGCTAAATAACCACCAAATGACAAAACTAATTGCGGTTTTTGCTCAACAATAATAAAAAAAGCCTGCAAAAATCCAATTGGTATTTTTAAAAAACTAAAAATACTTTGCAATGAAATAACTCTAGTCAATCTACCAGCATTTAGATTTATAAAACGAATATTTCTCTGACTAACTTCTTTTAATTCTAAAGAAATTGTCTTTTCAAAATCTAAAGCATATTTTCGCCCAACAAAGACAATCTCTACTTCTGGCTTTGTTTTTTTAATTTCATCAATGACAGCTAATGCTGGTGTCAAATGACCTCCTGTAATTAAAATTTTCATGGGCTAATTCGTTTTTTAATATTTAATAAAATACCAACTAGAGAGTAAGAGATTAACAAATTACTGCCGCCGTAGGAAAAAAAAGGTAAAGGTACACCTGTTAAGGGAAAAAGCCCAACCATTCCAGCTAAATTAATAATAATTTGTAGATTAAAAAAAGCAAAAATTCCAACTAATAAAAGTTTGGCAAGTTTATCAGGAGCATATTTAATTAGTTGATAAATTTTGTATACAAAAATAAAGTATAACAATATCAAAATTGATGCGCCCAAAAATCCAAACTCCTCAGCAACAATTGCAAAAATTGAGTCGGTGTGAGCCTCAGGTAAAAACAAATATTTTTGTCTTGAAGCTCCAAATCCTTGACCAAAAAACCCGCCATGAGAAAGTGAAATAAAAATTTGATTGATATGATAACCAATTCCTTGAGGATCACTTGAAGGATTAAGAAAAGCTGTCAGTCGAGCTAGTCGATATGGAGCAATTTTAATCAAAATAAAAAAACCAATGGCAGAAATTGGCAACAAAATAAATAAATTAAACAAATTCATGCCTGATTGATAATATAAAATCAAACTAATTAAAAAAACGATAATTGCTGTTCCCATATCAGGCTGTAACATGATCAAAAATATCAAAAACCCAACCAGTGTCAAAAATGAAAAAAAACGTCTTTTTTCTTGGTGGATAAACCAAGAGGAAAGATATAAAATTACAGAAAATTTCAATAGCTCAGTCGGTTGAAAATTAAAAAAACCAAAATTTATCCAACGCCTTGCTCCACCGGCATCAGAGCCAATGCCAGGTATTAAAACTAAAATTAAAAGAGAAATTGAGCTTACTAATAAAATTAATGACAAAAAATAAAGTTTTCGATAATCAATTAAAGAAAAAAGTTTCATTAAAAAAATGCCTAAAATTATCCAAACGAACTGATACTTTAAATAATGAAGGCTATCAGAAAATAAATTGATTGCCCGAAGAGCTGAAGCTTCAAAAATAAAAGCTAAACCAATTAATGATAAAAAAATTGGAATTGTTTGAAGTTGGACAAATTGTTTTTGATTACTATTTTTTTTCTTAATCATATGAGTTTAACTTTATGAATATTTTTATTTGGAAAATATCTTCCTAAAAATTTTTTAATTAGTCTTTGATAATCTAAACTAAAATCAGTTAAAAAATATTGTACTTGTCCTTTTTTTTCGAGTTTTTTTTCAATTTCTGGATGATTTGATAAATATTTTTTTAAACTTTCCGCAACAATTTCTGACTGGCTAATGACTTTAATTTTGCCAACTTCTTTTTGGATTTGATCATTAATAATTTCATAATGTGTACAACCCAAGATTAATGTCTCAATTTTAGTTTTTATTGGTTTAAGATAATTTTTAAGAAGTAATTTTAAAACTCTTTTGTCTTTTTCACTGTCTTCAATATAAGGCACCAAAAGCGGACAAGCTTGCTGATAGACAGTAGCTTTTGGTAAAAATTTTTTTATCTCTTTTTTAAAAGCATTTGAATTAACAGTGGCCTTGGTAGCAATTACACCAATTTTTCTAAACTTGTTTTTTACAAGCGCCTCAATAGTTGGCCTTATCACACCTAAAGCTTTAACATGTGGGTATTTTTTTGGCAAATACTCAGTTTGAATTTTTTTTAAAGCATTGGCAGTTACTGTATTGCAGGCAACAATAATCAAAGAACAGTTTTTTTTTACTAAAAAATCAATAGCCTCACATGTAAATTGATAAATTAATTGGGTTGAGCGATTGCCATATGGCACTCGAGCATTATCACCTAAATAAACATAATTATATTGCGGTAATTTTTTTAAAAAACCTTTTAAAATTGTCAGTCCTCCCAAACCCGAATCAAAAACCCCAATATTCATATTTTTTTAACAATTTTATTAAACTCCATACCTCGGTGAAATTCGTTGTTAAACATAGCAAAAGAAGTTGCTGCCGGTGAAAAAAGTAAGTAACCCCCAGTTGTTTTTGCCAGTTGAAAGGCAGTTTTTACTGCTTTTTCTAAATCATCAAATGGCCCAACTAATTTATCTGGATATTTTTTCTTTAATAAACTTAAAATCTCATCAGTAAAACTTCCTGACAAAAGAATGATTTTTTCCACACTGACTAATTTTTCAATTAATTCATCAAAAGGAAGGTTTTTTGAATTACCGCCCATTATCAAATAAATTGGTTTGTCAGAAAAAGCCTCAAGTGCCTTAATCGTCGCCACCGGTGTTGTTGAGGTTGTATCATTGACAAAAATGACTCGATCTTTTTCTTTGATGATTTCTTGTCGATAAACTAGTCCAGAAAAATTAACAATAATATCGATCGCTTTTTTAAGATCTATTTTTAAAACCTTAGCCACTTGCAAAGCAGCTGCTGCATTTTCTAGATTATGAACTCCTTTTAAATATTTAAGTTTTTCAGGAAAATCCTCTGATGTAAAATAAATTGTCTTGCTTTTAAATGAATATTTTTCAATTAATGTTTTTAATTTTTTATTGGCAATTAAATAATTTTCCTGTTTTTGATATAAAAAAATAGCGGCTTTATCATAAAAATAATCATTCATATTTTTATAGTAGTTTAGGTGATCTGGGTAAAAGCTAGTAAAAACTGAAATTTGAGGAGAGATTTTTTGGCGATGAAAACCAGATAAAGCCCAGGAAGAGAGCTCAGCCACAAGATAAGTACTTTGATCAGCTTTCTTTAAATACTCAATGTTGGAAATTCCAGGTAAGCCGCCACCAAGAAGGACATTAAACCCAGTTTTTTTTAAAATCGTATAAATTAAATTAGTGGTAGTTGACTTTCCTCTTGTACCAGTAATACCAATAACAATGCCTGGAAAATTTTTAACAACAAAACTCATCTCCATCTCAATTGGTATATTTTTCTTTTGTGCCTCAATAATCTCAGGCAAACTCCAAGGAACAGATGGTCCCTTAAAAATAAAATCCGCTGATAAAAAATCATTTAGCTCGTGACCACCTAAATGATACGTTATTGGATAATCTTTAAGCTGCTCAATTGAAGATTTTAATTGATTCTCATCTTTTTTATCTGTAACTGTCACCTTGGCTCCAAGATCGGCAAAAAATTTTGCCAAGCCCAAGCCTCCACCCTGAAGACCTAAACCAACAATCAACACTTTTTTATCATAATATTTTTCCTTAATTTTTTCCAAAAGACTCATATTTTTAATTATATCCAAAAAATCCAAAAAATATTATTATCAAATAAGCGTCAAAATATTAATTTTACTATCTCAACACCCATCGTCAAAAGATAGTAAAGCAATGAAAAAAAGATATTAAGATATTAGATATTAAGAAAAAACATTTTCCTTATAAAAACGCATCATTTGAATATATCTACTAAATATTAATGATACCCGAAAATTGTCCTAATAGAAAATAGTAACGATTTTATTTGTTATTAAGAATTTTTAAAAATCTTTTTGTTCTTGATTTTTATGTGCTAATTTTATAAATTATTAATGGGTCCCTAACCCAATTGCGCTCAGCGGGTTTCCCCCTTTTAAATTTTTAAAAGGGATTGCCTTTTACCTACTGAGCGCTAACTTGAAAATGAAAAGTTATAAAATTCACATTAAACGCTTAAAAACAACTAAGGGAGAAACTACTCGATCAATTAAATTTCTCCTTAAACCTGTTAATCAAACTGATGCATATGAGAAAATAATAGAAAATTTTGTAAATGATGACCATAAAGTTAGAGGAATTGCTAATCTCATTGATATAAAATCAGAAAATCAGTATAGTCTTCTTGATTTTTGGGTTGATACTTTAAAATGTGGAATTGTATTTCAATCAAAAGGAAAAAAAATTAGATATTTTATTCAAAGTATAAGAGGTAAAAAAACGATGGAAGAAATTATCTTTGATCAGGCTGACGAAAAAATCAAAAACTATTTTAAAAAGGTAGATTTCATAAAAAATATCATTATTTCTGATGCAAAAAGATCAAGTTCCACCAAAAAATCTTTTTTTAACACTCTATTTGATATTCTTAATAATGAATTTAAAAATGAAAAAGAAAAAATAATCATTAATAGTGATGCAAATAAATTAGTAAATTTTATCACTAATTCATTCTATGATGAAGAAGGAAAGCTTATTTTAGACAGTGAAGAAAAACAAAATCAATTTTGGAAAAATAATTTCAACATCGATAAAAATTTATTAAACGGAAAAACCAATAATGAGTTGGGTGAATTAACTAGTTTTATCCTACCTGAGTTAATCAGACTCAATGGAGATATAAAGCTTGAGGAATTAATTAATCTTCGCTTTGATCTAGTTAAAAAATATCTTAAAATAAATTCAATAGAACCAAATGAGAAAATTATCAATGAGCAAACTGCTTCCCTTCTTGGATTAAGTGATAATTTCAATGCTTTTTCTAACTATTTCAATAATTTTTTTAATGTCTTATTAGAAGGCAATATTGAAGTTATTATTAATTACTACAAAACTATTATCGATTTAAGTAATCAGGAAGAAGAAAAGATAAAAGAATCATTAATTTATCTTGCTGAAAAATCTAGACTACTTGGAAAACCCAAGTTTATTAGCTACAGCTGGCAGGAGTATAGAAGTGTTTTTGGCGGTAAATTAGAAAGCTGGTTTTCAAATTATCTAAATAGACTAACAAAATCGCAAGAAAACTATAATAAAATCAAAGGTGAAATTAGTAAAATTATTGCTTATTTCGATAGACTTCAGATTTTGGATAAAAAGTTTTCAGAAGATAATGATTTTCAAAAATCCAAACTAAAAATAAAAAATCAATTAGTTAACTTAAAAAATCTCCTGGAACAAAATCCAGATTTACTTAACATTCCTGGCAAATATAGCATTTTCTCTGATTATTTAGCAGAAATAAAAACCGACCTTAACTTTTTTTATCAAAAATATCTGAAGATCAGCGAAGATGACATGATCAACAATGATAAAAACTTTAAATTTTTATATGAAAAATTTGAAAAACCGATTAACTTTTACGGACAATCAAAAAAAGAAAGTCTTTTAAAAATTATTGAAAAATCAAAACTTAAAGTTATTGATGGTTTTAAAATTATTCGAATACTTTTAGATGAATCAAAATCACTTAAGGATAATGACTTTAAAAAAACACTATCTGAAATCCTTAATGTATTTTTTGAGAAATTATCAAAGAAAATACTTTCTAATCAATCTATTTTTTTTAATGATTATAAAAAAATTATAGATTACTATATTTCAGAAGAAAATAACAAAAAGGAAATTTATAATCAACCACAAAAATATGCTTTTTATATAAGTAAATTCAGTAATAATAACTCCTTAAAAATAATCAAGATTAAAAATTTCGATAATCAAGACAGTCAAATTACTAATTTAATTAGATCTCTTTATTCTTTTTTAAAAAACATTAATCATAATTTGCTTTTAAAAGATGTTCAATCAGCAATCGAGTACTTAGAAATTACTAAATCTTTTTTATCATTTGTTATAGAAAACAATAAAAAAAATGAATTTATCGTTGACAAAAATTTATTTAGCAATTTTGAAGGCGTATTAAATTTTATCAATCTTCATAAATCTAATTGCCTTATCAATCAAGAATTTAATCGGCTTTTAAATCAATATTTTTTTGCAGATCTTAAAGGCACTTTAAATATACTATCAAAAAAATATGATCTAGCTAAATATACTCTTCAAATATTAAAAAGTGATGAACGATTCCCAATTCTAATTAATTTTAAAGATATTAAGGTCAGCCTAAAACAACTTTTAACTGAATCAAAAAAAATCATTAATTATTCACACAGATATCTTATTGTCATTGGAGATAAAATTAATGATTATTTTGAATTTAAAAAGCTTAATCAAGAAGATCAAACTGATTATTTTATTATAACTAAACAAGGAATCAGGCCTATTTTAATTACTAATCTAAATAAAAATCATGTCTTCCAAATCCACTCATCACGACATCAACTTCAATTTTTAGATAGGTTAATTTATAAGCCTTATTATTGGCAGAATATTTCTATATCTATTTCTGAGCCATCTTTTATTCTTGAAATTAAACATCAGATTGATTTAGAAAAATTTGTCTTCAAAAAAGAAAGCCAAAATCTTTATCTCTCACTACCCTTTCAGATAAATTCCGAAGAACCTCAAAAAAAACTTAACGAAAAGATCTATCTTGGAATTGATGCTGGTGAATATGGAGTTGCTTACTGTTTAACAGACTTTACTGAAGATATTCCAAAAATTATCGAATCATCTTACATCAAAAATAAAAATGTCCGTAAGATTAGAGATAAATTTGAAATCATAAAACAAAGAGCAAGAGGCGGGGTGTTTATTCAATCCGAAAACGTTGTTCGAAAAGTCAGGGAAAATGCCATCAATGAAATCAGAAATCAAATTCATAAAGTTTTTCTAAAATATAAAGTGCCTATAATTTACGAATACTCGATTAGTAATTTTGAAACAGGCAGTGGAAGAATTACCAAAATCTATAACTCGATCAAAAAATCAGATGTCGACAGTAAAGCTAATAAGCCTATTATCAAACATATTTGGGGATCAAATTCTATCAACATCGGCCTAAATTTATCTGCGTATGCTTCAAGTTATACTTGTTCAGTATGTGGAAGAAGTATATTTGAGGTAGTAAATGACTTTGATACAAGCCAAGCTACAGTAGTTAGTCGATTAAAAACCGATGGGCTAAAAAACGTTATCGAAATTAAAACCACCCACGGCAATTTATACGGCTACACTCAAAACAAAAAATTCATCGAAAACTACAGATTTCAAAACACAAAACAAGAAAAAGAAGAATTTTTAAAAATCATAAAAAATTTTGCCAGACCACCGCTTGAAAAAAGCGAAGTTCTTTTAACTTTAAAAAAATTAGATCCTCTAAAACTTAAAGAAATTAAAAAACAAAGAGGTAATTGCGCAGTTTTTATTTGCCCTTTTGTTGACTGTGGAAAAATATTTGATGCAGACTTGCAAGCTGCTTTTAATATGTCAGTTAGAGGGTATGTAAAAAATAATTTGAAAAATAATCAGGAAGTTAATATATTCGAAGAGACAATACGATACTTAAAAAATCATAAACCAATTAACTATAAGATGCTTGAAATTGTTTAGCCACATCCGATGCCTCAAGCCAAAAATTAGTGATACCTGCTCTATGACCATAAAGTTGAAATCCTGGCTTTACTGGTCTGCCTCCATTTGGCTTCTCTGGTAGTGGTATGACAAATTTTCTTGTTGAGCCGATCATATATACCCTTAAAGCTAAAACTATACCGTGCAGTAATTCTTGAAATGTGACTATCTGTCTTGTTGAGTGAACATAGACTTTTTTGTTTAAAAATTCTTTAATTTTTTCAATTACTATTGCCAGACTTTTTTCTTGATTTTCTTGTTGTTTAAAATAATCAAATACCACTTTATCAAAATATCCTCTATAAGGCTCAATCAAATCATAAACTAAAGATGGATATTCTGTTGGTTTATGCAGAAAGCCATGATAAGGACTCAAATTATGATAAAGCACCCACCTTAAAATTATACTAGTTACAAATTTAGAAACAGCATTAAGAATTTTTTGAATTTCATTGTTTTCTCTTCTTTTCTGATTTAAGCCAAGTCTACTAAAATACTCTTTCCAATATCGCTTGGCATGCCAAGCCTCAACCGATCTAATTTTTTCAATATCACTGATTTTATAAAGTTGATCTTTAGCTGAGGGTATAAGCCATTGCATACTTTTAAACTTTGCTATAATAAGTTTTTTTGCGATGTAAGATCTTTTTTTATCATTATCCCGATATTTGATCTGCATAGAAATTAAATCATCAGCATCTGCTGATAAAGACGGTAATATCAGACTTGCTCTGGCAAGATTGCGCCTGTGAAAAACTACAGGTATCTTGTAAAAGCTGCATTTATCAAAAAATTCAGCCGATAGACTACAGCTGTCACCATAAATCATAATTGAGTGTATGTCAACCCAATTAATCTCTAATTCTCCACCTTTATACACAAACTTTACATTTTTTGGTTTTATAGTTATACTCTCCAAATAAGGTAGCCATATGTATTTTTTTCTATTATAAGACATAAATAAAATATTATTTAAAATGTTATAATGATAAAATCTATTTATTATAGGTTAATTATACACAGATTTTACTTGATTTTCAATTGATTTTAGATTATTATGATGATATAAATTATCTTTGCTCAACGAAAGTTAGGGACAAAAAGGCTCCAGCTTGGAACATTTAACAACGAAAGTATTGGATAATTGACACAACGAAAGTTAGGGACAAAAAGGCTTGGTGATTTTTTAATTTTCAACGAAAGTTAGGGACAAAAAGGCTATAAAAAATAGATATAAAACAACGAAAGTTAGGGACAAAAAGGCTTGACGAATCTTCGCATTACAACGAAAGTTAGGGACAAAAAGGCAAGGGGTTTAGCATATCACAACGAAAGTTAGGGACAAAA
>CAYUCK010000001.1:43754-51765 GCA_964443335.1 uncultured Gammaproteobacteria bacterium | reverse complement strand
TCACTGCAAGCACCAAAACAATGCCAGATCTGTCTTTCTGGAGAGACAATAAATGAAGGTGTTTTTTCTTGATGAAAAGGACAAATTGCCTTGTAATTCCTTCCAGCTTTTTTTAAGTTAATAAATGAGCCAATAAAATCAACGATATCAATTCTTTTTTTAATCTCCTCAATTGGATTATTCATAGCAGTATTTTATCATTTTTAAGGCTAAAAATAACTAAATGAAGCCAATCATAATTGTCTTGTCTTTTTTAAAAAAATAGTTTATATTCTAAATTATATGATTTATTTATCAATTGCTCAAAACGACATCAAGCTTCTTTCTTTAAAAAAAACTCTTCTTGGACAAGAAGAAACTGTTTTTTTTGAAAAAAAATATGAAATTAAATTAACTGAAAAAGGCAAACCAATCAATATTGATCTTTTAGCTTCAGCAATAAAAGAAGTCTTTACTAGTGCTTTTAATAAAAATCATCAAGACAAAGAAGTTTTTTTAATTTTGCCTCAAGAAACATTCTTCTTTTTAAGAATGAATGTACCATCAGACATTGCTACCTCAGCTTTAAACTCTTTTATCAATGACAAAATCCGCTCTAGCTTGCCTATATTAACTGAAGAATTAGTTTCTGATTACTTTGCTAAGACAACTAGCGAGCAAAAAATCGTAAATTTTTTTGGTATATCAAAAGAAATTGTAAAAGACTATCAACAGGTTTTTTCATTAATTGATCTAAAAATCAACTCGATTTTACCTGAAACCCTTGCTTATTTTAAGCTTTTTGAAAAAACTTTACGTGTCGATAAAAAAGAAATAATTCTTTATGTTAATATTGAAAATAATCTTTTAAATGGCTATCTTTTTGATAATTTTGGACTTCTTGATGAAAAAAATTTCGTTGCCGCATTATCTGAGGAAAATACTCCTGAAAAAATAATTAAGCAAATAAACAAACAACTAGAGACTGAAAATAAAAAACCTAATCGATTAATTATCTCAGGCAATCAATCTGAAAACATTAGGCAAGATACTTTTACTAAAGCTGTTGGTATTTGGACTAATCCTTTAAAAAGGATCATTCCTAATTTTTATCAAAACTATTTAAATTCAATTATTACTCATCAAAATAAACATTTTTCAATTTTAAAATTTGACGTTTGTTTTGGTGCCTATATTTTTAATCATGAAGAAAAATTTTCACTTAATAAAAAATTGGACAAAGATTTCCAATCAAAAAAAACAACTACTGATTATAATACGGCTCCCTATTCCAAAATTAATTTTCCAAAAAAGGAGATTTTATTGTTTTTGACTTCATTTGCTTTATCTTTTTCTCTTTTTGTTTTAATTAATAATTTTAAATTAACAAAATTATCATTTTTTTCTAAAAAAATTACGCCAACAGTCACCCCATTACCCACCTCAACTCCATCACCAACACCAACTATCAAAAAAGAAGAACTAAAAATTCAAATACTAAATGGTTCAGGTATACCTGGAAAAGCCTCAGAAATGAAAGATATTTTAAAGAAAAAAGGCTATCAGGAAATCATCACTGGTAATGCTGATAATTATAATTACAAATTAACTGAAATTCAAGTTAAAAAATCAAAATCCTATGTACCGGATATAATTAAAAATGATCTTTTAGATTACCTTTCAACTGTCAAGATTTCCTCTTTACCAGAAGATAAAACTCCTGATGTTGTCATTATTGTCGGCGCAGATTTTAAATAAATATTTTATTGATAAATAAGAACAATAAATATGAATAAAGAAGAAATTAAATCAAAGTTAGAGGCAATATTAGTCAAAGCAAACCTACCAGAAAAACAGCATCAGCTCTCTATTTTGAAAAATGAATCAACTAAACAAGATTTTTGGTTAGATCATCAAAAAGCTACCCAAACTATGAAAAAAATCAGCGAGTTAAAAAAAGAAATCGATGATTTAGAGATGATGCAACTTTTATGGGAAGAAAATCAACTTGATGAATTAAGAAAAATAATTGATCAATATGAGATTTTATTTTTCTTATCTGGCGATTATGATCAAAATGATGCTATTTTTTCAATTCATGCTGGTCAAGGTGGAACTGAGGCAATGGATTGGTCACAAATGCTTTTTCGCATGTACACTCGCTATTTTGAAAAAAAGGATTGGCAATGGGAAGAGATCGATAGAGTCGCCGGTGAGGAAGCTGGTATTAAAAGTTCAACCATTATTGTAAAGGGTAAATTTGCTTATGGATATTTAAAAGCTGAGGCTGGTGTCCATCGATTAGTACGTCAATCTCCTTTTAATGCTGATAAACTACGCCAAACTTCTTTTGCTTTAGTTGAGGTTTTGCCACAAATTGAAGACAAAGAAATTGAAATCAGAGAGGAAGATTTGGAATGGCAATTTTATAGATCAGGAGGTCACGGAGGGCAAAATGTTAATAAAGTTGCCACCGCTGTTCGCCTGATTCACAAACCAACTGGAATTGTTGTTTCCTCACAAACTGAGAGATATCAAGGTGCCAATCGTGAAAGTGCTTTAAAAATTTTACGAGCAAAACTTTGGCAGATTGAACAAGAAAAAAAACAACAAACTGTTGCTAATTTTAAAACTGGACAGATTGCCTCATGGGGCAGGCAAATAAGAAGTTATGTTCTTCATCCTTATAAATTAATAAAAGATCTCCGCACTGATCATGAAGAATCAAATGTAGAAAAAGTACTTGATGGAGATTTGGATAGTTTCATTGAAGCTTATCTTAAAAATAAAACTTAGGTAAAGCTTTTCTTTTTGACATTTATTTTTTAAATTGCTAGTATTAATCATATGAAAAATAGTAACTTAATTAAAAATATTGACTTCAATAAAAACTCTCCATCAGATATGAGCTATCAAAAATTTTTTTTATTTGTCGCTTTTGCAGTTGTTGCCGGAATTTCATTAGGTTTTTTAGTTAAAAAAATTAACACTAAATCTGATTCTCAAACAATCTCCAAAACCAATTCAAAAACCACAGTCGGAATCTTTGATAAAAAAACTTTTAAAGATCAAGCTGAAGGAATTTTAAAAGAGGGCGGCATTAATGGTGAAGGAAATTTTCATTTAGAGCGACCAGGAGGCGAATCACAAAATGTTTATTTAACTTCAACCACCATTGATTTATCCCAATTTCTTAATAAAAAAGTTCGTGTCTGGGGACAAACTTTCTCTTCAGAGAAGGCTGGTTGGTTAATGGATGTTGGTTTAGTTGAAATATTAAAATAAATAAAAAATGATAAGTTTCGATAAAGTTACTATAAAGTTTTCTCTAGGTAATCTTGCTTTAAATGAGGTATCTTTTGAAGTCAATAATAATGAATTTTTATTTTTAGTTGGCCCCTCAGGCGCTGGCAAAACAACTATACTCAAATTAATCACTCACGAACTAACTCCATCAAGTGGAACAATTATTATTGATGACGAAGATATTTCCTCGTCTCAATTTAAAAAAATTAGTCAATTAAGGAAAAAAATTGGCATTGTTTTTCAGGATTTTAAAATTCTTTTTGATAAAAATATTTTTGAAAATATTGCTTTAGCTTGTGAAATTCAAGGAATGAACCCGTCACAGATAAAACAAGAAGTAAAAAAAGTTTTGCAATTGGTTGGACTTGAGGGAAAAGAAAAAGTCTTTCCTATCCAACTATCAGCTGGAGAACTACAAAGAGTAGCAATTGCTCGGGCAATTGTTGGTGATCGAAAATATCTTTTGGCAGATGAACCAACTGGCAATCTTGATCCAAAAACCTCCTGGGAGATCATGAAAATTTTTAAAAAACTTGAAGGAGAAAAAACAATTATTATTGCCACTCACAACAGTGAAATTGTTAATAGTTTTAAAAAAAGAGTGATTCTCTTAAAAAATGGTCAATTAATTAAAGATTTAAGAAAAGGAGGTTATCAAATATGAATGAGGTTTTTAAATCAATAAAAAGAACACCATATCAATCTTTAGGATCATTTTTAGTCTTGTTTTTTACATTATTCTTATCATTGACTTTATTTATTTTTGTTAGTTTTTTTTATGGATTTTTAAATTATTTAGAAACTCAACCCCAAGTGGCTGTTTATTTTAAACCAAATACAGCTGAGGATTATATTTTTAAAATCAAAGATGAACTATCTCAATCAGGAAAAGTTTTATCGATTAAATACATATCTCAAAATGAGGCTTATAATATTTACAGAAACTTAAACAAAGATAATCCTTTACTTTTGGAGATGGTCTCAGCTGATATCTTGCCTGCTTCACTTGAGGTCTATGCAAAAAAACCAATTTATCTTCCAGAAATTGCTGAGTACTTAAAAAAACAGTCAGAGATCGATGAAGTCCAGTACCAAAAAGATATTGTTAATCGCCTCCTTTCAATAACTAATATTTTAAGAAAAAGCGCCTTGGTCTTTTTTGCTTATTTAATTTTGATGTCAACAGTGGTTCTGACATCAATGACTCTGTTTAAAATTGCTTTAAAAAAAGAGGAAATCGAGTTATTAAGGCTTTTGGGTGCAACAAACTCATATATTCGCTGGCCATATATAAAAGAAGCCTTATTTATGGGGACGCTGGCGGCAACCTCTGCTTTATTGATCATTCTTTTACTTATTTTTTACTTTAATCCTTTTTTAAAAAGTTATCTTTTAATTCCTAATCTTACCTTAGAATTTTATTCATTAAAACTAACAGTTTGGCCATTTAATCTAACTTTTATAATGATTATGTATCTTTTGTCTTTGGTTTTTGGCTTAAGCATTGCTGTTTTTTCATCTTATCTTGCCACCAACAAATACTTGAAAGTATAATAAGATCATGGTCTTAAAAAAAATTTTAAAAAATTTATCTCTAGTCTTTTTTATTTTATTATTCATTTTTTCTCCTCAAGTTTTTGGACAAGACAGTACCAAACAAGATTTAGAAAAAAAAATTAACGAATATCAAAGTAAGTTAACTGAACTTCGCCAGCAAAAAAATACTTTATCTTCACAAATTCAATATATGGATACTCAGATTTATCTGACCAATCTTAAAATCCAACAAACAGAAGAAAAAATTAATACTTTAACTAAAGAGATTGAAAATCTAGAGTCTCGCATCGTTGGTCTTGATGATTCTTTAAATTATCTTTCCAAACTTCTGATTGAAAAAATTGTTCAAAGCTACAAGCAAAGGGAAATTACTTTGTTTAATTTATTTTTTGATAGCAATAATGCCTCAAATCTCATTCAAAAAATTAAATATGTCAAATCAGTCAGAGATACCAATCAAAAACTTTTGATTCAAGTCCAACAAACAAAACTTAATTTTGAAGAACAAAAAAAACTGCGTGAAGAAAAGAAAAAAGAATTAGATAATCTAACCACTGTTTTAGCTCGACAAAAAATTGATTTAGCCAGCCAAAAAACAGCCAAACAAAGACTCCTTGCCGAAACTCAAAACAGTGAGGTCGTTTATCAGCAGTTATTAACTCAAGCCAGAGCACAATTGGCTTCTTTATCAAATTTTGTTAGAAGCCAAGGTGGAGCTGGAATTTTAACTAATCAAACTTATTGTGATAGTTGGGGATGTTATTACAATCAAAGAGATAGTCAATGGGGCAACTTTGTAGTTAATAATAGTTATGATTGCTCTGATGGTTCATCTAGCGCTTGCACATTAGCTAAAATTGGTTGTTTAATTACTTCAGTGGCCATGATATCAACTCATTTAGGTGCAAATATTAATCCAATTGACATTGCCTCAAACAGTGATAATTTTTGGTCAAATACAGCTTTACTTAATAAAGGAGTTATTTATGCAAAAGGAATAAGCATAAGAAGAACAACTATACCAGGATATCTAACGCCTGACATTGTTAATTCAAAACCAGTAATTGTTGGTATTACTCATGGATCTTTTGGAACCCATTTTTTAGTAATTAAAAAATACGAAAATGGAAATTATATAATGAATGATCCATATATCGAAAACGGTAAAGATAAAGTTTTTACTGATTATTATTCTTTAAATAGTGTCTTCTCCGTTGATGTCATAAGTTTATGATAAAAAAATTTTTCGCCTTAAAGCTCTAATTCTTCATTTTTGTTGGTTATATGCAGTTGAAAAAGAAAAAAAATCTTTTTAAAAATAAAAAAATCATTCATGAAAATAAAAAATTTCGCCTTTTTATTTATTCTTTTTATTTTCTTTTTTAAAAGTCAGCTTCTTTTTGCTCAAGCAAAAAATATTTTAATTAATGAAGTCTTAATTGAACACACACCTCAACAAATTGAATTGATTAATCTTTCATCAGAAAGCGCCTATCTTGACAATTGGCAAATTGATGATGATGGCGGCTCAAGCGCCATTTTTACTATTCCTACAAATTCAATTATTTACCCTAATAGCTGCCTGGTTTTTTCCTCAAATTTTTATTTAAACACCAAATCTCAAGATACAGTCAGACTTTTTGATGACAAAAATAGTTTAGTTGATTCTTTTTCTTATTCCAAAAGCCCCGGACAAAACATCTCCTTTCAAAGATTGCCTGATGGAGAAAATAACTGGGCAACTGCAGAGGCTAACTTAGGCTATTTTAATAATATAAAACTTCCTTGTCTCATCTTACCCACCACCACCCCAACTCCCCAACCTATTCCCAGCTCAACTCCTTTACCAACTTCGCAAACAACCTCAACTACTTCATCACCAACCCCATCAATCACTGTCTCTCCAACTTCCAAACCAATATCTTTTGAAAATATTTTTATTTCCGAGGTAATGGTTAATCCTTTAACAGGTGAAAAAGAGTGGGTGGAAATATACAATGATAATGATTTTCCTGTTAATTTAATTAATTGGTATTTAGATGATATAGAAAATGCTGGCTCTTCACCAAAGACTTTTTCTGTAGAAATTAACTCAAAAAGCTATCAGACAATTTTTTTATCAACATCAATTTTTAATAATGATGGCGATAGTGTCAGAATTTTAGATTTTAATAAAAACTTAAAAGATAGTTTTGAATACATTGGCTCTCAAAATGAAAAGACTTGGGGAAGAATTAGTTTTGATAGCGATCAATTTTGTCTTCAAGATCCCTCACCAAATCAAATAAATAATCCCTGTCTTAGTCAACCAACCAAAGTTTTTAATTCAAATTCAAAAACCAATCAAACACAAATAACTCTCTCCTCAACTGAAAAAATAAAAAATTCTTTAAATTCAAAAACTAAAAGCAAAATAAAACAAAAAACAATCAATAATTCACAAAACAATTCCAATTTTATTAATAATGAAACCGTTCTTGGAATGAGCACAAAAAGAACCAGTTCTTTACCATTATTAATTAATCAACTGTTTTTATTATCTTTTATTTATTCACTTTTGACTATTTTTGCAATTTTGCTTAAAATAGATTTTATCTATGGAAAAGTTAAAAAACTTTTTTCATCACTTATTTATACCCAATGAAAAAAATAACTATCAAGCAAAACTCCTTCACACTGATTTACTAACTTTCTATCTTTTGATTGCAGTGTTTATCAATTTTGCTTTTAAAAATATTAATTTTAATGATGTTTTGGGTTTTGCCACTGATATTACAATAAACAAACTTTATCAATTAACCAATGAGCAAAGAAAGAAAAATAACCTACCACCTCTTCAATACAATGAAAAATTAGCTTGTGCTGCAAATAAAAAAGCTCAAGATATGTTTGCCAATAATTACTGGTCTCACTACTCTCCCTCAGGCAAAACACCTTGGGAGTTTATTTTAGATTGTGGCTATAATTATGAATATGCTGGTGAAAACCTAGCTAAAAATTTTTTGTTTAGTGATGTTGTGGTTTCTGCATGGATGAACTCTTCAAGTCACCGAGAAAATATCTTAAAAAAAGACTACACTGACATTGGCTTTGCTATTGTCAATGGTGTTTTAAACGGTGAAGAAACCACTTTAGTGGTGCAAATGTTTGGTAAACCACTTAATTCACA
>CAYUCK010000001.1:0-43654 GCA_964443335.1 uncultured Gammaproteobacteria bacterium | reverse complement strand
ATCATTTATTTGATTATTTACTTCTTTTTACTGCTGGAATTTTTTTTGTTTTAGCTTTAAATATTTTTAAAGGTGAAAAAATTATCGAATTTATCATTCTTTTAGGTTTTGTTAGTTTTTATATAGTTTGGGGAATTTATCATCATCTTCTAAAAAATAGACTACATCTAAAAATTATGATAGAATATGTATTAATAGGTTTTATAGTCCTTTTTTTATTAAAAACATTGATATTTCCATGAAAGGATTAATTTTAGCAGGAGGGTTAGCAACTAGACTGCGACCTTTAACTTGGGTAACTAATAAACATTTGCTTCCAATCTACAACAAACCAATGATCTACTATCCAATAATGGCAATGAAAAAGGCTGGAGTAACCGATGTATTAATTTCAACATCTCCTGATCACGCCGGTGATTTTGCTGAACTATTAAAAGATGGGCGTGAATTTGGTTTAAAAATTTATTATTCAATTCAGGATAATCCTAGGGGTGGTATTGCTAATGCCATTGGTTTAACTGAAAATTATGCTAAAAACGATAAGATATTAGTAATTTTAGGAGATAACATTTTTGGTTATAACTTAAAAGATGATGTGGAAATGTTTAAAAGAAAAAAAAACGGAGCATTAATTTACGGTGTAAAAGTAAATACTCAAATTAAACAGTATGGAGTGATTGAATTGGATAAAAATAATAATGTTTTATCAATTGAAGAAAAACCAGAACATCCTAAATCTGACATTGCTCAAATTGGAATTTATATGTATGATGAACGAGTTTTTGATTTTATTAAAAAATTAAAACCATCAGCACGTGGCGAACTAGAGGTAACTGATTTAAATAATCTTTATTTAAAAGAAAAGACTTTATCTTGCAAAATCATTGATTGGTGGATTGATGCAGGAACTTCTCATGACGAATTATTAAGAGCCAACAATCTAGCAGCTGAAAAAATTAAAGCTGGATCACTTTAAAATATCTGTAAATAAAATATGGACACACCTCAACTTTATTTAATAATAATTTTAACAATAACTACGGCCTTAATTACAATTATTGGAATTCAATTAATTTTTGTATTAAAAAAATCTCGAAAAGCAATAGAAAAAATTATAGAGTTTGTTGATAATTTTGAAGAATTAGAAAAAAACCAAGAAGAACCAACAACAAAAGTAGAAAAAAAAATTTCTACTATTAAAGCAGTTATCGATAAAATCAAATCAATTTCACCTTCATTTTATCAAAAAACTAAAAAGATTTTCAAAAATAAAAAAACCATTTGACATTTGAAAATAATTGTTGTATATTATTCATAGTCTTTTTAAACCCTTTAATTAAAGGGATTTTTTATTTTTATTGAAAAAATTAAATTAATTACTTTCTATTAATGAGTAAAACAAACACACCTCATATTAGCGCAGAGAAAAACTTTTTTCTTGGTAAAACTGATGACCAATTGAAGGAAATTGATCTTATTGAAGTTCAAAAAAAATCTTGGCAAAATTTTATAAAAAAATCATTAAAAGAAACCATTGAGGAATTTTTTCCTATTGAAGACTATACCGGAAGAAAATTTATCCTTCACTTCGAAGATTTGTATTTCGGAGAACCAAGATATCCATTGGAACTTTGCCTAAAGAAAAAACTTACTTTTGACTCTCCTGTTTACTTAAAACTTAATCTTTTAAATAAAAAAACAGGAGTAGAAAAAAAACAAGATGTTTATTTTTTTAATCTCCCTGTGATGACTGATAGAGGAACTTTTATTATCAATGGAATCGAAAGAGCCGTTATTAATCAAATTGTTCGCTCACCTGGTGTTTATTTTACTGCTGAGATTGATAAAACAACTGGTTTAACTTTATATAATGCTGAAATTCGACCATATATTGGTGCTTGGATTGATATCACTATTAATAAAAATAATTTGATTGAGATGAAGGTTAATAAAAAAAGAAAGTTTTTAGCAACAACTTTTATTAAGCTTTTTGATAACAATAACCAAACCCAAGTTTCTTCATATTTTCAAGATTTAGATAAAGGCCTTTATGAAAAATATATATTACCAACTCTTAAAAAAGATCAGACAAAAACCAAAGATGAGGCTGTTCTCGAAATCTATAAAAAAATTAGACCAGGTGAACCACTAATACTGGAAAATGCCTATGAAACAATTAATAATTTATTCTTCAATCCCAAAAGATACTCTTTAGCTGATGTTGGTCGATATAAAATCAACAAAAAATTAGGTTTAAATCTGGAGATTAATAAAGAAAATCGATTATTAACTAAAGAAGATATTATTGAAACAATAAAATATCTTGTTAACTTAACCAATAACCAAGGTGAATTTGATGATATTGATCATCTTGGTAATCGAAGAATAAGAACTGTTGGTGAACTTGTTGAAATGTATGGAATAAGAGTTGGAATGGTTAGAGTTACTAGAGAAATTAAAGAAAGGATGAGTTTGGTGGCGGGCGAAACCAATGTTACTCCTTCTCAAATCGTCAATTCAAAGCCTTTAATTGTCGCTATTAACTCCTTTTATCGGACTAGTCAACTCTCGACTATTGTTGATCAAACCAATCCTTTATCAGAGCTTGATAATTTAAGAAGAATTACTGTTGGCGGCCCAGGTGGTATTGAAAAAGAAAGAGCTTCATTTTCAATTCGCGATATCTCTGCTTCTCAGTATGGAAGAATTTGTCCAATCAGAAGTCCTGAAGGACCAAATATTGGTGTAGTCACTTATATGGCTTTATATTCAAGAGTTAATCAATATGGATTTTTGGAAACTCCCTACAGAAGAGTTACCAATAAAAAAATCACTGATGAAATTGTTTATTTACAAGCTGACGATGAAGAAAATTACTACATAACCTCAAATAATATAAACATTGAAAACAATCAAATCAAAGATTCGTATGTGGTTTGTCGATATCAAGGTGAAATAGTTGAGGTAGAAGCTGACAAAGTTAATTTTATTGACATTTCACCAAGACAAATAATTGCTGCCTCAGCTGCTTTAATTCCATTCTTACAAAATGATGATGCTTCTCGTGCTTTAATGGGCACTCATATGCAATGTCAGGCTGTACCCTTGGTTAAGCCTGAAGCTCCAATTGTTGGTACAGGAATTGAGGAGAAAATTGCTATTTCTTTAGGACGAACAATTGAAGCACCTGAAGAAGGTGTTGTTAAGTATGTTGATGCAGAGAAAATTGTTTTTAAAGGCAAAAGCGGCAAAGTCTGGGAGTATAACTTAGAAAGATTTAAACGAACCAATAAAGATGTTTGTTTTGATCAAAGACCAAAAGTTGAAAAAAATCAAAAACTTAATAAAGGTGAAATAATCATTGACGGCCCATCAACTGACCAAGGAAAGCTTGCTTTAGGAAAAAATCTGGTAGTAGCCTACACCTCTTTAAATGGTTTAGGCTATGAAGATGGTTTTGTAATTTCTGAAAGATTGGTTAAAGAAGATGTCTTAACTTCAATTACTATGGAAGAATTTGTCTCTGATGTTGTTGATACTAAACTTGGACCGGAAGAGTTAACCCGTGATATCCCAAACGTGCGAGAAGAAGTCTTGGCCAATTTAGACAAAAATGGTTTAATTAATATTGGAACTGAAGTCAGAGGTGGAGATATATTAGTTGGAAAAGTAGCTCCAAAAGGGGAAAAAGAGTTAACAGCTGAAGAAAGATTACTGCGAGCTATTTTTGGTGAAAAAGCAAAAGATATCAAAGACACATCACTTCGAGTTCCTTATGGTAAACGAGGTGTAGTTGTTGATATCGAAATAATTAATGCCAAAAAAGATCCCAATGAGCTTGAACCAAGTGTTTTAAAACGAATTATTGTCACTATCGCTCAATTGCGAAAAATCTCAGTTGGCGATAAATTAGCAGGGCGCCATGGTAATAAAGGCGTAATCTCAAAAATTTTACCTGAATGGGATATGCCTTATCTTGAAGATGGTACTCCAGTTGATGTCATCCTTTCACCTTTATCAATTTTATCAAGAATGAATTTAGGCCAACTTTTTGAAAATATGATGGGAACCATTGCTAAACTAACAGATTCAAGAATTTCTGTGCCAGTTTTTGAAAAAATTAAAGAAGAATTTATCATTGATCAATTTAAAAAATTAGGATTACCAATTGATGGTAAAATGACTCTTTATAATGGTCAAACCGGCCAACCTTTTGAAAAAAAAGTTTTAGTGGGTACTTCATATATTATGAAACTGATTCACATGGTTGAAGATAAATTTCATGCTCGATCAGTTGGTCCTTACTCTTTGGTTACCCAACAACCACTTGGTGGCAAATCTCAACTTGGCGGTCAACGGTTTGGTGAGATGGAGGTTTGGGCTCTAGAGGCGCATCGAGTTCCTTATACTTTACAAGAGATGTTAACAATAAAAAGTGATGATGTTCGTGGTCGAACCAAAGCTTTTGAATCAATTATCAAAGGCGTTGATATACCTCAATCATCAGTACCAGAATCGTTTCATGTTTTGATTAAAGAATTAAACGCTTTAGGGTTATCAATTGACTATGTTAAATAAAAATGGATAACTTAAACATACTTGATTTTTCTGGTCTAAAAATAAGTTTAGCTTCTCCTGAGTCAATACTAAAATGGTCATATGGAGAGGTTACTAAACCCGAAACAATCAATTATAGAACTTTCAGAGCTGAAAAAGATGGTCTTTTTGATGAAAGAATTTTCGGACCAACTAAAGACTATGAATGTTATTGTGGTAAGTACAAAAGAATAAAATACAAAGGAATTATTTGTGATCGCTGTGGAGTTGAAATTACCACCTCAGCTGTCCGCCGCGAAAGAATGGGCCACATAAAACTTGCTTCTCCTATCGCTCATATCTGGTATTTTAAAGGTTCATCATCTATTTTAAGCATCATTTTAGATATACCACCTCATTCATTAGAAAAAATAATTTACTATGCTTTATATTTAATTAAAAATGTTAATAAAGAAAAACAAAAACAATCTTTAAAAATCATAGAAGAAGCTCAAAAAGAAGAATTGAAAATTCTAGATGAATCATTTAAAAAAGAACAAGAATCAATTAATGCTCAATTTAATAAACAATATGATGAACTAAAAAAAAGACTTGCCAGTAAAGAGCAATGGGAATTGGCCAAACAAGAACTAGATTTTAAAAAAAGAGAGCAATTAAAACTTTCATCTAATTCTTATCAAGAAAAAAGAAATAAAAAAAATGTTTTTTTTGATCGAATTTTAAAAATTATTAAAAATGCTCAACCTTTTGATGTTATTGAAGAAGATGATTATTTGTATTTAAAAGAAAAAGCAGCCGAAGAATTTTTGGAGGTGGGAATGGGATCAGAAACTATTTATGAAATCTTGTCTAATTACGATATACATAAAGATTATTCTTTAGTTCTAAAAAGTCTATCTGAAGCTAAAGGAGAAAAAAGAAATAAACTACTAAAAAAAGCAAGAGTTTTAGAATCATTTATTAAAGCCAAAATTGACCCCAAATGGATGATTTTGACAATTTTGCCTGTCATTCCACCGGATCTTCGACCGGTTGTCCAGCTTCCAGGAGGAAAATTTGCCACTTCTGATTTAAATGACTTTTATCGAAGAGTTATCAATCGCAATAATCGTTTAAAACAATTAATTGACCTTGGAGCTCCAGAGATAATTTTGCGCAATGAAAAACGAATGCTTCAAGAGGCAGTTGATTCATTAATTGACTTACAAAAAGCTCATGGAAGAAGTCGTACTCAAGGAGCTGCTTCAAAAGTTCAAAAATCTCTATCAGATATTTTAAAGGGCAAACAAGGACGCTTTAGACAAAATCTGCTGGGAAAAAGAGTTGATTACTCAGGTCGATCAACAATTATTGTTGGTCCAGAATTAAAGCTTGATCAAGTTGGTATTCCAAAAGAGATGGCTTTAGAGCTTTTCAAACCATTTTTACTACATGAAATTATTGTCCGTGGTTTAGCTCCCAATATCAAAAGCGCAAAAAATTTTCTAGAAAAAAAAGAGCCGGTAGTTTATGATATTTTAGAAAAAGTTGTTAAAGACCATCCAGTTTTACTTAACAGAGCACCAACCCTTCACAAGCTTTCTATTTTAGGTTTTTATCCAGTCTTAACTGATGATCTAGCAATTAAACTTCATCCAACTGTCTGTGCTGGTTATAATGCTGACTTTGATGGTGATGCTATAGGTGTATTTTTACCATTATCAAAAAATTCTATTAACGAAGTTAAATCACGCATGCTTCCCTACTATAACCTCCTTAAACCTGCTGACGGTTCACCAATTGTTTTACCAAATAAAGAAATGGCATTAGGTTGTTATTATCTTACTACTTTTGATAACAACTTAATTAATAAAAAAGATGAAGAAATTAAATTTTTTGTCAATTTTGATGAAGCTATAAATTTTTACCATATTGGAAAAATTTCCTTACGAGAACCTATCTTAGTAAAAATTGACGAAAAAATAACCAGAACAACAGTTGGTAGACTAATTTTTAATCAAGCACTTCCACAAGAGCTAAGATTTATTAATCAAGATATAAAAGCTGCCGACATAAAAAATATAATTATTAAAGCAACTAAAATTTATGACGAAAAAACAGTTGGTGAATTAATTGATAAGCTCAAAGATATAGGATTTTGGGCATCAACCTTAGCTGGCGGTTTATCAGTATCTATTTTTGATTGTAAAATAATTGAAGACAAAGAAAAAATTATTGAAGAAACAGAAAAAGAAGTAGAAAAAGTTAATAAAAATTATCATCAGGGACTACTAAGTTTAGATGAAAAAAAGAGATATTCAAATAAACTATGGATTGAAACTACAGAAAAACTTGCTAATTTAACCTGGCAAGAACTTGATGAAGAAAACCCTGTAAAAATAATTATAAAATCAGGTGGAGCTCGCGCTTCAAAAGAACAACTGAAACAATTATCAGCAATGAAAGGACTAGTAGTTGATCCATTAGGTAAAATTATTGAAGTTCCAACTAAGTCTAATTACAGAGAAGGATTATCAATTTTTGAATATGTTATCAATGCCAGAGGAGCAAGAAAAGGCTTAATTGACTCAGCTTTAAAAACTGCTGATGCCGGATATTTAACTCGAAGATTAGTTGATGTTGCTCATGACATGATTGTCAGAGAAGAAGATTGTCAAACTAAAGAAAGTTTAGAAATTACCACTACAGGCTCAAGAGGTGATAAGTTTAAGGAAAGAATTATTCATCGATATTTAGCTCAAGATGTCGTTAGTGATAAAGGAGAAATTTTGGCAAAAGCTGGTGAATTAATAACTGAAGAATTAGCAGATAATTTTATAAAAAATAAAATCAATCAAGTCAATGTTAGGTCACCATTATTTTGTTCATCAGCATATGGAGTTTGTCAAAAATGTTACGGAGTTGATTTAGCAACTCACAAACCAGTAGAGATTGGTGTACCAGTTGGCGTCATTGCTGCTCAATCAATTGGTGAGCCAGGAACTCAATTAACTATGAGAGTCCGACACTTCGGAGGAATCGTGATTTCTGATGTCACTCAAGGCTTACCAAGAGTAGAAGAACTTTTTGAAACTAGAACACCTAAAACTGTCTCGCCAATAAGTGAAATCAGCGGTACTGTATCAGTTCAAGAAGACACAAGTAAAGATATTTATCATATAAAAATTACGTCAAGCAATAAAGATTCACAAATTAAAGAACAAGAGTTTATCATTCCAAAATCTCAAAAACTCAAAGTTAAAGATGGAGATTTAATTACAGTTGGTACACCTTTATGTGAAGGATATTTAGACATAAACGATGTTTTAGCAATTAAAGGCTTGAGAGCAGCCCAAATGTATCTTTTAGATGAAATTCAAAAAGTTTATGAGTCTCAAGGAATCACTATTCATGATAAGCATTTTGAGGTTATTATAAGAAAAATGAGTGATAAAGTAACAATTGAAGATGAGGGAGACACTTCATTTATTAAAGATGAAGTTGTTTCAAAAATCAGATTTGAAGAAGAAAACAAAAAAGTTCTTGCCAAAGGTGGTCGACTAGCTACCGGCAAAATCTCAATTTTAGGGATTACAAGAGCTGCAATTTACACTGATTCTTGGTTATCAGCTGCTTCTTTTGAACAAACCACCAATGTTATAAGTAATGCTGCAATAAAAGGTTCAATTGACTACTTGTTAGGATTAAAAGAAAATGTTATAATTGGCAGATTAATACCAGTTACCAAAGAATTAATTGAAAAATATTATCATAAGTTTCTAAGCAAATATGCCAACAATCAATCAACTGATCAAACACAAACGGACAAAAAGGATTAAAAAATCAAGAGCAATGGCTTTAAAGATAAGTTTTAACTCTTTAAAAAGAAAATATACCCAAAATAATAACCCTCAAAAACGAGGTGTTTGTACAATTGTTCGCACTATGACACCAAAAAAACCAAATTCCGCCTTAAGAAAAGTTGCCCGTGTCAGGCTTTCCAATAAAATGGAGGTAACTGCTTATATTCAAGGAATCGGCCACAATTTAGCTGAGCACTCTATTGTTTTAGTTAGAGGAGGAAGAGTTAAAGATTTACCAGGTGTAAAATACCATATTGTCAGAGGAAAATATGATACAGCTGGAGTTGAAAATCGAAAAACATCAAGATCAAAATATGGCACAAAAATACCAAAAACTCAATAAATTTAAAATTAAAATTTTTTAAGTATGCCAAGACATCAATATAAAAAAATTACCATCAAACCAGATAAAGTATATCAAAGTTTTGAAGTAGCTAAATTTATTAATTACGTAATGAAGAATGGTAAAAAAAGTATTGCAGAAAAGTTAGTTTATAAAACCTTTGATGAAATTAAAAAACAAGGTCTTGATCCTATGGTTGTTTTTCATCAAGCAATTGATAATACTTCTCCAAATTATGAGGTAAGACCAAGAAGGCTCGGCGGCGCTTCATATTTAGTACCAATTGAGGTAAGAAAAGAGAGAAAATTATTTTTGTCTTTAAATTGGATCATTAATGCTGCAAAAGCTCGACCAAACAAAGAATATAAAACTTTTGATAAAAAATTAACAGCTGAGCTTCTTGATGCCTCAAAAAACCAAGGCCAAGCAGTGGCAAAAAAACAACAGACTGAGGCTTTAGCTGAGAAAAACAAAGCTTTTTCGCATTTGAAATGGTAATTATAATTTTTAATTTTCGTGATTATGGCTCAACAATCAATTATTACTAAAAATCGTTTGGTTCCTTTAGAAAAAATCCGAAACATCGGTATTATTGCTCACATTGATTCAGGAAAAACAACTACCACAGAAAGAATTCTTTTTTATACAGGACGAACTTACAAAATCGGTGATATTGATGAAGGCAATACCCAAATGGACTGGATGCCTCAGGAGCGTGAACGCGGTATTACCATTGTCTCAGCTGCTACAACCACTTTTTGGAAAGGAATAAGAATTAATATTATTGACACACCTGGTCATGTGGATTTTACAGCTGAAGTTGAAAGATCTCTTCGAGTTTTAGACGGTGGAGTGGTGATTTTTGATGCTGAAGAAGGTGTTCAATCCCAATCAGAAACAGTTTGGCGTCAAGCTGATAAATACAAAATTCCTCGAATTTGCTTTATCAATAAAATGGATAAATTGGGCGCTAATTTTGAAGCTACCGTTGAGGAAATTAAAGATCGACTAGGCGCAAATCCCGCGGTCATGGTATATCCTATTGGCAAGGAGCAAGATTTTAAGGGAGTAGTTGATTTACTTGAATTTAAAGCCAAATACTGGGATAAAGATCCGCAAGGAATTGAATACACAGTGACTGATGTTATACCTGATGAAATAAAAAATAAAGTTCTTGAGGCCAGAGCCAAATTAATTGAAAAAATTGCTGAAACTGATGATCAATTATTAAATAAATATCTTAATGGAGAAGAAATTAGTCTTGAAGAACTAAAAAAAACCTTAAGAAAAGCAGTTATCGATTATAAATTAATTCCAATTTATTGCGGAACTTCACTTAGAAATAAGGCGGTTCAACCTGTTCTTGATGCTATTGTTGATTATCTTCCCTCACCTTCTGATCTTAAACAAATTAAAGGTATTAATCCTAATACTAATCAAGAAGAAATAAGAATGCTTACTCCTGGGGAAAAATTTTCTGCTTTAGCTTTTAAAATTCAACTTGATCCTCATGTTGGCAAACTTACTTATACTCGCATTTACTCTGGCGTGCTTGAATCTGGATCATATGTTTACAATGTTAACCGAAATAAACAAGAAAGAGTCAGTCGAATTTTGCTGATGCATGCCAATAGCCGAGAGGAAATTGATAAAGCTTATGCCGGAGAAATTGTTGCTTTAATTGGTCCAAAAGAAACAAAAACTGGTGACACCTTAGCTAATCCTCAGCACCCAATTCTACTTGAACAAATAACTTTTCCTGAGCCAGTAATTTCTTTGGCAATTGAACCAAAAACCAAAGCTGATCAAGAAAAACTTTCCTATGTTTTACAAAGATTAGCTGAAGAAGATCCCACCTTTAAAGTCAAAATAAATCATGAGACTGGACAAACAATTATGTCAGGCATGGGCGAACTTCATCTTGAGATCTTAGTTGATAGAATGAAAAGAGAGATGGGAATGGATGTCAATGTTGGTAAGCCTCAAGTTGCCTACAAAGAAACTATCACAAAAACTGTTGATAATGTTGAAGGAAAATATATTAAACAAACTGGAGGTCATGGACAATATGGTCATTGCGTCATTAAAGTTGAGCCATTAGGGCGTGGTGAAGGATTTAAATTTATCAATAAAATCAAAGGTGGCGTAATTCCTTCAGAGTTCATTCCTGCGGTCGAAAAAGGAGTCATTGAAGCCATGGAAAAAGGTGTACTTTTGGGTTATCCAATGACCGATTTACAAGTAACACTTTATGATGGAAGTTATCACGAAGTTGACTCATCTGATATTGCCTTTAAAATTGCTGGATCAATGGCTCTTCAAGAAGCAGCTAAAAAAGCTGGTTTGACGCTACTTGAGCCAATTATGAAACTTGAAGTGACTGTCCCTGAGGAATTTATGGGAGTAGTCATTGGTGATATTTCAAGTAAAAGAGGCAAAATTTTAGGTACTGAAAAGAAGGCTCGCGCAGTTATTATCAAAACTAATGTGCCTTTAGCTGAGTTGTCTGGATATGCCACTGTTCTTCGCTCTTTGACTGAAGGACGAGGTATATTTTATATGGAGCCATCTCATTATGAAGAGGTCCCACAAAACATAATTGCTTCAATGCTTAAAAAATAATTACAAATAAATTGTATAATAATTATTATTGATTGGAGGTTTGATTGAGGAGGCAATCGTCTGATGACTATAAAGCAAAGGAAAAATGATTTTTTGATTTTCTTCATCAAGCTCAGAAAAAATATCATCAAGTAAAACAACTGGTTTTTTCTTAAAAAAATTTTCTAAATACTTTATCTCATTGATTTTTAACCAAAAAATTGCCAATCTTTGTTCACTACGACTACCAAATTTTGCCACATCTTTTTTTTGATTTTTTTCCAAAATTAATATTGAAAAATCATCTTTTTGTGGACCGATTAAAGTTTTCCTCAATCTTTTCTCCTCTTCTTTTTTTTCCAAAAAGGCCTGTTTATTAATTTCATTTTTGTAATAAATTATCGAAAAATTTTTTGAGTCAATTGTTGGATTCTGGTTTAAAAAATTGACATATTCTTGTCTTTTTTGAGTCAGATAATTACCTTCTTTTATTAAATAATTATTCCAAAAATCTAATTCTTCATCTAAATTAATATCATTAAATTTTGTTTCTAAAATTTTGTTTCGTTTTTTTAAAGCTGATAAATAATTATTTAATTTTTTTTTATATTCAAAATCAAATGCTGAAATTAGTTTATCAAAATATTCACGTCTAAGACTAGGTGAACCAGTAATAATATTAATTTGATCAGGTGAAAATAAAACTGTTTTTAATTGATTAAAAACATACTGATTATATTTTTTTTCTTTCTTATCAATAAAAAATCTTTTTTTTAAAAAGGTTTGATCAATACTAATTTTTACTGAAAAATAAAAATCAATATTTCCTTCGGCAATAACTCCTTCAACTAATCCTTCTTTTTTGTTAAAGTTTAAAAGTTCTTCCTCTTTTGACTCACGAAAGCCAACTCCATTTGTTAAAAAATATACTGCCTCAAGTAAATTAGTCTTTCCTAAACTGTTTCTGCCAACAATTAAAGTCATTTTTTCATCAAAAGAAAAAGTTTTCTCAAAAAAATTGCGAAAATTAACTAATCTAATTTTTTTAAGGAGCATATTAATTTTTTTTCTTTAAAATAAACTTCGTCTCAATTAAAGAAGGCAGCTTGATTTTGGGATTAATTATAGTTACTTTATCCTTAAAAAGAGAAAATACTTTTTCCCAATATTTCCTATGGTAAAAGGAAATATTAGAAAAATCTTGGCGATGAAAAACTTGATACCAAAGATTTTCTCTAGTAAAAATTTTATGAACTATATATTTTTTTGAAACTCGAATACTTTCACTAATTGTTTTTTTAATCTTTTGATAATCCATTTTTTCCAAAAGATCATAACTAAAAACTAAATCAAATTGATTATTCGCAAAAGGAAGATTACTTGCATCAGCTACTATCAAATGTGGTTTTAAATTTTTTTCAGCTAATTGATAAGCAACTTTTGAAAAATCAATTCCTTTAGCATCAATGCCAAGAATTCGCAAATATTTAACAGTCATCCCCAATCCGCATCCTAGCTCCAAAGCAGTTTTTGGATTATAAGTTATCTTTAAAATCATTGCTCTAAAAAAACCAAGAAAATTATGAAAAATTTTTCCAACCATTGACCCATAATGACTAATTTTGTGGCCACCTTTTTTTCCTAAATAATAATCTCTATCATAAAAACTTGAGTCAATGCGAAAAGGCGTAATCACTGTACCTTTAAAATTTTCACCGTCAATTATTTTGTTCAAATTATCAAAATTATGACCACTAGCAACAATTACGGTTAAGCCTAATTTTTTTGCTAAAGGAGTAGCAATTGGATCAAAGGGTGCATTTAATCCTGGAGTCCATTTATTACCAATGATTTTTTCAACTTCTTCCCAGGTAATTTTATCGATTAACTTTGCATTTTTAAATTTTTTTGGATCTTTATCATATATACCATCAATATTTGATAAATTAATGATTAGATTTGCTTTGTAATCACGTGCTAGAATCACAGCGTCATAATCAGTTGACCAACCTGGTTTCCAACCAGCGCCAATTGCTACTGGCTGCCACCAATTAAAAAGTTTTTTGTCATAATTGGTAATAATTCGCGGATGAGCAATATCCTGAAAAATTGTCCGCAACAAATGAGCATTAAAACGAGTTGCATGAATTCCCAACCAATCAAGATCCTCATTATTAATGTCGCCAATTACTTTTTTACCTGCCTCTTGATAATGACGAGCAATTTTACCACCGCCAGCAATCAACATAAATCTTTTTCCCTTTGCCACTTGAGAGCGAATAAATTTATTTAAATTTGAAAGAAAAACTGTATCAACACCGGCCTCTGGAGCAATTAAACTACCGCCAACTGAGATAATAATTGGTGGTTCTTTGCCTTTAAAAGTCATAATTATTAAAGTCTAGCTGATATTATACTTGATTTTTAAATTTTATTCAAATAATTCCACCCTGCAGCCCAAAAATTGTAGCAATAAGTCTCACAATCAAATATGAAAAAACCAATATTCCAAAACCAACAAGCCCAGTAGTAATTTTAGCTTGGGCATTTTTGATTTTATCAGGATTACCTTGCGACATCATATAATCATATCCACCCCAAATTAAAACTGACAAAAGAATAATACCGGCAAAAGGAAGCAAAAATTGCAAAATTCGATTGACAATTGCGCCTAGGGTGATTTGATCAGGAGAAAGTCCATCAATCTGAATTGGTCCTTGAATTGATTGACCATCAATCTTAACTTGCTGAGCTAGTACTGGATTTTTCATTACTATTATTGTTTAAATTATTAATCTGACTTATCGATTGATCATCTTGAAATGGTTCTTTCTCTTGTTGTGGTTTTAATTTTTTTTCTTGATTACTAAAATCCAGTCTTAAATTATTTTTACCACATTTAGGACAAATTGGAGTAGAATTGGCAATCACTTCTTGTTCAAAACTATAACCACAAATTTGACATAGATACTTTTGATTTTGGTTATCAATCAGAACTGTTTTTTCTACATCAAAAATAAAATTATTTTTTTCAAATTTAACTCTAATAACATCGCCTCTTTTTACTTTACTTTCGATAATTAAGTTAGAGATTGGATCTTCAATTAATCTTTGAATAGCCCGCTTCAAAGGTCTGGCTCCAAAAATTGGATCATAACCAACTTGAGCAATTTCTTCAACGACTCCATCGGTAAAATAAAAACCAATTTCTTGATCTTCCAAAAGTTTGGCCACACCTTTTAATTGAAGTTTAATAATTTGGGCAATATGTTCAAATTTCAAAGGTTCAAAAACAATCACTTCATCAAATCGGTTAACTAACTCTGGTCTAAAAAATTTCAAAAGCTCAGCTTTGACTTTATTTTTTATATCTTCAAAATTATCAACACTCTCTTTTCTACCGCTTTTATTTTTATCATCTTTACCATTATCAACTTTTGATTTCTTATTTTCGATTTTTAAATTTTGGTTTTCAACGCTTTTAATCATTTCTTGTTGAATTAACATTGAACCAATATTTGAAGTGCAAATGACAACTGTATTTTTAAAAGAAATTACATGACCTTTATTATCAGTTAGTCTTCCATCATCTAGAATCTGAAGCAAAATATTAAAAATATCAGGATGAGCTTTTTCAATCTCATCAAATAAAACTACCGAGTATGGTCTTCGACGGACTGCCTCAGTCAACTTTCCACCTTCTTCATACCCAACATATCCTGGAGGTGCTCCCAAAAGTTTTGCTACCTCATGTTTTTCCATATACTCAGTCATATCAAATCTAATCATTGCCTCCTCACTACCAAACAAAACATCGGCTAAAGTCTTAGCCAACTCTGTTTTTCCAACTCCAGTTGGTCCCAAAAAAACAAAACTACCAATTGGTCGATTAGCAGATTTTAATCCGGCTCGACCACGCCTGACAGCTTGAGCAACTGATGAAACAGCCGCCTCTTGATTAATCAATCTTTTATGAATAATTTCTTCAAGATGAGCTAGTTTTTCCACCTCAGATGAAGTGATTTTTGAGACTGGGATACCTGTCCAACGAGATATAATGTCACGAATTATCTCAACTGAGACACTAGTGGTGGTTTGACTTTTTTTTAAGTTATATTCTTCTTGTTTTTCTTTTAATTTAGACTCAATTTCATTAATTTTTGAATTTAAAATTCTCACCTTTACTTGATCTCCCTTTTTTTCTGCCTCTTGCTTTTCTTGATTTAACTCTTTAATCCTTGTTTCCATAGATCTAATCTCCTCTGGTAGGGAAATTAAAGGTAAACGAACTGCTGAGGCTGCCTCATCAATTAAATCAACTGCTTTATCAGGCAAAAATCGATCACCAATGTATCTTTTTGATAAGATAACAGCAGCCTCAATTGCTTCTTGAGGAATTTTAACTCTGTGAAATGCTTCATATTTGTCTTTTATTGCGGAAAGCATTTTTATAGCTTGCTCCTCATTTGGCTCCGGCACCAATACTGGCTGAAAACGACGCTCTAAAGCTGGATCTTTTTCGATATATTTGCGATACTCAGTCAAGGTAGTAGCACCAATTACTTGAATTTCTCCTCGTGCAAGCGCTGGTTTTAAAAAATTTGAGGCATCAAGTGATCCCTCTCCCGATGATCCCGCGCCAACAATATTATGGATTTCATCAATGAAAAGAATAATTTGACCGTTTGAGGCTTTAACCTGTTCAATTAAATTTTTCATTCTTTCCTCAAACTCTCCTCGATGAGAGGCGCCTGCAATAATACTCATTAGGTCAAGTTGCAGAATTTTTTTATTTAATAGTGGTTCCGGAACTTCTTTGGTAACAATTTTTTGGGCTAAACCCTCAACGATGGCTGTTTTTCCAACTCCTGCCTCACCTACTAAAGATGGATTATTTTTAGTCCGCCGCGACAAAATATGAATAACTCGCTCAATCACGCCTGATCTTTCAACTACTGGATCAAGAAGTCCTTGAGAAGCTTTAGCAGTTAAATCAATTGTATATTGTTCCAGTGCTTTTTTCTTTTTCTCAGCTTCTTTTTCCTGTTCGGTTAACCCTTCTTTTTTGCCAGTAATTTTTTTGTTTAAGTCTTCTTTTTGGAGACCTAACTTGACTAAAATTCTCGCGCCAACACCCTCACCTTCCTCATACAAGGCAATTAATAGATGCTCTGGAGCAATAAATTCAAACCCTAATTTACGAGCTATTAAAAGTGAATCATTAAAAATTTTTTTTAATCGTGGTGCAATTTGTGGTAACTTATCAGAAGTGCCTCGTTTATAGACTTTATTTAACTCGTCTTGAACAATCTGTGGTTGAATTTTTAATTCAGTTAACAAAGTAAATATTTCGCTATCAGTTGTTAAGCCATAAAGCAGATGCTCACTATCAACAAAATCGGTTTTTAATTCCTTAGCTTTTCCCTGAGCCATCATCATCACTCGGTTAGATCGAGCTGTTAGATGTGTCATCAGATCAAGACTGGCTGTGTTATCTTGATTGTAAGTAATATCTTTTTTTTGATCATCTTTAGCTTGAATGTTTGTTGGTGGTTGATTGTTCAGATTAACTTTATTATCGAAATCAGCTTTTTTAAAAGTTGAATTTTGAACTTGATTAGTTGATTGATTAACTGTTGATGTTGATTTTTGATTGTTATCATCCACGCGATTATTTACGGATGATCCAGATTGGTTTTGATTAGTATTGAAAAAATCTAAAAAATTTGGCATATTTTTATTATGAAGAAAAAAAATCTAGCTGTCAACTTGATTATTTTTTTCTTTATTTTTGTATTTGCACAACAAGTAAAAGCACAAATATCACCACTAAATAAGTCTATAAATATTGATCAAATAATCCTAACACCAATCATTGTCACTCAAGCACCAACAATTACTGAAGGACCAATAATTACTGAAATTATCGATCAAATTAATAACGAATTAATAAATCAACCAACTAACCCAACCGAAAGCGAAAATAATAATTCAGTAAAAAATTCATTGCCACAAATCAAAGATGGTCTTGTTTACTATACTCAGGTTAAAAATGGTTATAAGTTACCAGTTCAAGACGGTGGTCCAAAAGTCTGCACTATCAATAATGCTGGCTGCGGACCAACAACCTCTGCAATGATCATTGCCTCATATGTTGATAGATCTATTACACCGGAAAAAGTCGTTGATTATTTTCGCAAAAAAGGCTACTATCTTGGCTGCAAAGGTAGCTCAATTTACCACAATAAAATTGCAGTTGAATCTTTTGGAGTAAAAACTAGCCCTGACATAATGAACCTACAATACAAAGATTCCAAACAAGTTGCACCTTTACTAAAAAATTATATAAAAGCAGGTTGGACAATTTTTACTTTGGCTGATTTTAAAATTAACGGCGGTGGTCATTATTTCTGGATTGTTGATATTGATGATAATGGCAATATTTTAACTTATGATCCTTGGTATGGTAGGTATCAACAACCTTTTAATATGAATGTTTACTACCCATTTCCAAAATACCGTAATATTTTTAAGGTTAAAAAGCAGTAGTTTAATTTATAAATTGTTATAATTTTTATATGTTTGACTTAGATCAAACTAAACTAAGAATCATTTTTGGAATTGCTATTGTTCTTTTAATTTTTCTCTTTGTTACATCAACATTGCTTAATATACAACAAAAAAGACAATCAACAACTACCTCAAAAACCACCTACAACTCTACAAACTATTTAACTCCTGCAAAAAAAACAGAAATTGCCACTCCATACCCAACAATTGAACCAGCAGATTTTACTGGTGTTAAAGAAGAGGAGCTACCAAAAGATATCAAAGATTATAGCGATCAAAAACTTTCACTACTTGAAAAAATCCCTTTAAAATTAGCTTACTTTACAATCGATTTTGATTACGTTGATGATAAGTTCACCATCAAATACAACGAACCAATCAATAACGCCAAACAAATTTTTTCATCCTGGCTTTTAAAAAACTACCCCGCTTTAAAAATCAGTGATTTTATTGAAAAATAAAAAAAATATTGTTTTTATCCTAACTTTGAATTAAAATTTATCTAGTTGCTAGTTATTTTTAACAAAAATGACTGATGAAAGATTAACCTCTGCCACCAATGAAAATACTGATGTTATAGAAAAAGCAAAACAACAAATTAAAGCAGAGATTCAAAAGGCAAATACTGAAGAACAAAAAAAAGAACTAGGAAAAAAAATAAGAGAGAAAACACAAAGAGCAAAAATATCTGCTGAGGAGGCAGTATTGGATGAAATTGAAGCAAGAGCAAGAGGAAGAGATTTATTGAAAAAAGAAGAAAGAAAGCAAGCATTAAGTGAGTTAACTCAAGCTCTTGAGGCTGTTCGACAAGGATTACCAGCTGAATACATTGCTCAAACTAAAGAAGGAGCAGCTATTTTAAAAAATCTAGCTGAACAACCTATTGAAACTCCAACAATTGCCTCAACTATTCTTTTTTATTTTGGAGACTATATCTTTGGAGACAAAAAAATAGTTGATCCAACAACTGGTAAATTATCTTCAGAAGTGCAATTAAAATTTGAAGAATTAAGTAGTATAAGCATCACTGCTGCCAATATCTTTAAAAAATCACTAAAAGATGCTGCAGAATCTGGTCAATTATTAAGTCTAAAACCAGAGGATATAGAAAAATCATTAGAAGTTAAAGAAATAAAAAATAAAAAACCTAGCATAACTTCTGAAACAAAAGATAAACATAAAAAACTTTTTAGATTAATAAACGAAAAGACTCGCCAAGCCTTCAAAAATAATAAAATTGAATTAAGTGATTTGGATATTATAAATGATTTTCTTTTCACTGGTGAAATTACTCCAGGCGTTGAAAAAATCATTGAAAAAATATCATTATCACAAGAAGATTTAAAAACATATAGTCAACTAGCACAATTGTTAAATGAAAATATTCTAAATTTTGGCATACTAGAAAGTTATGCTCCAGCATGGATTGAGACAGTTCAAAAAGCTCAAGCGGAATTTAATTTAGAAAATTTAAGAAAATATTTTGAGCGAGATGAAAATGGAAATTTGACGATTTCAACAAAAAATCGACAAATATTAAAAAACAAAGTCAGAAAATATTACTATTTAGCTTTATCTGAACTACATAAACAACCTTCAGAGCAATTTTATAAGTTACTAAATGAAAATCCAGAAATTAATTACTATCTTTCGATGTTGCGACAAGTAATTCGTAGTTCATTTGAAAATCTTATAGGGCTTTTTCCTGATATTGATGAAAATCAAGATCTTAGTAAATTCATTACTGATATTACTGGCAACTTTCAATCACGAATTTTAAGTCTAGCAGCAATTTTTCATGACGCACCTTTATATGTAAGAGACTTGGATTCAGTGGAAAAAATTCTAGAATTTCTTAAATTTATGTATCCCACTCAACTGGCAGAACTTTTTCATGATGATAAATTAATTTTGACAATTGCTCGAGATGAAATGACTATGCTTCTTCGTCAATATCTAGTAGAAAATAATAATCAATACGATGGCAGTTTACTTTCTGGAGAGTATGATAGGCCCGGTGTTTATTGGAATCAATGGTTTAAAGAAAAATATGTTAGAAGACTTAAAAAAAGACTCGCGCAAATCGCCACAACTGAAGAGGAGAAAAAATATCTTGAAGAAAATGAATGGATAATTAACATGATTAGTACATACTCTGAGGCTATTGGTATTGTCACTTTAATTGATGGAGAAATTTTATCTACTTCAGATCCAGTATCTCACTATGGTAATGTTCATCCTTTTATGTCGTTTCTATCAGCAAAACACAACTGGTTTACTGGCAGAGGAAGATATGGACCTGGGTTAATAAATAAATATCTTCTGGGGATGCCGGTTGAACTTTATCCTAGACAAAGGCCACTTCTTAAGCGTCTTTTTTCCAAAAAAGCTTTTAACCCTAAAGCAATTAAAGAAGAGATTGATAATTATGTAGAAATAGTTGGCGGAAATATTGTTGATAATATTTTTAATGCTAGTGGTTTGTATATTGAATTTATGGCACTGTTTAATCTCCCTAACTCCTACAATAGTTGGGACGGCTGGCGAATTGAGGAAATTCCCAATAATTTCATGAATTTTGTAAATCAAATGTTTGGAATTGATATAAGAAAAGATGGCAAAAAACTAGATGATGAAACATGGGCAAAAATTTATGATCTAGGATTTAAACTTTATGGTACTAGTTTTCTGTGGTGGTCAATTAAAGGTGCTTTAGGAAGATTATCTAGTGATATCAATCAAAGACTTTTGGGCTTAGGTTTTAGCGAACATCAAATACGTCAGATAAAAGAAAATCATGCTATTGAAGATTTGATTCAAATAAACTTTAGTGGTCAAGATAGAAAAATAAACTATGTTGAGTTTGAAGCACTAAAATTAGCTCAAAGACGAGCAGAATTATATTTTCGTTATTTAAGACGCAATCCCGGTGATTTCTTAATGATACTTCATCAAATTTGCCCTGAAGTCTTTGCCTTTAACGATAAAAGTGACTGGAAAAATACCTTATTATTTGAATTTAATCCAAATCTATCTGAAAAAGAAGTCACAGAAAAAATAAAACAAAGAATTAAAAATGGAGAAATTGACGGATCACAAGCAGATATTAAATCTTTCCTAAAAAAAAGACGAATTTTCTGGCAAAGATGGAGGGGAAATTATGAAGAATTAAAAAGAATTAATCAATGGATAAAAAAAGTTTCAACTGAAGAAAGATTTTGTTCCGAAAAAAAAGTGTTTGACAAAAAGAAAAATCAGTTTGTCACCGTAAAATCTTTTGATAAAAATAAGTTCATTGACTTTTTTGTTCAAGCCTCAGCAAATGCTTATGCTCGATTAAAAAGAGAAAATGAGCTTGTTAGAGAAAAAATTTTATATTCAAATCTTCCTCCTGAAGATAAAAAAGCCTTGCTTGATAATTTAAGAGATTACTTAAAAGAGACAGACTCTGAAGATCAAGAATTCTGGAGATTGTTTGCTGGAGATGGTGGTTTTTTTGAGGCTGTCACGGGTAAAAAAATTAATGAGGCAGAAGAATATTTTTTAAAATTTGGGGGGGCAAAAACCGATGGTGAAGTAAATATTTTCTTTAATCTAGCTCACAACTGGTTTCTAAGTAATGGTGATATTAATCCATTTGCTGCTGATACTCCATATTATGAGGTTTTTAATGCTAAAAGAAGTGGTGAGGACATGCTAAAGCGAACATTAGAAGCCAATGCTGGCAACTATAAAAAAGTAATATCAGAAATTCGCAAATTAGAAGAAATCTTGGATGACGCCTCAAAGTCTGGTAGTTTTAAAAGAATTGAAGAACTACATCAAAATATAAAAGTTACCATGGGAAGCTTAGTAGGTTACGACACTGCTTGGCGAGCAAACTGTAGATTGGCTGAAATTGTTGCTAATTTTTTTGCTGAACATAGTTTACTTCGTGATCCAAAAACTGCATGGCTTGGGCCTGTTGGTTGGTTAGCGAGTTCTATTGTCGGTCAAAAAAATATTTCTTTATCAGTGATCTTAACTCAAAACATCAATGCGCACAGTATGGATACAAATGCACTTCGTAGCTACTTTGAGTTTTTAAAAAACAATAATTTTATAAATCCTAACCGTGGTGGAGCATGGGGCTTAGAATATTTAAATCGAATTTTTGAGACTGGTAATCCTGAATACATTTTTGGAGAAGTTGTTCCAAAAGTCCTTTGGGCAGTGATTATTTTTACGTTTTTAATTTATCTTAAAAAAGCCTATGAGGAAGCTAAAGGAGAGAAAAAATAATGATTGTATTTCAATTCAATTCTTTAATATAATTTAATTTATGAAGGTAAAAAAAGTCATTTTAGGATTATTTTTGTTTTTTTATTTATTTGCTAATTATTCTTTAATTTTTGCTCAAGCAACAACTACTCCTCCACCTACTCCTACTCCAACTTATGCACTTTTTCAAGATAATAATAAAGAAAATTTTAATTTAGGAGATATATTTCAAATAGGCAATGAAAAAGGAGTATCAAATTTCGGAAAAAATTGTGGCGATATAGGTCAAGCTTGTTGTGGTAAACTTGTTTCCCCAAATTTAACAGCAATGGCTAATTATAATTTTGGATTTTTATCAGGATTTGCACCTGGTCCTTTTCAATTAGTGTCATTTATTCCCTCACTTTTAATGGCTATATTTAATCCTTTAAATGACAATATCATTAGTTTTTTTGGTAATCTAGGATTTGCTAAAGAAACCCGAGGCTATTGTGTTCAAGGCTATCCATCAAATAAATATGAAATTAATCAATGCACTTGTGTTTCCTCAGACAATCTTCAAGCCAGTCAACTTTGTAGTGCTTTAAAAAATACCGCTGAGATTAATCAATGTTTTAATAACTGTATGAAAGATGGAGGCGGTGTTTGGACAGCTCTAGGATGTTTTTCCTCAGATTTCTCCACCTTAATTAAAGAAAAAGTTTTTGGTTTTGGTATTGGTTTGGCTGGTACAATTGCTTTTTTGTGCATTATTTATGCTGCCTTTCAAATCCAAACCTCATCAGGCAATGCTGAAAAGATAAAAAAAGCCCAAGAGCTTTTGACCTCTTGCATAATGGGCTTAATTTTAATTATTTTTTCAGTTTTTATCTTAAGATTAATTGGAGTCAATATTTTAAAAATACCAGGCTTTATATAATTAACCTTTAGCTGCTTTTATTTCTGATTCTACATCTTGAATTATTTTCCCTAACGTTTCTTTGGATTCCCCTGTAGCTGTAGCCGCCATACCTTCTAAAATTTTTTTAGCACTCCTTAACTGAATCTCATAAGTCGACGGAGGAATAACTTTTTCTTTAAGTTGACGCAAACCAGGTACTCTTCCTAAAAATCTTGATATTACTGGCATCTGAGCTAATCCAGTAAATTGCTGTAAAGTCGCAGTTGCTCCGCCATAAGCTGCTCCTACTCCGCCAAAAAATGTGCCCAGACCTATACCAACCGGCAATCCTTTTACCCCCATTACCTCTTTTAACAGCTTGATTAAATCAGGAATTAATAAATAAATTCCCAGTCCCACTACCCCAGCCAAAGACTGACCATCTATCCCCCAGATAAAAGGTGGCGCCCAGGGGGTGCTTTCTTTATTGGCGCTAAAAGTTGCCCCAATAATTGTTGAGATCAAAAGCAAGGTAATCACTAAAACAAAACTAAGAAGATTTGCCATTATATTTTTTATCCACCAAGAAAAAGTTCCCTTACCTGGTATTGCCTCAAAGATAAGAATTACTGGAGATAAAATAATCAATAAAAGAACACTAATATAATTAAAAAGTAAAACAAAAAAAACTCGAAAAATAACAAAAATTAAAGTAAAAAAAACTAAAAATCCCAGTAAAGCAGGAGGACCAAAGACAGCTATTGCTCCAAAAAGTGCTACATCTAGAATTAAACCTATTAATGTAGGTATCCAACCAATAGCAGACGCTCCTATATTATTAAAACCATTTGCTATAGCTTGCATTAATCCTTTATTAGAACTAACAATTTTAGAACCAATGGTCATTCCTATAATACCAGCTGCTATTTGTAAAATCGGCATTAAAATCAATCTAATTGTCTCAGGAAGGATATTGTACATATCATTGCCGATATGCCAATAATTTTGAAAAAAACGCGGTGGAAATATTTTTCCAAGAGTTGGATTTAAATATTGTGATACTAAATCAGCAGAACTATTAATACCAATATCTTTAATCTGAAGTATCTGTGGTGATAAAATCTGAATTACCAAAATAATTAAAACGTACATCAGATCAATTAAAAAACCAGCAATTGGGAAAGAAAAAGTAATTAAGATCAAAGCCATAACAATTTTTGGCAAAGAATTCTCAACCGTTATCACTGTTTGAGGATTGATCTTTGTCCTAAACATTATCATAAAACCAATTGAAACCAAAACCAAAACCAAAATCATGTAAGAAATATCTCTAAAAGCAACCCAAATATCTTTTAATGGCCTAATTGCTGCCATTCCTATGCCTTCCCAAGCATAGGCTTTTGACACAAACCCACTATTTTGTAGTCCCGAATACACCCAATAAACCCCAGAAGCTGGAGGATTGGCATATGGAAAAACAAATAAATGACTAATAACCCCAAAAAAAGAACTTTTAAAGTTTTTATCACCATCATCTGGATTATCAGTGCAAGCCTCACCAATCATACTGCACATAATTCCACGATACACTGATATTGCTAATTTACCTTCTTTAGTACTATTTAGTTTTTCATCATTTATGACTCTATAAATCTCTTGCCGGCTTTGATTAATTTTGTTCTGGCTAAATTTTTGGCTATCTTTGCTGATAAAATGAATAAAAAGAGCTATTATTGACAGATAGACAAATACAATTAGAAAGATTTTTTTTCCTGAAGATAAGATTTTTTTTAATCCCAAAAGATAAAAATCAAGCATAAATTGATTTTATAATAAATAAACAAGCAAAATCAATTGATTATATTAAATTTTATGGTATAGTTAAAAATATGCAAGATAGAGGACATCAAGAAATAATGCGATCACCAGAACCACGACCATCACCAGAAACAATCAGCCCAATTAACAACCAAGTTCTTGAACTTTTTTTAGCTGCTACTGTTAATGAAAATATATATCGCGCCGGATTTCAGATTTTGCGAGCTAGATTAAAAAAAGCATTACTTGAAGGAAAAATTAAAGACCAAAATAAAGCACAAAAAATTCTAGATAAATTAAACAAATCTTTTCAGAAACTAACAGGTAAAACGCAAGATGGAAAAAACCAAGAAGGCGAACAAGATGAATTCAAAGAAAAATTAGAAAAAATGAAAGATAGTAAATCTCCAATAATGCAAGCTTTAGCCTATGATATTGAAGTTCATGCTTTACAAGAACAAGAACAAACAATTCGAGAACAAATACAAGAGACAACTGATGAAGGTTATAAAAATGAACTTAATCAACAATTAGAATCTATTACAGATCGAATTAATCAATTAAGATCAGTAAGAACTACTATCAAAGATGGCCAAGAAGAAATTCCAGATCAAGTCCAAGAAGTTTTAGTTCTTCAGATAAAAAGAATGGCTCAAGTAATAAAACAAATCGCAGTAGACTATGATTTGACGCAAATTAAACAACAGAATAAAGAGAATCAAGAATTAAGAAATCTTTCAGCTCAAGATGTCGATCTTTCACCTGAAGAAATCGCAGAAATAGAAAAAAATCCTATCTCCTCTTTTATCTCAACTCTTTATCAGATCTTAGATCAAAGTTTAAGAAAAGGTGGTGATCAAGTATTTGATAAAAATTCATTTAATGAAGAAAAATTCAATAAGATATTAAAAGCATTAATTGATGAAAAAGTTATAGATGAGGATGGATCAAGAATTATAGAAAATCACCTAAAAAGCTCATTTAAGGTATTACAAAAATTATCAGATGAGGAAAAAAAAGAAATTTTACTTTTAAGAGGTGAAAAAATCGTTAAAAAGATCGGTAATTGGCTTTTTATTGGTGGAGGTTTAATACTTTTATATATGTATCTTGCTAGAAAAAAAAATCAAAATCAAGGTTAAAAAAATCATCTCACTCCTTCAGCATCTTATTGGTTTTAAGGTCAATCACCAGTCGCCTATCTCTTCCCTCACCTATTGAATAAGTGGTTAGATCTGGATATTTTTGGGTGATATACTCATGAATTAGTTTTCTTTCATAAGAGGAGAGATTTCGAATAAAGCTTGGTGTACCAGTCATCTGGGTTTTTTGAGCATATTCATTGGCTAAAACCTCAAGTCGTTCTTTTTGTTTTTCGCGAAAATCATTGACATTGACCAAGATCTCAACTGACTGACCAAATTTTTTATACAAAATCACCTCTAAAATCTTTTGAATTGCCCTAATTGTCTCACCATGCCGACCAATTACTACTGAAGCTTCCTCATCACTTTTAATAACAATCTGATAAACTCCCAGCTCTTCAACTACCTCAACAGTAAAATTATCAATAATTTTTTTTAATAACTCCTCTGTTTCTTTTTTGATTATCTCGATTTTCTCCATAGTTTTTTAAATAAATTTTTAATTATTTTTTAACTTTGGTTTTTCTGTATTGAATTATATTGAAAATTGAAAATACATTCCAATACAAAGCCAAACCAACAGGCAAAGTATAGGCAAACCAGGCGATCAAGGCCGGCATCATCAGCTTCATTTGGACATTCATTGCTTGCTGAAAATCTTCTGTTTCTGACTTTTTTTCTTGTTTTTCCTCTTTTTTTTCTGTTTTACTCTGAAGTGTTGGTGTCATTAAACTGATTTGAAAATATTGCAGCACTCCAGTGACAACTGGCACTAAAAGATAGTACCAAACGCCTGATTTTTGCGGTGATAAAGCCAAATTTAATCCCAAAAACCAAGGATTAATCTCATTAATTTTCAAAAAAGAAAAATAAACTACTTGATTAATATTTTTAATCACATTAACACCTTTGTGATCTAACAAAAATAGTCCCAAGACATTATATAAAGCAATAAAAAATGGAAATTGAGCAAAAGGCAGAAGACAGCCAAGCCCTGGATTAATACCAGCTTGCTGATAAAGCTTCATTTGTTCCTGTTGAAGTTTAACTTTGTCATTTTTGTATTTTTTTTCTAATTTATCAAGTTCTGGTTTAAGCTCATTTAGTTTTTCCGCGATTAACTTTTGTTTTTTAGTTAAAGGATAAAGCAATAAGACAATAAAAAGCGTCAAACCAATAATAGAAAATCCTAATGCTCCAGGGATTTTCAAAAGCGAAAAAAATTTATAAAATAAAAGCAAAATATTTAAAATTGGGATAACAAAGATTGTATTAAAAAAGTTTTGATCAAGCATGTGATTAATTAGAATTAAACCGTCAATTTTTTTCTACCCTTTAATCTCCTTCTTTTAAGGACTTTTCTTCCATCTTTAGTTGAATTTCTTTTTAAAAAACCATGTTTTCTTTTTCTTTTTAGTTTTTTAGGTTGATAGGTTCTTTTCATATTTTTAACTTTAAACTTAAAATTGATTTATCCTGACCTTTAAAAATCTGATAGATTGCCTCGCTGACAAATGGCGCAAAAGGATGAATCATCTTTAAACTTTCCAAATATGCCTCCTCCAGACTATTCAAAGCTTTAATATTACCATTAATCACCTCATCTTTCAACTGCTCAATATAAAAATCCGCAATTCTATGCCAGATAAAATCATATAACAATCCCAATGCTTTAGAAAATCGATAACTATCCATCATCTTAAAATATTTTTTTTCTAATTGACCCACCTCTTTATTTAAATTTTTATTCAACTTTGTTTTTTCATTTAATTTTTGATTTTTAATTTTTGATTTTTGATTTTTATTAAGATATATAAATCTGCCAATATTCCAAATTTTATTAACAAAGTTTCTCATCCCAATTACTTTTTCCTCAGAAAATAAAATATCGCTTCCCTCTTTTGTTCCAAAAATCAAAGCCAATCGCAAAGCATCAGCGCCATATTTTTCAATCATCTCCATTGGATTGATAACATTTCCCTTGCTTTTACTCATCTTTTGACCATGTTTGTCTCTTATTAATCCATGCAAAAACACATTTTTAAAAGGGACTTTACCTGTATCAAAAAGACCAAGCATAATCATTCTTGCCACCCACCAAGGCAAAATATCATAACCCGTCTCCATCACTGAAGTTGGATAAAAATAATCAAAAAAATTGCTATCTTTTGAATTTTTGCTTTTAAAATTAAAGCTTTTTAAAGTTGCGTAAGGCCATTGCCCTGAAGAAAACCAAGTATCAAAGGTGTCAGTATCTTGCTCAAAATCACAACTGCCACAGATTAAACATTTTTTAGGTTTCGTCACTGACACAAACCATTGATTTTTGATCTTTGCTTTGCATTTATATGCTGGAATTCTTATCCCCCAGACTATTTGACGAGAGATATTCCAATCGCGAAAATTATCCAACCACCAAAGAAGAATTTTTTTAAATCTTTTCGGGTAAATCTTTATCTTTTCCTCACTAACATATTTTTTGGCTTTTTGAGCTAAAGGTTTAATCTTCACAAACCATTGCTCTTTTGGCAAAGGCTCAAGAGGACGAGCGCATTTATAACAAGTACCAACCCGATTTTTATAATTTTCATCAATCTTTTCCAATAAATTTTTTTCTTTTAATTTCTCAACAATCTTTTTTCTTGCCTCACCCACATAAAGCCCTGCAAACTCTCCTCCATTTTCATTAATCTTGCCATTAAAATCAATTACCTGAATTAAATCTAAATGATGTCTTTTACCAACCTCAAAATCATTAAAATCATGAGCTGGAGTCACTTTGACTGCACCAGTACCAAATTTTGGATCTACAAAATCATCAGCAATAATTGATACTTTTCGCTCAACAAAAGGAATCACCACTTGCTTGCCAATTAACTTTTTATAGCGCTTATCTTTGGGATTGACAGCCACAGCCGTATCTCCCAAAAGTGTTTCTGGCCTGGTGGTAGCAACCACAAGATAATCATTACTTTCAACCAAAGGATACTTAATATAATAAAGAGTGCTTGTTTTTTCTTTATCAACAACCTCTAAATCAGAAAATGAAGTCCCACAAAAAGTGCAGTAATTAATAATTTTTGTATCACGATAAACCAAGCCTTTTTTATATAAATTTTCAAAGGTTTGATAAACAATTTCAACAATTTCTTTATCCATGGTGAATTTTTTCTTTGACCAATCCAAAGCAAAACCCAAGCGACGCAGTTGATTTTCCATGTTATTTCGATTTTTCATGACAAAATCCCAGATCATTTTAAAAAGCTTATCCTGATCATAATCAAATCTTGATTTCCCCTGTTTTTTTAACTCTTTTTCAAAAACAAACTGTGTCTCAAAACCAGCATGATCAGCTCCAGGTAACCACAAAACCTCATCACCTAAAAGTTTATGATAACGAATCATAATATCCTCAACCACATACATTGCATGACCCAAATGAAGATTAGCATTAGCATTAGGCGGTGGCAAAATGATAGAAAATGGTTTTTTGCCTTGGTTAACTTTTGCCTGAAAAAAACCTTGCTTTTCCCACCACTCGTAAATTTTTTCTTCAAACTGTTTTGGTTGATAATTTTTATCCATATTGATAATTTAATTATTATATAATATTTTCTTATGAACTGGCCTCAAATTTCACTTCAATGGTATTTCTATTTGCTAATTATTGGCATAATTTTTTTTCCTTTAACAAAAAAAATTTTAGGCAAACTTTCTTTAGATCTAGGTTATCCTTTTGCCAAAACAATAGGCATTATTTTTATCTCTTACACAGCTTATGTGCTGGGAACATTAAAAATGTTGCCTTTTACGCGAGAATTTTTGTTTTTGCTTATTGGCATTGCCATCTCACTTAATCTTCTCTTTTTTTTTAAAGAAAAAAGATCTTCATTAAAAGATATTTATTCAGTTATACCTATAATTGTCATTGAAGAAATAATCTTTTTATTCTCGTTTTTGTTTTGGGCTTTTATCCGATCTCAAGAACCATCAATTAAATCACTGGAAAAATTTATGGACTTTGGTTTTATTAATTCGATTTTGCGATCTCAATTTTTTCCCCCAAAAGATATGTGGTATACTCCTGAACCAATTAACTATTACTATTTTGGTCATTTAACTGGAGCCCTGTTAATCAAACTTACTAACATTTTGCCCTCAATTGGTTACAATCTGATTTTGGCAACTATTTTTGCTTTAGGAATAACTGAAGTTTTTTCAATTATTACCAATATTATCCATTCTTTTAAACAAAAAATTAATCAATGGAAGACTATTATCTATGGTCTTATTGGTGCTTTTCTTGTCAATTTAGGTGGCAATCTTCAAACTATTTATCTTTTTACTACTGGTTATCCTACCAATGATAATGCACCACCAATTCCATTTTGGAAAATTCTCTCCTCATTTAACCCCAGTGCCTACTGGTACCCCAATGCCACTCGATTTATCCCTTACACAATACATGAATTTCCTTCATATTCTTATGTGGTTGCTGATCTTCATGGTCATGTTTTTGATATTCCTTTTGTTTTGCTCACTTTAGTTTTATTATTTTTACTTTTTTATAAAATCAAAAAAAAGATTTTTGAGATTAATTATCTTTTGAAAATTATATTTCTTGGTTTTTTAGTAGCAATACATTATATGACTAATGCTTTTGATGGTCCAATTTATTTTTTGCTTTTAAGTTTAGTTTTTTTTATTAATTTTGGCTTTTCAAAAGCTTTTTTTTACTCAATTGCCACTCTTTTGTCTTCATTTATCATTTTTTCTACTCCTTTTTCTTACTATTTTTCTCCATTTGTTTCAGGAATTGGCGTTAACTGCGCCCCGAGTTTTTTAACAAAGATTGGTAAAATTGGACCATTTTTGCTTGAGGCAGGTAACTGCCAAATCTCAGATTTTTGGATGCTTTTTGTTGTTTGGGGATTTTTTTGGATAAACTTTATTTTATTTTTGTTATTAAAAAAAAATCAAAAATTCTCTCAATCCTACCATAATCACTCAATTACCAATTACTTAATTACTCTTTTTTCCTTTGGTACTTTTCTTATTCTTATTCCTGAGTTTTTTTATGTTAAAGACATTTATCCAACTCATTTTCGCGCCAATACTATGTTTAAACTTGGCTATCAAGCTTTTATTATGATGGGAATTGCCTCAACAATTGTATTTTTTCAATTAAAACAATTAAAAAAAAGATTGTTTATTTTTGCTTATTCAATTTTAATGGTTTTTATTTTTATTTATCCTTTTTTTGCCATTCCCTCCTATTATGGAAAACTAGATAAAACACCAAACCTCGATGGGGCTAATTGGCTAAATAAAAGCTATCCTGAAGACAAAGAAATAATTGATTGGCTAAATAAAAATGTCGCTGGTCAACCAGTGATTCTTGAAGCTCAAGGCGACTCATACACTGACTACCAAAGAATCTCTGCTTTTACTGGGCTGCCGACTGTTGCCGGCTGGTTGGTACACGAATGGCTTTGGCGAGGGAGCCCTGATTTTGTTGGAAAAAGGATTCCTGATATTGTTAATATATATGAATCAAAAGACATCAATCAAACAAAAAAATTAATTAAAAAATACCAAATAAAATATATTATTGTCTCGACTTTGGAAAAACAAAAATACCCAAACATAAAAGAAGATAAATTTAATCAGATTGGTAAAGTAGTTTTTAGATCAAGTAATAATTTGGGAGCAGTATATCAAATAAAGTAAATACCTTCTTGACAAAAAAAATTTTTTTTGCTAATTTAATAATCGAGCATTACTACTCGTCGACACCCTTAATTCGAGCGGTAGTGATGCTCTTTTTTTTATAGATGATACAAAGTGACTGGAATCTTCAAATTTCTTTTAGCAATTTTCTTGAACTGATCAGCGACAAAATCAATCAACTCGCCTTTAATTCTTGATTGCTTATTGTCATATTTCTGCTTAGATTTTTCTGAAAATACAAAGTGATTCATATTTCAATGATAAAAAACTTAAAATCATTTGTCAAGACCTATAAATTTTTATACTTTTGCTATAGGACAACCTATAGTAAAAAATTGTGTAATTATCTTGTTTTATCAATCTAAACAAAATTATCCAAAATGTGTGGATAACCTAATTTTTTGATTTTTATTAATAAAAATTTTATAATAAGTAAATGAACTTTTCGGTTTTGACATACAACACTTTATTTAATAGTGGAGTGGTAGATTTAAAAAAAATTGTTTTTCAATATTTGCCTGACTTTATCTGTCTTCAAGAATTTTTAATTGATGAGAAAAACATAAAACAAATTGAGAAGCTTGGCTACAAGATGGCAGAATATAATAACTCTTTTATTAAGTTAAATGGCATTTATGGTGTGATTACTTTTTATAACAAAAATAAATTTCATTTATTAGAAAATGGCTTTTTTGACTTGTCAAAAAATTTTAGTGAATATTTTTACAATATTTTTAAATTTTTATTTGATAACAAATATCAAGCAAGAACTGTCCTTAAAACTGATTTTTTAGTCAAAAAAACTCAAAAAAAAATTTCTATCATTAATCTTCATCTTTTTGTGATTGGAACAAATGAAGCTAGACTTTCTAGTCTTAAAAAAATATTAAATCGCATTGATCGTAAAAAAAATCAATCTATAATTATTTGCGGAGATTTTAACTACTATCCTTACAGAAGGAAAAGACTCGAGGCTCTGATGAAAAAATTTGGATTTTCCGAGGCAACTAAAAAAATCGTTCAAACAATTAACCCCCTTAAGAATCAAACAGTTATTAAACAATATCTGCCAATTCAAAAATTTTTTTTACCTTTATTTAAAAGACTCTTTGCTAAATCACTAAAAATTGATTACATATTTTATCGAAATCTAAGAAATATAAAAACACTAAAAATAGAAAATCATTATTCTGATCATTACCCAATATTAAGTTATTTTAAAATCTAAAATTAACTAATTTCTTTAATTATATTTTTAAAAAGTTTTTTAATTTTTAAAAAATAATTATTGACGACTTCTGATATGGTTTTTTTATTTTCTTGATTTTCATACATCTGTCCTCCCATTTCATAATCAAAAATCCTTTGGGTAATTTCTTTATTCGACAGCAATCTTTTTGCCGCTGCTAAAAAATATTTATAAAAAAATTTAATTTCGCCCTCTTTTTTTATTCTTCTTAAGGAAAAAACTATTGGTGAGTTTTTAATAAATTTTATTTTTACTCCCCAATCAGAAACTCGCTGAATTAACTCATGATCTTCTGAGATAAACAGTTTATCATTAAAGCCACCAATCAATTGAAAAAAGTTTTTTTCAATGATCACTGAACCACCTAAGGAAAATTTTTTTGGTGTCATTTGAATAAATTCAATTAATAAATTAGCCAAATCAAAAAGAGGTTGATAAATCTTGTTTTTTTTATCTGGTTTAATAAAAGGAAGAAAAACTAAACCTTTATTTTTTAAAATATTTTTTTTAACTTTATACAAAAATGTTGACTGAATTCGACTATCAGCATCTAAAAAAACTAAATATTGACCTTGGGCTTTTTGAGCTCCAAAATTTCTTTGAATAGCAACATTTTTTTTGTCGGATTGAAAAAAAAATAAATCTAACTTTTTTTTATAAGCTAGAGCAATCTCTTTAGTTTTATCTTGAGAATAACCATCAACAACTATCACTTCAAAATCCTTTTCTTTTTGTCTAAATAAATCATTTAATAAGTTAGGTAAATATTTTTCTTCATTAAGAGTAGGAACAATGATCGAAAAAAAATTATTCATAGATTATTTTATTATAATATATAAATGAAAATTTCCGTCATTATCCCTGTTTACAATGAAGAAAAATATATTGAAAAAGCTTTAAAAAGCTTAGTTTACCAAGAAGAAAAAGCTGATGAGGTAATTATAGTTGATAATAATTGTACTGATAAAACAATTGAAATCGTTAAAAAATTTAAAAAAAAATTACCTTTAAAAATCATTAAAGAAAAAAAACAAGGTATTGCTTACTCAAGAAATACGGGTTTCAATAATGCCAAAGGCGACATTTTGGCAAAATTTGATGCTGATGGTCAATTGCCAAAAAATTGGATAAAAAAAGTTAAAGAAATATTTCAGTTAGATAAAAATATTGTTGCTTATTCTAATCATTTTTATTTATATGATATGATTTTTTTTAACCATTGTCTTCTTCCTTCAATTTTTTATCAATTCTTTTTTAAGAGTTTATCAGGTTATGGAGTCCTTTTGGGACCAGCCCTTGCTATCAAAAAGAATATTTGGAAAAAAATAAAAAATGAAGTTTGTGTCGATGATAATAAAGTTCATGAAGATATTGATATTACAATTCATTCATCTTTTTTTGGAAAAATATATATTGATAAAAAAGTAATTATTAATATTTCTTCTCGTCGAATAAAATATAATCCATTATCTTTTTTTGTTGAATATCCCTTAATTTTTTTACAAATGCTTGCCAGACATCGAAAACAACTCAGTCAAGGTAGTGGCCTGATCAGGTTTTTTATCTTCTCGAAACCGTTCCAATCGCGGAAAACGCAAAGCTAATCCTGCAGTGTGAACCGGTGATTTGGTTATCTCATCAGCGCGAATCTCCACAACAATTGCTGGCTCCAACCAAACATCACACTCCATTGTCTTATCAACTAAATAGTTAATCGGCTTACTTTTGATTTTAAACTTTTGACTTTTGACTTTTAACTGTCGCCACTCCTCATCAGTTAAACCAGTGCCAATTTTAGCCACGGTTAAAAATTGATCATTTTTTTTATCATAAACTCCTACCAAAAAAGCACCAATCCCAAAATCACTCCGTTTGCCTTTTCCTAAATCATAGCCCATCACCAAACAGTCAATTGTATCATTAATTTTTTCTGAATAACTTTTTTTATATTTTATCCAGTTCCATTCTCGAGCTGCCGGTTTGTAAACACCAGTAATTTTTTTTGCCATAATTCCTTCTAAATTATTTTTGATTGCTTTTTCAAACAGCTCTTCAATCCTTAAAGCATTGTTTACTTTTTCTTGATTGGCAATTAAAACCACCTCATTTTTAACATCTTTTTTACTAATGATTGACTCTTCTAAAACTTTTCGTCTTTTGATAAATGGTTGCTGAATAAAATTTTCACCATCTTTATATAAAAGCTCAAAACAAAAAAGACGCAAAGGAATTTTTTTTGATAATTCATCAATCCCATACTTTCTTTTTCGCTGAACAGTCTGCTGAAACGGTAAAAATTGATTATTTTGTGGATTATAACCAACTGCCTCACCTTCAAAAATGATCTCTTCAGCTTTAACTTGCTTTTTTACTCCCTCAACAATATCCGGATACATAAAAGTAACATCCTCAAGACTGCGAGAAAAAAGCTTAACTTGTGAACTCTCTTCTACTTTTGACTTTTTATAATGAATTTGCAAACGAAACCCATCAAATTTTTCTTCAATCAAACATTCCCCAAGTTGTTTAATGATCTCTTTAGCTGAAGATAATCGCTCAGCTCTCATCATAATAATTGGCGTAAAAACTTTTGGCTCAATTTTTTTTAATGCCTCAACCCCTTTTTCTTTAACCAACCATCCCAGATAACCTAGTTCAGGCCTAACATGATAAGCAGATTCAAAAAGATGGCGCAAACTTTTATCGCCTTTGATCATCCATGAATAAGCATCAAGAATCGTCATATCAGAAAAACCCATCCGAATATTACCGGTTGGAATTCGCACTAAAAATTTTGCTGATAAAGGATCAATTTGTCTAATAAGCTGAGATAATAAACTGATTTTAACATCTTGACTACCCTCACCTGAAGCAGTAGCAATTTTATAAAAAAAGTCATAGACCTCATTAACTTCCATCTCTTTTTCCTCAAATGAGTAAAACTGCTTTTTAAAAAACTCAACTATCTCACCTAAATCACCAATTTTTTTGTATTCTTTTTCAAAATAATTTTTTTCAATATTTAAGGCAAGTATTGCTGCTTTAATAATCATTTTTTCTGCCATTCCAAACTCAACTCCTTCATACTGCGGCCGCACTCTGCCCTGAAGTAAATAAACAACTTTCTCCAACTCTAAAGCTTCTAATTTTTGAAAAAGTTGAGCTAAAATCCGAGTGATTTCTAAACGAGAAGAGTTTTCACTAATTTCTTGAAAATATTTTGCCAACTGCGAGAATTTCATTAAGAGTCTACAAAAATTAATTTTTAATATATTTTTTCTTTAAAGAATTTAACATTACACCATAACATATCTTGCTGCTTTAGTACTACCAACTTTTTTGATTAAACCTTTTTTAATTAGATCTTGAAGATCGCGAAGGACTGTGTCTTCAGATATTTGAGGAAAAAGTTCTTTAAACATTGGGTTTTGAATATAACCAACTTCTTGAATATATTCAACTAATTTCATTTGTCGCTCAGTTAAAAAAATCTGCTGTCCTCCAAACTTTTCTTTTAATTTGACATCTTTGGAAATTTTTAAGACTTTTTCCTTAATTTTTTCAAACTCAACAGCTGCTCCAAAAGTAAAATACTCAAGCCAGGCAGTCAAATCCCCATTTGAGGCTTTTTGAAGATTATGATAATAAGAAGCTGCATCTTTATCATAATACTCCTCAAGAGAAAAAAATCGACGAATATCATATCCTCCCAAAAGCAAAATTAAAGTAGCTAAAACTCGCGCCACGCGACCATTACCATCAATAAATGGATGAATTCTTACCAGCTCATGATGAGCAATACCGGCTTTTAAAACTGGATGCAAGTCACTATTTTCTTTATTTAGCCAATAAACAAACTCTCTCATCAAAAAAGGTACCTCAACTGGAGGGGGTGGTCGAAAAGTCACCTCACCAGTAGCTGAGTTGCGAATAATCACTTGTTTTGTCCTGTATTCTCCTTGACCATTAGTTAAAATTTTATCAATAATTATTCTGTGAATTTTTTTAATTAGTTGTTCAGTGATTTTTTCAATTTTCTTTTTTGCTTCCTCATCAATAAACTCAATTACTTTTCGGTAATTTATGATTTCTTGAATATCTCGAGGCCGACCAACCACTTCTTTTCCAGCCAAAATATTTTTAGCATCATCTTTAGCTAAAGCATTTCCCTCAAGATGAGTCCCATGGTAAACTGAACGAACAATGGCATCTTCTTTAAACTGTTTTTCCCATAAAGGCAAAAGTGGCGAATGCTTGATGACTTCTTCAGCTGCCTCAATTTTGGCAATATTATTTAAAATCTTATTGGTAATTAGAAATTGCGGATTAAACATAGAAAATATTATAACAATTTTTAATATTTGATTTTTCTTTTTTGATATTTTATATTTATATTATGTTTTTCGTTTATGCTTTAGATATTGAAAAACAATTTGCCCCAGCTCAAAAAATCAAATCAATTGGTGATTTAGTTAGCATTGGCTTATCCTTAGCTGGTACTGGCGCAGCTTTAATCTTTTTAATCATGGCCTTGCGCGGAGGGTATATGTATATTGTTGGCGGTGATGATCCCAAAGCTCTTGAAAAAGCACAAGCAACAATGATTTTTGCGGCTATTGGTTTAATTATTGTGGTTGTCAGTTTTGTTGCTGTTCGATTAATTGGTAAAATATTAGGTATTGGATATTTTATTTAAAACATGAAACTTTTAGCTCAAGATGATATAAAAAAACTTTTTGGTACTGTTGATCCGCCGGCCGGAATGGATTTTGGAAAAGATGATCCAGTTCAAGGATTTGCCAATTTAGTTGGTTTTTTGATAAATATGTTTTTGGTAATTGCTGGAATGTTTTTGCTTTTGTATCTTTTATGGGGAGCTTATGACTGGATTACATCAGGCGGCGAAAAAGAAAAAATCGTCAAAGCTCAAAACAAAATCACTAATGCTTTAATTGGCATTGTTTTAGTTTTTGCAGTTTTAGTAGTTTTTCAATTGGTGGCAGGAAACATTCTTGGTCTTATAAAACCAACTGATCAAGGTTGGCAGTTTAATATCCCAACATTAAGATAAATTATTCGATTTGATAAATTTTACTTCCGACAAGGAAATATATTTTTTCCTTAAAAACAAAAAAATCACTAGCTTTTTTTAAAATTGATGAATTTATCTGTTCGATATATTCTCCCCTTTTTCCAATAACATAAATCTTACCTTGATTTTTATCCCAAAGATAAACTTTTTCTAAGTCTTTATTGGTAAAAATTTTTGCAAAATCATTATTTTTTTGTGGTAAATTCATTTTAAAATCATCTTTTACTCCTGACGTATATCTGAGAACTGATTGACTACCAGCTAAATAAATCGAGCCATCAATTGCCATTGAGTTAACTGATGATAAATCAATGGATTCTCCTTGTTCAAAATATGAAATTTTGCTAGAAAAACCATCAGCGGTTGACAGATACTTCAAAACTTCATCTTTACCTATATCCAGTAAATAAAGATTGCCATTATAAACTGACATATCAACTATCTCTTTCCAATTATTATCGTTCTCAATTACTTTATTTAATTTATTATCTTTAATTCTAAAAACTCCTTCATTTTTTACATAGAAAAATATCACATCTTGATAACCAGAAATAAGTTGGGCCGATTTAATCTTGTCAAAAAATATGCTACTTAAAGACTTTTTTTCTAATGATAATTGATAAATCACTCCTCTTTTTTTATCTAAAATTAAAGCACTATTTTGATCAATATAAACTTTATCTCCAATTGAATTTTTATCATCAACTCTTAAATCAAAAAATTCTTGGTAGTTTTTTTCCTCTTTCTTTAAAATTTTTTTCTCAGCCTCATTAATACTAATCTCCAATTCTATTAAATCTTTTCTTTTATCACCAATCTCATTTTTTAATTTTCTCAATTCATCTTTGCTTTCACTAATTAAGGTTAATGATTGATTTAAATTTAAATAAGCGATATCTTGCGCTTGAGATAATTTAGAGTTAATTATTTTTTTGGCTGAGGCAATTTTTTCCTGGGCTATTTTATTTGCTCTTCGCTGATAACCAAAAATCACACTCCAAATAAAAATAACAAAAAGAAAAAACGCTGTCATCAATGTCCAAGTTTTTTTACTTGATTTCATTACCAACCAGAGATCTTTAATTTTTGTTTTAAAATTTGAAGGACTAGCTACAGAAACAGGAAACTCTTCTTTTTCCTGAAATTCAACAATATTGACAAAAAGAGCTACTGCTCCTTGATCATTTTTTACTTTTAGCAAAGGAGTAATTTTATCAATAATTTCGCTAACACTTAAATGATCAAAAACTTTTTTTAACTCATCCTCTCCTCCAATTAAATTTAAAAAATTATCGGTCAAAAAAATAAAAAAATCACCAACTTCCACCTCTCCTGAGGCTGATGAATCTTTATCAATTAAAAGACCAAATTGATTTTTGCGACGGATAAAAACTTTTCCTTGACCAAATGTTTTTAAATATAAAATATTATTTTTTAAATAACCTGAGGCAATCGCGCAAGAAGCTGATAGATTATTTTCTTTGACAACCTCAACAATAAAATTTTCAAACTCTGCCAATGACTTTATTTCTTTTAATTTTTTTTTGATATTGTCAATAATTTGATAACCAGAAGAAGAATCCAAACCATCAGGTATCTCAATTGCCAAAAAAAAATTATCTCGAAAAACTACCTGCGAATAACCTGTCGGCTTTTGCTCACCCAAATAAAAAGCTACATGCGCTTTGAGCATAATCTAAGTTATAAATATCACAAAAATAAGCAAAATTAAAGCTATTGATATTTGAATAAGACTAAAAGAAATAATTAAACTTTTAAATCTATCCTCCAATACTTTATTCATCATTTGAATTTGTTTATAAATCACAACTGAATAAAATAAATAAAGTAAAGACAAAATCATAAAAAAAAACTTTATTAAAAGATTGACAATCAAAACTGAATTAAAAGAGTTCAACAAATTATTAATGTCCATGTTTTCTAGCTAATAATTTATTAATTGTCTCAACTGCCTCTGAGGGAAACGGAACATTGTGAAATTCAATATGATCAATAGCACCAGCTGTTTGAATATAAATATCTCCAAAATCGAAAAAACTACCAAAATATCCTCCACTTTTAACCACTATATCTTCTATTTTATCTAAGTAAGCTGAGCTAACTTCTTTATATAAAACATTATGAAAATCAATATCAACAATTCTCTTATCAGTAACAATCCCAACATTAAAGTACCAGTTTAAAAAATTAAAAAAAATATAACTAAAAACAAAAACCACAGCAAATAAATTAACAATAAAAACCAGACTGCTATTTAACAAATAACTAAGAAAAAAATTTGAAGAAAAAATAATTAACAAAAAAATGACAAAGTTAAATATAACCCTAAAATAAGTGATTGGATGAGCGCGAAGAAGCAGAATAACTTTTTCTCCTTCCTCATAAGTTTCAAACTTTATCTGAGGGTTCCGGCAATAAGAGAAAAATAAAAGATTGTTTTGTTGTTGTTGATTTTCCATATTGTTTTCTTAATAAAAATATTATACAATATTTATTGCTCTGGTTATTGAAGCGACTTGGAACCACCCTTTCCCATCCCGAACAAGGAAGTGAAACAAGTCAGCGCCGATGATACTAGAGGCGAAAGCTTCTAGGGAAAGTAGGTCATAGCCAGAGCATTTTTTTATAGTTTTTTGCAACTATCAAGAATACTTTTTAGACTAACTCCTTTTGGTAGATATGAACTAGCCATTTTTTCTAACTCATTAATATCCATATTAAGTAATGATTCGATCATAAAACTGTATGGTGTTAGATCATATTTTTGAAATTGACCATTTTCTATTGCCTCAAGAATAATTTTTCCTTTATTAATTTCCAGTTTATAAAAATTTTTCGCTAATTGGTATTGACAAAGCCAGTGATCTTTTAAATTAATACCAATTTTATTTTCTTTTTTATCAATCGTTTTTGTTGGAGATAAATGATTTTTTGGCGTTTGAGAAAGATAAATAGTTGGTAAAACTTGAGAATTTTTATTTTGATTTTGATTAAATTTTAAGATTAAAGCTAAAATAACAATAACAATTGGAACGATAATAACTGCTCTGGATGCAAATTTAAAAAAATCATCCATATTTTTTTAAAATAATTGATTTTTTTGGGAATCTGTTTTATCTTCTTCGACGGCTTCAAGTTGTTGAATTTTTTCAATTTCAGGAAGAGAGCGGCCAACAATTGCTTGCAAATCTCCATGCATTCCTAAAATGTTCTCTGAAATCTGTTCAATATTTTTTTCCTGGCGCGCCCATTTTTTTCTAAACCAATCTTTTTCTTTTTGTAAATCAGTCATCATCTGCTGATAAGATTCATAAATCGCCTCAACTCTTTGTTTAAATTGGACTGAGGTTAAGTAGTTCCAAAGAATTTCTTTTTTCTCCTCTCTGCCAACTAAGGATGATTTTACTGAGGCAATCTCAATAAGCATTCGTCTTAAAATTAAAGCCACTCCCAATAAAGACGAAAAATTACCAACCCAAACTCCCTCTTTAAAACCAAAATTTTTAATATCATCCGGCAAAACTTGAGAGATAATCACGGCTAACTCTGCCTTAACCTGACGCTGATCTTCCTTAAGCTTAGTTATCCAACCGTCACTCCAAGCTTTAGTCCTTTTTGACTCCCATATAATTGTACCGCAAATTTTTCCATATTCGTTTTTGACTTTTTGGATTAAATCAGCGCCTTTGACTCCTTTTGGCACATCTTCAATCTGATCATAAGGAAAGTTTTTTAAAAGGAGATTTTTTATTTCCTCCTCCTGGACTTCACCTTGTAGTTCTTGAGAGGTCAGTTCAGACTTTCTTTTTAACTCCTCAATTTGCCGGCGCATATCCTCCATCTGTTTTTCTTTTTCTAGCATCTTTAATCGATACTCTTCATCAACTCGCTTTTTTTCCTCAAGTCTAATTTTTTCTTGCTCTTGGGCTAATTTTTTTTCAATTTCCAGTCTTAATTGATCTTTTTCTGTTTTTAATTGACGCAGTAAACGATTGGTCTCAAGTAATTGTTCTTGAAGTTTTTTATTTTGTTCACGCAACTCTTCGGTTTCATTAATTTTGTCTTTAAGTTTTAGTTCTAACTCTGACTTTATTTTTGCTGATAAAGTCAATTTTAACTCTTCTTCAATTTTCTTTTTTTCCTCTGCTAATCTTTTGCGGTAAAAAAGTTTATATTTTTCCTGAATTTGATGCGATAAAGCTTGAGTTAAAGGGATTTTATTTTGACAATGAGGGCAAACTATATAATTATCCATATTCTTGATTATATCAAAGAAAAAACTAGATTTTTGTGCTAAAATATTTTATTAATTGAAGAGTTTTTTGACTTTTTAACTTTTGATTTTTAACTTTTAACTTATCTTGGGGAGTGGTGTAACGGTAACACACTTGCCTTTGGAGCAAGGTACTCTAGGTTCGAATCCTAGCTCCCCAACAAAAAATTAGATTTATCCCTTATTCTCTCTTTTTGCCACTCTTCGCTCTACAAGAGAGAGAATTTTTTTGCGAATTCGAAGATTTTTCGGAGTCACTTCCAAATACTCATCATCAGCAATAAAATCAAGACACTGTTCAAGAGAAAGTTTAGTTGCCGGGGTCAAAGGCACTGACACTCCCTCGCCAGCTGAGCGATTATTAGTTAATTTTTTTTCTTTACAAACATTCACCTCAATATCAAACTCCCTTGTTCCCACTCCAACCACCATTCCCTCATAAATTTTTTCACCTGGTGAAACAAAAAGCACTCCTCGATCTTGAGCATTGACCAATCCATAAGTCATTGCCACTCCACTTTTGACAGCCACTAAAGCTCCATTTCTTAAAGATTTGATTTTTTCTCCTTTTGGAAAATAACCTAAAAAATAAGTGCTTAAAATGGCTGTTCCTCTAGTTTTTGTTAAAAGAACTGATCTAATCCCCAATAAATTCTCACTAGAAATTTTAAATTTTAAACGAGTGTTTTCGCCACTATTTACCATATCAACCAACACACCTCGCCTTTTTCCAAACTCCTCACTTACCTCACCTAAATAAATTGATGGAATATCAACAGTTACTTCCTCATAAGGCTCGTGTATAACCCCATCAATTTCTTTATAAATCACCTGTGGTTTGGAAACTTGTAACTCAAATCCTTCTCGTCTCATAGTTTCAATTAAAACTGATAAATGAAGCTCGCCCCGACCGGCAACAATAAAATTACCACCAATTGGATCTTCTTGAATTTTTAAGCCAATATTAGTTTCTTTTTCTTTTAATAAACGCTCTTTTATCTGACGAGAAGTCCCGTATTTTCCCTCTTTACCTGCAAAAGGTGAAGTATTTGGGCCAATAGTAATTTTTATGGTTGGATCAGTTACTTTTATCGTCGGTAAACTTTTTGGAAAATTTGGATGAGTGACTGTTTGGCCAATGCTAATTTCTGAAATCCCAGCAATAGCAACAATATCACCAGCAATAATTTTGTCAACCTCTTTTTTGTTTAAACCAGAAAATGTATAAAGTTTTTGAGCTTTAAAAACACCCAAAACTTTATCATCCTCAACC